>NZ_JBSHAO010000026.1:0-129647 GCF_053611545.1 Streptomyces sp. NPDC054796 | reverse complement strand
GGCGCGCGGGCCGTTGGCCGTTCCCTCGGGCGTGCGGCGTAGGCTGAAGAGGGCGGTCACCACAGCACCACAGCCGCTCGCCCCCGCCCCCGCCCTCGTCATCACCGCACCGGAGCACC
Source organism: Streptomyces sp. NPDC054796 (assembly GCF_053611545.1). Lineage (NCBI taxonomy): Bacteria > Bacillati > Actinomycetota > Actinomycetes > Kitasatosporales > Streptomycetaceae > Streptomyces > Streptomyces sp. NPDC054796. The sequence goes on along the minus strand of NZ_JBSHAO010000026.1, from coordinate 129,528 downwards.
TTCACCCGTGAGCAATCGGCCACGCCGCCCCGCCAAGCCCTACCGCCGCCCCAAGCGGGACCCCGTACGTATCCTCGCCTTCGAGGCGCTGCGGGCCGTCGACGAGCGGGACGCTTACGCCAACCTCGTGCTGCCCCCGCTGCTGCGCAAGGCCCGTGAGGCGGGCGAGCTGGACACCCGGGACGCCGCGCTCGCCACCGAGCTGGTCTACGGGACGCTGCGCAGGCAGGGCACGTACGACGCGATCATCTCCGAGTGCGTCGACAGGCCGCTGCGCGACGTGGACCCGCCCGTGCTCGACGTGCTGTCGCTGGGCGCGCACCAGCTCCTCGGCACCCGTATCCCGCAGCACGCGGGCGTGAGCGCGACCGTCGAGCTGGCGCGCGTCGTGCTGGGGGACGGGCGCGCCAAGTTCGTCAACGCGGTGCTCCGCAAGATCGCCGCCGACGACCTCGACGGCTGGCTGGACCGCGTCGCGCCCCCGTACGACGAGGACGCCGAGGAGCACCTCGGCATCCGGTACGCGCACCCGCGCTGGGTCGTCTCGGCGCTGTGGGACTCGCTCGGCGGCGGGCGCGCGGGCATGGAGGACCTGCTCGAAGCCGACAACGAGCGGCCCGAGGTCACCCTCGTCGCGCGCCCGGGGCGCTCCACGGCCCAGGAGCTGCTGGACGACGAGCGGGTCGAGGGCGAGGCGCTGCCTGGCCGCTGGTCGCCGTACGCTGTGCGGCTCGCCGAGGGCGGTGAGCCCGGCGCGCTCCAGGCCGTACGCGAGGGGCGCGCCGGTGTGCAGGACGAGGGCAGCCAGCTTGTGGCCATCGCACTCGCGAACGCCCCGCTGGAGGGCGGGGACCGGCTGTGGCTCGACGCCTGTGCCGGACCCGGGGGCAAGGCGGCGCTGCTGGGCGCGCTGGCGGCCGGGCGCGGGGCCGCGCTGCTGGCAGCGGAGAAGCAGCCGCACCGCGCGGGGCTCGTGGCCCGCGCGCTCCAGGGGAATCCGGGCCCCTACGAGGTAGTGACCGCCGACGGCACCCGTCCGCCCTGGCGCCCCGGCGCCTTCGACCGGGTGCTGGTCGACGTGCCGTGCACGGGGCTCGGCGCGCTGCGCCGCCGCCCCGAGGCCCGCTGGCGCCGTCGCCCCGAGGACCTGGAGGGCTTCGCTCCGCTCCAGCGCGACCTGCTGCGGCAGGCGCTGCGTTCGGTGCGCGTGGGCGGGATCGTCGGCTACGCGACCTGCTCGCCGCACCTGGCCGAGACCCGCGCCGTGGTCGACGACCTGCTCAAGGAGAGCGAAGCGGAACTGCTCGACGCACGGCCCCTCATGCCCGGCGTCCCCGCGCTCGGCGACGGCCCCGACGTCCAGCTCTGGCCGCATCTGCACGGCACGGACGCGATGTACCTGGCGCTGCTGCGCCGTACGGGCTGAGCGCGGTCCGGGCACGGCCGGAACACGGGCCGACAGGCCCCGGCTGCCCCGTGCAGCCTCCCGGGCGAGCGCCGTAGCACCGTTCTGACCTGCGCAGACATCGAAGTTGAGCCGCTACTTGTCAAGTTTCATGGTGGTGAGCTATATACATGGGTGTAGGGCATCGCAGCGCCGGGGACGGCCCGTCTCCGGCCGGAGATTCGCTCGCGGAAGGAGATGACCGTGATGCTCATGCGTACCGACCCGTTCCGTGACCTCGACAGGCTGGCCGGGCAGGTCTTCGGGACCGCCGCGCGTCCCGTCGGGATGCCGATGGACGCCTACCGTCATGGCGACGAGGTCGTGGTCCACCTCGATCTGCCGGGCGTCGACCCCGAGTCCGTGGACCTGGATGTCGAGCGGAACGTGCTGACCGTCCGCGCCGAGCGCCGCTCCCCGGCGCCCGAGGGCGCCGAGCAGATCGCCGCGGAGCGTCCGACGGGGCGTTACAGCAGGCAGATCTTCCTCGGAGACACCCTGGACACCGACCGGATCAGCGCCTCCTACGACGCGGGTGTGCTCACCGTGCGCGTCCCGGTCGCCGAGCAGGCCAAGCCCCGCAAGATCCAGATCAGCGGAGGCGGGGAGGCGCGGCAGATCACGGGCTGAGCGCTTCACCGGCCGGTTCGCGCCACCGTCCGGCTCTGTCCGGCCCTGTCCGGCCCCGGTCGAAGCCCGCCCCCGCCCCCCCCGTCTCTCCCTCCGGCCCGCGGCCCCCGCCGCGGGCCGCTTCGCTGTCCCGGCCGGTCCAGGGGTGCCCCCTTCCGCCTCCTTCCACCCCCTGTGCCGCCCCCAAGTACCGTTCCCCGTAAGGTCGTTGACGGCGGCGGGGGGGAGACGCGGAGAGGGGCGGCCCTCGCCCCGTACCGTCCGCCGCGCATGATCGGGACCGGTGAACCGGGGGCCTATGGTTGGCTGGGCAGGGTCGCGCTTTTCCGGGAGCGGTCCCATGCCGCGGACACGCTCCCCCGTCGGCTGCTGAGGCCGCCCTCGGAACGGTGCTGGCCGCTTGCTGATACGGAGGCCGCTCAACGCCTCTGACCTGCGGTTTTGTGATAGGTGTAACGTATGGCTCTGATCAATCCCAGCATCCTTTCCGCGGACTTCGCCCGTCTCGCAGACGAGGCCAAGGCCGTCGAGGGCGCCGACTGGCTCCACGTCGACGTGATGGACCAGCACTTCGTCCCGAACCTCACGCTCGGAGTCCCGGTCGTGGAATCGCTGAGCAGGGCGACGGACATCCCCCTCGACTGCCACCTGATGATCGAGGACCCGGACAGCTGGGCCCCGCGGTACGTGGAGGCCGGGGCCGGTTCCGTGACCTTCCACGCCGAGGCCGCCGCCGCTCCCGTCCGTACGGCCCGCGAGATCAGGGCCAAGGGCGCCCGCGCCTCGATGGCGCTCAAGCCCGCCACACCCATCGAGCCCTACGAGGACCTGCTGCCCGAGCTGGACATGCTGCTCGTGATGACGGTGGAGCCGGGCTTCGGCGGGCAGGCGTTCCTCGACATCATGCTGCCGAAGATCCGCAGGACGCGGCAGCTCATCGACAAGCACGGCCTGGAGATGTGGCTCCAGGTCGACGGCGGAGTCTCCGCCTCCACCATCGAGCGGTGCGCGGAAGCGGGCGCCGACGTGTTCGTCGCGGGCTCCGCCGTCTACGGCACCGACGACCCCTCGGCCGCCGTGCGCGCACTGCGCACCCAGGCCGAGGAGGCCGCGGGCCGGGCCTCGTGCTCCCACTGAGTACCCCCGGCGTGCGCGCGCCCGCATCGGTGCACCGTGCACAAGTGGGATCAAGGTCACGCCGGATCTGCAAGGATGAACGCCCAGCGCTATTGCGCACATACAGCAGGACAGTGAGGTGAGTGCGGTGTCGTCGGGTCGGACCACACGTATGGGGCCCGCCGAGCTCATGCAGGCGGCGGCGATGGCCCGTCGCTTCTACCTCGAGGGCAAGTCCAAGATCCAGATCGCCGACGAGTTCGGGGTGAGCCGCTTCAAGGTGGCGAGGGTGCTGGAGACGGCCCTTGAGCGGGACCTGGTCCGGATCGAGATCCGGGTTCCGGCAGAGCTTGACGCCGAGCGCTCCGACGCGCTCCGCGCCCGCTACGGGCTGCGGCACGTGGTCGTGGTCGAGTCCCCCTCGGGGACCGTGAACGAGCCCGCTTCCTCCGAGTCCGCCGACGACGGCGCCGACCCGGAGAACCTGGGCGAGGTCGCGGCCGACCTCCTCGGCGAGCTGGTCACCGAGGGCGACGTCCTCGGCCTCGCCTGGGGGCGCTCCACCATCCACATGGCCACCGCGCTGCGGCAGTTGCCGCCGTGCACCGTCGTCCAGCTCACCGGCGTCTATGACGCGGGCACGGCCGACCGAGGCTCCGTCGAGGCCGTGCGCAGGGCGGCCGAGGTCGCCGGGGGAGAGGCGCACCCCATCTACGCGCCCATGCTGCTGCCCGACCCGTCGACGGCCACCGCGCTGCGCAGCCAGACCGGCATCGCCCGCGCCTTCGAGTACTTCGACAAGGTCACCGTCGCCGCGGTCTCCATCGGCTCGTGGGAGCCGGGCATCTCCACGGTGCACGACATGCTCAGCGACGAGGAGCGCGCGCACTACTCCTCGCTGGGCGTCGCCGCCGAGATGTCGGCGCACCTCTTCGACGCGCACGGCCGCCGCATCGGCCGCGATCTCGGCGAGCGCTGCATCACCGTCGAGGCGGAGCGGCTGCGGCGCATCCCCGAGGTCGTCGCCATCGCGGGCGGCCACCGCAAGGCGGCGGCGATCGGCGCCGTGCTGCGCTCCGGGCTCGTCACCAGCCTGGTCACGGACACGGCTGCGGCGGACTTCCTGCTGACGGAGATGGGCCCGGGGCCGAGGCCCGCGCTGGAGAGGGCCGACCCGGACGGAGCGTGATCCGGCCCGGCGGGAGCGGGGGCCCCGCGCGGGCACAGGGCCGTACGGGGTCGTACCCATCCGTCGTACCGCGCGCCGTTTCGGGTGGTGGGACGCTCTCTCGTTCGAATAAAGGAAGCGTTAAGATCCTCCTTGGCCGTGTCCGCGAGAGACGGCTCGTCCGCGCACACGTCCGAGGAGGCCGAGGCAGCCATGACCACGCAGCGCACCCCGCTGCCGGGAGTCGGCACGCAGTACGACATCGCCACACGCGCAGGCCGCCATATCTCTGTCGTCGCCCACCAGGACGGACGCCGCTTCATCGGGTTCTTCAACCCCGAGGACCCCGACGCCTGCCAGGCCACCGTGCCCCTCGACCCGGACGAGGCGGCCTCGCTGGCCGACCTGCTGGAACCGGCGGAGGGGCCCAGGCTCGGCACGGGCGACCTGGATCTGGACCTGGTCACCGAGCGCATCCCGCTCACCAAGCAGTCCCCGTACCGCGGCCGTCCGCTGGGCGACACCCGCGCCCGCACGCTCACCGGCGCCTCCATCGTCGCGGTGCTGCGCCGCACGGGTCCGATCCCCTCGCCGGGCCCGGACTTCCGGCTGGAGGCGGGGGACGCACTGGTCACGGTCGGCACCCGCGAGGGCGTGGACGAACTGACCCGCATCATCTCGGGCACCTGAGACGGGCGACTGGGACAGGCGACTGAGGCGAGCATCCAGGGCGAGGACGCGTAAGGCGGAAACAGCACAGAGAGGCCGGGGGGCTTCGGGCGGTCCAGGAGCGGGAGCGGGGCCGGGCGAACGAGACAAGGGCAAAGAAGGGGCAGGTCCAGCACGTGCACGACACCACCGTCCTCCTGATCGAGCTGGGGGCCGTGATCCTCGGCCTGGGCCTCGTCGGCCGCTTCGCCGGGCGCATCGGTATGTCCCCGATCCCCCTCTACCTGCTGGGCGGGCTCGCGTTCGGGCAGGGCGGTCTCTTCCCGCTGACCTCCACCGAGGAGTTCATCGAGGTCGGGTCCGAGATAGGGGTGCTGCTGCTCCTGCTGCTGCTCGGTCTGGAGTACACGGCGTCCGAGCTGGTGACCAGCCTCAAGACCCAGTACCCCTCCGGCATCGTCGACTTCCTGCTCAACGCCACCCCTGGGGCCGTCGCCGGGTTCCTGCTCGGCTGGGGGCCTGCGGCGATCGTCGCGCTCGCGGGCGTCACCTGGATCTCCTCGTCCGGCGTCATCGCGAAGGTCCTCACCGAACTCGGCCGCCTCGGCAACAAGGAGACCCCGGTCATCCTCGGCGTGCTGGTCATGGAGGACCTCTCCATGGCCGTCTACCTTCCGCTGCTGACCGCGCTGCTCGCCGGAGTCGGGCTCGCGGGCGGCAGTGTCACGCTGATCATCGCCCTGGGCACCGTCGGCCTCGTCCTCTACGCCGCGCTGCGGCACGGCCGGGCCATCAGCAAGGCCGTCAGCTCCGACACCCCCGAGATGCTGCTCCTCGTCGTGCTCGGGCTCACGCTGCTGGTCGCGGGGATAGCCCAGAAGCTCCAGGTCTCGGCCGCCGTCGGCGCGTTCCTCGTCGGCATCGCGCTCTCCGGCGAGACAGCGGAGAACGCCCGCGCCCTGCTGACCCCGCTGCGCGACCTCTTCGCCGCGATCTTCTTCGTCTTCTTCGGGCTCTCGACGGTCCCGTCGGACATCCCGCCCGTGCTGTTCCCCGCGCTGCTGCTGGCCGTCGTGACCATCTGCACCAAGGTCTTCACCGGCTGGTACGCGGCCAGGCGCGCCGGGATCAGCCCGCGCGGACGGCTGCGCGCGGGCGGGGCGCTGGTGGCGCGCGGCGAGTTCTCCATCGTCATCGCGGGGCTCGCGGTCAGCGTCGAACCCCGCATCGGCCCGCTCGCGACGGCGTACGTCCTGCTGCTCGTGATCGCGGGCCCGCTCGCCGCCCGTTGGACGGCCCCCGCCGTGGAGGGGATGCGCCGCCTGCTGGGCCGCACGCCGCCCGCGGGCCCCGCGGCCAAGGCGCCGACGGCCACCGCCGAGACGGCGGAACAGCCGCTGTCTAGCTGACGCTGACGCAGCGCGCCGGGTGACGGGACGTCACGAGAGCGCGTGCTCCCTGGCCTCGCCGCCTGCCTTGGCGCACGCGGCGGCGAGCATGACGCGGTCGAAGTCCTCGTCGCCGAGCAGGCTGCACAGCCCCAGCACGGTGTGCCAGGCGACCTCGGCGGTCTCCGGCACCCGTTCGCCGTAGCGCTCCTTGAGCGCCTGCGCCAGGCAGGTGCTGTACGGGCGGGAAGGGAACTCGGCGAAGGGCTCCCGCTGGTGGTCGAGGGCGCGGACGACGCAGTCCAGGAACGCGGCGTAGTCGGCCTCGCCCATGAGGTGGTGGAGGCTGCGCAACTGGGCGCAGGCCGCCCTGATCCTGAGCGGCCAGCCGCGCGGACGTCCGAAGTGCTCCTCCAGGGCGTCGGTCAGAAATGCCTGGTTCTCCAGGGCGTCCAGAAGATCGCTCATGCTCCATCGCTAGCCGATCCTCTTCCGGAACGGCACGAGGCGCGCGTGAACCGCGCGCGGGTTCGCACGAGCGCCCCACGCCATGCCTCCACCTGGGTCAACGGCCGGAGGACGGCGAACTCCCCCCACGGTTCCCCCATGACTCACCCATGACTCCGCCACGTTTCCCCCTGTTTTCCCGCCATGCGGCAGCGCCGTCGCGCCCCGTTCCCCGCTGCTCGCGCCCCGTTCCGCCGCTGCTCGCTCGCCGCTCGTGCGCCCTGGCGCCGGTGCCGCCGGGGTGTGCCGCGCGGCTGGAAAGGGGCGTCGGCTGAGCCCGGTCCTTGCGCAATTCACGGGGGTGCGGAGAGTGGGGGTGCGGTGAGTGGGTGGGGGCCGGGCCCAGGCCCGTGGGACTGGACCGGACCGGCCGGACGGTCCGGCGCGGCGGCCCGAAGGGAAGGCGGGGTGAACGGATGGGGCACGCGATCGTGCTCGGAGCCGGGATCAGCGGTCTGCTGGCGGCCAGGGCGCTGGCGTGGCACTTCGACCGGGTGACGGTGGTGGAGCGCGACCGGCTGCCGGGTGAGGCGGTGCCGCGTCGCGGGGTGCCGCAGGGCCGGCACGTGCACGCGCTGCTCGCGCGCGGCGGGGAGGCGATCGATGTGCTCTTCCCCGGCCTCACCGGCGAACTGGAGAGCCTGGGCGCCCCGGTGAGCACGCTGCTGACCGAGGCGTCGTACAACCTCGCCGGGGGCGAGCTGGCGCGCGGGGACGCCCGGGCGCGCATGGTGCAGGCGTCCAGACCGCTGCTGGAGTCGGTGGTACGCGAACGGGTGGCCGCGCTCGGCCAGGTGAAGATCATCGAGGGGTACGACGCGACCGGGCTGACCGCCGAGGGCTCGCGCGTCACCGGCGTACGGATACGGACTCGTGGGCGCCCGTCGGTCGCCGAGGGCGGCACGGGCGGGGAAGTGGTGCGCGGCGAGCTGGTCGTGGACGCTCTCGGACGTGCGGGGCGCGGCGCCGCGTGGCTGGCGGAACTGGGGTACGCGCGCCCGTCGGAGCGACGCGTCAAGGTCGATCTGGGCTACACCAGCCGCCTCTTCCGCATGCCCGAGGACGCGCTCGGCTCCGACAGGGCGCTCCTCGTCGCCTCCGTGCCGGGGCATCCCACCCGTGGTCTGGCGGGGATGCTCCAGGAGGGCGACCGCTGGCTGCTGACCCTCTCCGGGGTGCAGGGCGACCATCCGCCCACGGACCTGGCGGAGTTCAGGGCCTTTGCCCGCACCTTCGTGCCGCCGCGCGTCGAGGCGGCGCTGAGCAGGGCCGAGCCGCTGGACGACGGGTTCGCCTACCGCTTCCCCGACGGCGTGCGGCGGTGGTACGAGAAGCTGACGGCGCTGCCCGACGGGCTGGTCGCCGTCGGGGACTCGGTGTGCAGCTTCAACCCCGTGTACGGGCAGGGCATGACCGTCGCCGTGCTGGAGGCCCAGGTGCTGGAGCGGTGTCTGCGGGAGGGCGGCCAGGAGGAGCTGCCGCGACGTTATTACCGCGCCGCTGCCAAGGTGCTGGACACCCCGTGGCGGCTCGCTGCGGAGGCCGATCTCACGCTGCCGGGGGCCGAGGGCAAGCGGGCGCGGAGCGCCCGGCTGGCGGACGGCTACATGCTGCGGCTGCGCCGGGTCGCCCACCACGACCCCGTGGTGGCGGCGGGCCTGCTGCGGGTGACGATGCTGCTCGACCCGCCCTCGGCGCTGTTCGCGCCGCGCATGGCGGCCCGGGTGCTGCGTGGCCCGGAGGCGGCGGCGCGCGGGAGGCGGCGCCGCTGAGCGGGGGCCTGCCCGGGACCGGCGCGGGGCCCGACGGCCCTGCGTCCGGGCGGGGTTGACGCATGTCGTCACGCATGAAGATATAGCGGGGATTGTGAAGAACCTTTAGCTGTTCGTGGCGATCGTCACACCAATGGTGAACACTCTGCGTCTTCTTCGGATTACTCCTAGCGTGCGTGACAACGGGGTTGCGGTGACCGACCACCCAGTCGGATACCCGTTCAGCGGTCAACCGCTGACGGATTCCGCGCTGCCCGACGAGAAGGGGTTTCGCATGTCAGGGGCACTGCCGCCACCGGGGGAACGCGCGCGTCGCGAGAAGAACGGGGCGGGGAGGAGGAGCGGGCGGAACGGGAACAGCGGAAACAGAGGGAACAGTGGGCATCTGGTGGTCGTGCCCGCGCTCGCCGAGTCGCTGATCGAGCAGCTTCCGCAACTGATCGACCAGCTCATGGAACTGATCGTCGACCGTCAGGAGCTGGTCCTGGAAAAGGACGCCGAGGCCGAGTTCCGGCGCTCGCTGCGCGAGAACGTCCTCGCCTTCCTCCGGATGCTCGCGGGCATGCCGCCCCTGGGGGACGACGCCGTCACGGCCCCCGAGGAGTGGGGGCACTGCCGGGCCCGCAAGGGAGTGACCGTCGAGTCCCTGCTGCACACGCACCGGCTCGCCACCCAGGTGCTGTGGCAGCGGCTGTTCGACCAGGCGCGTTCCGGGCCGCCCGACACGGTGCAGCGGCTCATCGACGAGAGCGGCCCCGTCTGGGAGGCGCTCGACGGCTACTCCCACGCCCTCATCGAGGGGCACCGCGCAGCCCGTACCGGCAACCCCGCCTGGCGCACGGCGGAGCGGCGCAACGCGCTCCTCGACCGGCTCATCGACGGGCGCGGCGCCGAGCCGTCCGTGGCCGCCGAGGCCCAGGTCGTGCTCGGCTTCCCCCGGCAGGGCCGGTTCGTGGTGATCGTCGCGCCCCGACGGCCGGGGCTGGGCCCGTTCCCGGGGCTGGGACCGGGACCGGGACCGGCATCGGGGTCGGCATCGGGGTCGGGCCAGGGGTCCGGGCCGGGGCAGGGCCAGAGCCAGGGTCCTGGGGCCGGTGAGCGGCCCGCGCATCCGCTCAGCCGCGCCGTCCCCGCCGGGGCGGTACGGGCCGCGTGGCGCGTGCGGGCCGACCGCGAGATCGGCGTGCTGGAGCTGGGCCGTACCCCGCTGCGGCGGCTCACCGACTGGCTCGTGGCAGCGGACACGCGCCGCGTCGGCGTCTCGGCCGAGGTCGGGACCCTCGCCGAGGTGGCGACGGCGCACCACTACGCGGAGACGGCGCTCCAGACGCTGGCCGCGCCGGGCGCGACCGGTGTCGCCGTCTTCGACGACCGGCTGCTGGAGGCCCTCGTGGTGACCAGCCCGTACGTCGCGCGGCGCCTGGCGAAGCACACCTTCCGACGGCTCCTGGAGTGCGACCGCCAGGGCAGGGAGCTGTTGCTGGACACCCTCGACGCCTGGTTCCGCAGCGGCCGTTCCGCCTCCAAGGCCGCGCACCAGCTCCACTGCCACCGCAACACCGTCCTCAACCGGCTCCGCCGCGTCGAGGAGCTGACCGGCGGCTCGCTCGACGACGAGCGCCACCAACTGGCCTGCCAGATGACCCTCGTCGCGCTGCGCACCCTGCCGTCGGGACCCGGCCCGAGCGGTGTGCGCGGCGCACAGTGAGCGCGGCGGAATCCGCAGCAGCCGGTCATGGATCGGCAGGTGGCGCGGTGTGAGGCTGAGCGCGAGGGCCGAGCGGGGGCCAATGGGACCACACGAGACCCGGTACCGCGGGATCACGAGACCACGGACCGCGGCAGCGGGCCAGGGGAGTGCTGTAGTGACGGCTGCATACGTCGACTCGTACGCGCACGACTTACCCGTTCCCCGCGCGTCCCTCCACGACGCGTCCCTCCACGACGTGTCCGTCCACGACGTGTCCGGAGCGGACGGCGGCGGCGCGCGGGCGGGGAAGCCGCGGTGAACGGGGCGAGCAGGGTGAACGGCGCGGGCGGCGCGTGCGGGGTGACCGTGGAGGCACTGGCCCGCGCGGGACTGACCTGGGACGCCTCCGGCCAGGCGGCGCTGAGCGGGCCCCTGCTGCGCCTCGCCGAGGACTGCGACCGCGCCTTCCTGCGGCTCGCCGCGATCTGGGGCGCGGAGGAGGAGCAGCACCCGGCGGCGCTGCCCGCCGAGAGCGCCGAACGGGCCGGGTACCTGCGCGCGTTCCCGCACCACGCCGTCCTCGCCACCGGACTGCGCCCCGACGAGCACAGCCTCAACCAGTTCGTCGACGGGCCGGGCGTGGACGCCAGTGGCCGCGTCGTCGGCGCCGAACTCGCCCCGCCCGACCGGGTGCTGACCCCCTCGGCCTGCTACCACCTCTACGTCCGCCACCAGGGCGCACGGCTGGAGCGCGCCCTGTACCTGACGACCCGTAACACCTGCTTCAGGAACGAGGGGAGCTACGCGCCGCTGCGCCGCATGAGCAGCTTCACCATGCGGGAGATCGTCTGCGTCGGTACGGGCAGGGAGACCGCGTCCTTCCTGGAGCGTGGCCGCGCCGTCGTGGACCGGTTCGGCGCGCTGGTGCAGGTGCCGCTGCGCTGGCACCGGGCGACCGACTCGGTCTTCCGGCCCGGCCGTGACCCGCGCGGCGTCTTCCAGCGCGTACAGCCCGTCAAGCGGGAGGCGCTCTACGGCGGCGACGGTGACGGTGACGGCGGCCTCGCCCTCGCCTCGGCGAACCGGCACCACGACCACTTCGGCACCGCCTTCGGCATCACGCGCGGCGACCGTCCGGCCCACAGCGCCTGCACGGCCTTCGGCGTCGAGCGGTGGCTGCTGGCCGTCGTCGACAGGCACGGCACGGACCCCGCCTCCTGGCCGCAGTTGGAGGACGCGGCCGTGCGGGTGCGCGACGGCGCGTGGACGCGGGGCGGTGCGGCGTGAGCGCCGTGCCCTGGCGCGCGGAGGGCCCCGTGGGGCGTCCTCCGGGGCGCGACGCGCGGGTGCTGGCCGTGCTGACCCGTGCCCGGCTGCCCGAGCGGACGCTGACCCGCCGCGAACGCGCCACCGTCCGGGCGCTGTCCGGCGAGGAGCGGCAGCGCCAGTGGCTGATCTCGCGGTTCGCGCTGCGGCTGCTCCTCGGCATGCTCGGCGAACCTGCCGACTCGGCCGGATACGCCTTCCCGCACCCGTGGCTCTCGCTGTCCCACACCAGGGGCGCAGCGGCGGCGGCAGCGGCGGCGTACGCCGGGCCCGCGCTGGCCGGGGTCGGCGTGGACGTCGGCGTCGACGCCGAGGCCGACGCCGACGCCGTACGGGCACGGACCGTGCGGCCGGACGCGGGCCGCTTCTTCCTCGGCGACCGCGAGCGCGACTGGCTCGCGGGGCTTCCGGAGGCGGAGCGGGCCGACGAACTGGCGCGGCTGTGGACGGTGAAGGAGGCCCTGTTCAAGGCCGACCCCGCCAACGCGCGCACCACGCTCGCCGACTACCTCCCCGCGAACGCGGCGGCGCGGCAGGGGCGGGCGGGGCGGCGCGGCGGTGAGGCGGAGGGTGAGGGCATGGGTGAGGGCGGCGCCGTCTTCGGCTACGCCACGGGGCACTGCGGTGACACCTGGCTGACGGTGGCCGCGGCCTTTCACCGGCGCTCCGGGTCCGGGTCCGGGTCCGAGGGCGGGGGCGGCGGGGGCGTCCCGGAGCCGTGGGCGCCTGCGCCCGCCCCCTCTCCGCCTTCGCCCTCCGTCACGTTCGACGAGGTCGCCGCGCGCGTCGGCGCGACGCTGTCCCTGCCCGTCGAACGGCTCACGCCCGCGACCACCCTGCGCGAACTGGCCGCCGAGAGCTTCCTGCTGGTCGAGATGGCGGTGGACCTCGAAGAGGAGGGCGATGACGTGCGGGCGCACGCCGGGCTGCGCGAGGTGACCACGCTCGGCGACCTGGCCCGGCTGCTGGGCCGGCCGTGAGGCGTCCGTGGCGTCCGGTCGGCGCGCCCGGCCCGTCCGGCTCGGCGGCGTGGGGGTCCGTGCCGCTGCTGGCCGTCGCGGGCGCGGCGCTGGCCCTGCTCGTCCTCCCCGCGCTCGCGCCGCGCGCCGCCACCCCGGAGGGGCACGGCGCGTCCGACGGGTGGGCCCGTTCCGTGGGCGACGTCCCCGCGCACCGGATCGTCGTCACCTCCCCGTCCTCCCCGTCCTCCCCGTCGCCCCCGACGTCGCGGGGCGGCCGGGCCGACGCGTCGGGAGGGGAGGTGCGGACGCGGCCCTCGGCCGCCGTCGCCCGCCGCGACCTCGCCGTACTCCCCGCGCGCCCGGCGCAGCCCACACATCCCGCGGACCCCGCGCTCTGGCCGCTGCTGCTGAACTTCGCGCTCATCGCCACGCTCCCGAGGCTCCTCCCGGGTCCGCTCCCGCGCCCCGACGGCGAACTCCCCGCGCGCTGGTGGCTGACGGCGCTGCCCTTTCTGACGGCCCCGCTGTTCGTCGCGGGCGCCGCCGTGCTGGGGTGGCGGCCCCTCACCCCCGTCGGCTGGCAGGCTCCGCTGACCGGCGCCTCGCTGGCCCTGAGCGCGGCGTCCGTCTTCCTGATCGCCAGGGTCCTCGGCAGCCACGGCGACCACCGCTCACCGGGGGAGGGGGACGGGGAGGCTCCGCACCGGCTCGTCACGCACGGCGCCTACGCGCACGTGCGCCACCCCCTCTGCGCCGCCTTCCTGCTGGCGCTCCTCGCGGCCCTCGCCCTGCTGCCGCACGGGGTGACCCTCGCCGCGCTCTGCTACGGAGGGGTCGCGCTGCACGTCAGCGCGGTGCGCGAGGAGCGGCGCATGGTCCGTTCGCCGCGCTACGGGGCCGAGTACCGGCGCTACATGGCCCGCACCGGACGCTTTCTCCCGGCGCTCCCACGCGCCGGGATCCGGCGGCCGGGCCGGGCACGGGGGTAATCCGGCACGGACCGAACCGACCGGGCCGGCCGGGCCCCGAATCCGGAGGAGCCCAAGGACGGGAGGAATTCACGGCCGTTCCTCTCACGCGAACGCGAACGCGAACGCGAACGTGAACAGGAACGGGAACGGGAACGGCGGGTGGGGTGGCCGGAAATGAGGTGTTTCACGGAGGATACCGGGTCATAAGCTTCTGCACCGTCGCGAGCAGGCGACGGGTACTGCGGAATGACGCACTGTCTGATTGTGTATTCAAGAATTCCCGCGAAAGGAGGCTGCCCTTAATGTCTTCCGCGGGCAGCGAGTGGACGTTACTGCCGCGTGAGATGGCCCCCCGAATGCGTTCGGAATTGGGGGATCTGGCCGAGGAGACCATACGGGAGATCCGGCGGACCATACCCGGGATAACGGCCCGCCCCGGGGAACGCGACGAGCGGCTCGTACGGCGCGGGGTCGTGCACGCGCTCAGCACGTTCGTGGACCGGGTCGCGGACCCGCAGGCCCCCGCAGGGCTCGACCCCCGGACGGCGCAGCTCTACCGCGCCCTCGGCCGCGACCGGATGCTGGAGGGCCACGATCTGGAGGCGCTCCAGGCGGCCTACCGGCTCGGCGCCAGGATCGCCTGGCGCCGCTGGGTGGCGCTCGGACGACAGGCGGGCATCCCCGCCGCGCGCATGTACCAGCTCGCGGAGGCCGTCTTCGAGTACATCGACGAACTGGCCACCCGCACAGCCGAGGGCTACCGCGAGGCCCAGCGCTCGGTCACCACGGAGGAGCTGGAGCAGCGCAGACGGCTCCTCGAACTCCTCCTCACCGCGCAGGAGGTGCCCGCCAGGACGATCAGGGAACTGTCCCGCTCGGCGCGCTGGCCGCTGCCCGACTCCGTCGTCGCGGTCGCGCTGCTGCCGCGCCCCCGCAGGGACGCGCTCGCCGCAGGGCCCGCGCCCTGGGGCAGCGAGGCGCTTGCCGACACGCACCGCGCCGATCCCTTTCTCCTCCTCCCCGCCCGGCCCGCCAGCCCCAAGGCCGAGTGGGAGCGCAGGCTGCGCGGCTGGCGGGCCGCCATCGGGCCCGCAGTGCCCGTGTCGCAGGCCGCCGCTTCAGCGCGTCGCGCGCGGAAGCTGCTGGACCTGGCCCAGCACGGGCTGGGCGACGGACGCCGGGTCGTGCACTGCGACGATCACCTCTCGACGCTGATCCTGCTGGACGACGACGCGCTGATCCGCCGCCTCGCAGAGCACACCCTGGCGCCACTGGCGAAACTGACCCCGAAGCAGCGCGACCGCCTCGCCGAGACGATGCTGACGTGCCTGGAGTCGGGCGGCAGCGCACCCGAGGTCGCCCGGCGCATGTGCGTCCATCCGCAGACCGTGCGCTACAGGCTGCGGCAGATCGAGGAGCTGTACGGGGAGGGCTGGCGCGATCCGGGCGCGCGGTTCGACCTGGAGATCGCCCTGCGCGTGCGGGTGCTGCTCGACAAGCTGTCCGGCGGCGGCCGGAACGGGACCGTCGAGCAGCGGCGGAAGAGCGCGGGCGCGGCGCGGGGCGCCGCGTCCGGGCATGGGCGCGGGGGTGGGCCGCCGGTCCCGTAGTCGGGGGATTTCCACGGTCCCGGCGGCCCTCGACGGGGCCCGGGGAGCAACCAGGCCCCTGCTGCGGGGCGGCCCTGTGGCGGGGCGCCTGGGTTATGTGCCGCCTCTGCCGCCGGAACCGGACCCGGAACCGGGCTCGGGACCGGAACCGGAACCGGGCTCGGAGTCGGAGCCGAGGCCGAGGGACTGGGCCAGGAGTGGCCATGAGCGGCGGAACTCGCGCCACCAGTACGGCCAGGTGTGCGTGCCGCCGCTGTAGAGGTGCGTCGTCGCCGGGATGCCGAGCTGTTCCAGCCGGGCGGTGAAGCTCTTGGCCGCTGTCCACATGACGCTCTCCAGCACCTCGGCGCGCCAGGGGTCCTCGGCATGCTTGAGCGCCCCGCCGCCACTGCCGTCGCCACCGCCGCTGCCGCACGAGACGTACAGGGCCGTGCCCTGCAACGCCCTCGCGCCCGCACGGGGGTTGTGCGCGTGCCAGTTGGCCGACTGGGCGCGCGGGCTGCCCCACAGGGAGCGCGGGGGCAGATGCTCGCGGGCCACGAGGGAGTGGACGAACGCGGGCATGCCCCGCAGCGTCGTGTCGGTCAGCCCGCTGTACGACGCGGCGGCGCGGAAGGCGCCGGGGTGGCGGGCCGCCTGGGCCATCGCGCCGTAGCCGCCCGTCGAGATCCCGGCGACGGCGCGTGCGCGCGCGGCGCGGTAGCCGCACCGCAGCACGTCCATCACCTCGTCCACCTGGAACGTCTCGTAGTCGGGCGCCCCAGGACGCCCCCAACGCCACCAGTCGGTCGGGATGCCCGTGGGCCCCGAGTACGGCAGCACGGTAAGGACGCCCTTGTCCGCCGTGAACGCCTCGATGTCCGTCTCCCTCGTCCACGACGTGTGGTCGTCGTGCGCCCCGTGCAGCAGGCACAGCACCGGCCACCTGGCGTGGGGCGCGCGGTCGAAGTCGCGGGGCAGCAGCAGGCGTACGGGTGCCTCGTGGCCCAGTGCGGGCGAGTCGATCAGGAGGTCGACGGTGCGGGGGCCCGTGCGCCGCTCGGAGACGACGCGCGGCCCGCGGGCCGGTGCGGTGGCGCGGCCCGCACCGGCCCGGGTACCCGGGGTGTCCGGGCCGGGCGGCGCAGGCGGGGTGTTCGGGGCGCTCGCGTGGGGCGGGGGCGCCTGGTGCCGTACCGCGGTGGCCAGTGCCGCCACCAGTGCCGCCGCCGATCTGCGTGCCGTGTCGGTCGATAGGCTGGACATGACGCTCCCTCAGCTCGCCGTACTGTGGGTCACAGGGCCGGAGAACTCGCCCGCCACATGGGCCGCGAGCGCGTTCACGTAGGGCGGTTCGAGCAGGGACAGATGGTGTCCTGGCACGGTCACGACGCGCAGCCGCGGACAGATCTCGTCCCAGCCCGGCGCCGGGCCGTCGTCCCGCCCGGCGCACGGAGCGGGTTCCATGGCGCGGCACAGCAGGACGCGGCCCTCGTACGGGGCCGGTGCGACGGCCGCGTCGGCTCCGCCGCCCGCGTCGCGTACGGGGTGCGGGTGTACGGGATCGATCAGCACGACCGACTCCACCTTCTCGCCCCCAGCAGCCAGCAGCCGCGCCGTCTCGATGGCGAGGAAGCCGCCCAGCGACCAGCCGCCGAGCCGGTACGGGCCGTGCGGGCGCACGGCCCTGACCCACTCCGCGCAGAGCGCCGCGCGCTCGGCCGCCCCGCCGGGGGACTCGGGGCGCTCCAGCCCGTACACCGCGGTGCCCGCCGGCAGCCGGTCGGCGAGCGCCTGGTAGACGGAGGCCGGGCCGTCCACGGGGTGGGCGAGGAAGAGCGGCGGCGCGTCCCCTGTCCCGTTGCCGTCGCGGTCGCCTTCCCCGTCGCCGCTGCCCGCGCGGAGCCTGCGCAGCCGTGGGTACGCGGGCGACGGCGCGGCGTCGGCCGGTGCGGCGGGGCGCGGCGGTGCCGCGTCCGGGGCCCCGGAGCGCCCGCCGATGCGTGCCGCGACGCACGCGGCGGCCTCGTCGATCGTCGTGCCGTGGAGCATCAGGCGTACGGGGAGGACGAGCCCGAACTCGTGCTCGGCGGCGAGCCGGACGCGTGCGCCCATGAGTGAGTCCAGGCCCAGCTCGGTGAGGGGCACCGTCCTGTCGAGGCGGTCGCCCCGCTCGGGCGCGTGCCCCAGGACGACGGCGATCATCCTGGCCAGCCGGTCCGCGATGTACGCGGCGCCGGCGGCGTCCACGGAGACCGCGTCGCGGATACCGGGCGCGGTGGGCAGTTCGCGCACCTTTCCGGCCGGGTGCGCCTGCCGCAGATCGACCGGGGCTCCGTGGACGAAGAGCGCCGCCAGGCTCGTACGGAAGGCCACGGCCGCGTCGTCGGCGCGGCGCAGCGTCGGCACGATCAGCGCTTCCCCGGCACCCGTCGCCCGTACGGAGTGCGCGAGCGGTCCGGCGAGCACCGGGTGCGGGGAGATCTCCAGGAACCCCGCTCCCATCGCTCCCGTCGCCCCCTCCGCCACCGCCAGGGCGACGGCCCGTCGGAACCGGGCGTCGCGCACGGCGGATTCGGCCTCCCGGCGTGCCGGGGCGACGCCCTCCCGCCCGGTGCCGGCGGCACGACGGGCACGGGCACGGACGCGGGCGCGGGCCTGCACGAGCCGAGCGCCCTCGCGGGGAGTGAGGCTGCCCGCGACGACCGCCGCGGTGACCTCGCCGCTCGCGTGCCCGAGCACGGCGGCAGGTCGGACCCCGTAGCAGCGCCACAGCGCGGCCAGCGCCAGCTGGGTCCCGTAGCGCACCACAGGGGACCCGCCCCCCTCGGCCCCGCCGTCACCGGCCTCGCTCCCGGCCGCCAGCGCGGCGCGCAGGGAGACGCCGCACTCGTCCAGCAGCACGGGCTCCAACTCGTCGACGGCCGCGGCGAAACCCGGTTCGGCGGCCAGCAGCCGCGCGCCCATCCCCGGCCACGGCGTCCCGCTCCCGGGGAACACCCACACCAGGCCGGACGGGCCACAGGGCCCCGGCGCCGGGCTCCGGAGCACGGGCGGCGCGTGGTGCCGCGCTGCGACGGCCCGCAGTCCGCGCGCCAGTTCGCCGTGGTCCCTGGCGACCAGCGCGGTCCGCACATCACCGCCGCACCGTGCCCGCTCGGCCAGCGTGCGCCCGATGTCCTCCAGCGGAGTGCGGCGCCCCGCGTCGGATTCCAGCCACTCCGCGAGCCGCGCCGCCGTCGCGCGCACCCGCGCCTCGTCGGCACCGCTGACGGCGGCGACGACGGGAACGAGAACGGGAACGGGAACGGGTACCTTCCCCGCGCCCCCCACCTCCCTCGCCGCCCCCGTGGCCGTCATGCCCGGCTCCCCTCGTAGCGGGGCAGTTCGCCGCTGAGGTACCGCTCGCGGCAGGCCGTGCGGCTTATCCCGCCGCCCGTCGTGCGCGGCACCGCGCCCGGCGGCACGAGGGCGAAGTCGGCGAGCCGTACGCCGTGTTCGAGGGCGACGGACTCGCGCGCCGCGCGGGCCACCGCCTCCGGGTCCAGCTCCTCCGTGCCCGGGCCCTCCGTGCGGGGGCCGGAGCGGTCGCGGCGGTGCTCGGCCACCACGACGACCTCCTCCGACGTGCCGTACGGCACGGAGAACGCGGCGAGACGGTGGCGCCGCACGGCACGGTGGGCGTCCTGGACGGTGCGTTCGATGTCCTGCGGGTAGTGGTTGCGGCCGTCCACGATGATCAGGTCCTGGCGCCGTCCCGTGACGAAGAGTTCGCCCCCGTGGAACGCGCCCAGGTCACCGGTGCGCAGCCACGAGCCCTCCAGCGGCGCGCCGTCCGCGCCCAGCAGCCGGGCGCCGAAGGTCTCGGCTGTCCGGTCGGCGCGGCCCCAGTAGCCGCACGCCACGTTGGGGCCCCGTACCCAGACCTCGCCCACCCGGCCCGGCTCCAGCCGGATGCCGGACAGGGGGTCGGCGACGGCCACCGACTGGCCGACGGGCACCCCGCAGCCGCTCAGCGCGCTCACCTCCCGGCAGCGGGCGCGGGCGGGGACGAGGCGGCCCCTGGCCAGTTCGGCGCGGTCGGCGCGCAGCGCGGTGGGCGGGGTGCCGCGGGGCACGGCGGTGACGAGGGCCGTCGCCTCGGACAGCCCGTACGCCGGGCACAGGGCCTCCGGCGGGAGCCCGCAGGGCCCGAAGGCGCGCTGGAAGTTCCGCACGGTCTCTGGACGCACGGGTTCACCGCCGTCGACGAGCCTGGCGACCCGCTCCAGCCGCAGCTCGCGCCGTTCCCCCTCGGGGACGCGCGCGGCGGCGAGCCCGTAGGCGAAGTCGGGCGCGGCGCTCACCGCGTACGGGTGCAGCGCGAGCAGCCGCAGCCAGCGCACCGGGCGGCGCAGGAACGCGTCGGGGGCCATGAGGACGGAGGAGGCGCCGCTGAGCACGGGGGCCGCGACGCCGAGGACGAGCCCCATGCCGTGGAAGAGGGGCAGCCAGCTCACGGCGGTGAACCCGCCGCCGGGAGCGGCGAAGGCGTCCGCTGCCTGCCGGGCGGACGCCGCCAGGGCGCGGTGTGTGATCGTCACGCCGGTGGGCGCGCGCGTCGAGCCCGAGCTGTACTGGAGGCAGGCCACGGCGTCGGGCGAGGGCACCAGCGGCTCCCAGCCCCCGGCCGCCGCGGCGACCGGAACATGGCCGACGGTCTCCACGGGCGGCCCTCCGGGGCCGAGGTGCAGGGCGACGTGCGCGCGTACGCGCTCGGCCGCTTCTCGCGAGGTGAGCACGGCGGCCGGGGCGCAGTCGGCGAGCGCGGCGCCCAGGCCGTCGGAGTGCCCCGGCAGGTCGGGGGTGAACAGGGGCACGGCGACGGCGCCCGCGTAGTGGCAGCCCAGGAAGCCGACGACGTAGTCGAGGCCCTGGGCCGCCATGAGGGCGATCCGGTCGCCCGGCGCCGCCAGCGCGGACACCCGCGCGCCGACGGCACGGGCCCGCCGGTCCACCTGGCTCCACGTCAGCGTGCGGTGCACGCCCTGCGGGAACTCCTCGGAGAACTCCACGAAACTGAAGGCGCGCCGTGTGCCCCGCTCCCGCGCCCAGCGCGTCAGCGCCGCGGGAACGGTCTCCTCGGCGCCGCGGCCACGGCCCGCCGCGACGCCCCGGATATGCGCTCCGCCAGGAGCGGGGGAATGTGCCTGCTGCATGGGTGCCTCCAGAGGGACGGACGGTACGGCCGCGGCGGGGCGCCGATTTCCCTGGGGAGAGCCCGTATTCCGCGGCAGTCGCGAAGTTAGAATTCACCGGGAACGGGGTCAACGGAGGCGCAATTTTTCTCCCCGGCCCCCGGAAAACTTGTCCCGAGGTGACAACTCCGCCCGTCCGGGCGGTTTTGGCCGTGCTGGTGGCCGGTGTGCGGCCCGTGGATTTTCCGGCTTTCCGTCGGCGCCGTGACAAATCCCGTTCACCGGCGCGCTATTCGCCCCTCGGTTTCCTCCGCGAATGGGGTTGTGGGCGCGGTGGGGACGTCCTGAGCGGTGTGGGCGGCGGCAGGGGCGGGGCGGGGGCAGGGGCGGGGGGTGAGGCGTGGCCCCCGGCCCCCGCGTCCGGCGTCCGTCAGTACCCGCTGCCGGAGCCGGTGCCGCTGGAGTCCCCGGTGCCCCCGGTGTCCCCGGAGCCGCTGGAGGTGACCTCGCCCTTCGCCTTGCCGCCCTTGTCCGTGACGGCGTGCCAGAGACCCTGCTTGTTCTGGCCGTTGACGTCGCCGGGCTGCTCGTCGCCCGTGAACCAGTAGACGGGCCAGCAGTCGACGGCCAGTTGCCCGGTGCCGTCGGCACGCTTGTACGTACCGACCAGCTTCTTCGCGACGCCGCTGAGCTTGTCCTTGGAGACCGGCTTCGCGGGCTTCCAGGTGTCGAGGCAGGCGCCCTCGCAGTTGGACTTCATCGGCCAGGCGGTGTCCTTGTCGAAGCGGTAGAGGGTCCTGCCCTTCGCGTCGGTGAGGATCGTGCCGAGGTCCGCGTTGTCGACGGCCGTGAGCTGCGCCGCGCTCCGGCCCGCCTTCTTACCGTCGGGTGCCAGCGCGTTCCAGGTGCCGCCGACCCCGTGACCCTTGGTGTCGCCGGGCGCGGTGTCCTTGGCGTAGCGGTAGACGGGCCAGCCCGCCAGCGTCAACTGCCATGTGCCGTCGGCGCGTTCGACCTTGCCCAGCCGCTCCGGCGCGATGCCGTCCGCGGCGGTCGCGTCCGCCGCGGGTACGGGGGGCCACGCCTCGGCGCAGGTCCCCTCGCAACTGGACCTGGGCGGGCTCGCCGTGTCCTCGTCGAAGCGGTAGAGCGTCCAGCCCTTGCTGTCGGTGACCACCTCTCCCAGCTTGGCGACGTCGCGCACGGCCAGGGTCCTGGCGGCGGCGCGCTTGCCCTTGCCCTCGCCCTTGCCCGTCTGCGCGGAGCCCTTGTCGGCGCCGCTGCCGTAGCCGTCGCCCGCGCCTCCGTAGCCGTCGGCGGCCTCCGAGCTGTCGCCCGCGGGCCGGACCGTGCCGTTCCCCTGCGCGGTGCCGCCGCTCGTGCCGCACGCGGAGGCCATCAGCGCGACGACGACCGCCGCCGAGGCCAGCGCCACATGACGCCGCTTGCCCGTGCTCCCCGTGTTCCTCGTGCTCCTCATGACTGCTCCTTCGCTTCGGTCGCGTGGCTAGGAAGTGTGGTGGAGTCCTGATTCGGGCCGCTGAAAATTGTCAAAGGCCGCCAAACGCTGAGATATCCAGACCCGGGATACGTGTCTCTCAGTGGGGACCCCTGTGCCGGACCCGGCCGCGAGGGCAGCGGCAGCCCGGCACACCCGCGCCCCCTCAGCCCTCCACCCGCAACGCCAGCGCGGGACAGCGCCGCACCGCGCGCTGCGCCTGCTTCCGCAGCCGCGCCGGAACCTCGGCCGACCCCTTCATCGGATAGCCGTCGGCGCCGAGCCGGATCACGTCCGGGACGACGCCCGCGCACAGCCCGTGCCCCTGGCACAGCGTCCAGTTGACGACCAGCCGCTCCCGTCGCGCCTCCGGTGCCACGCGCGCTGCCGGGAGCGCACGGCGCCCCGCATCGCCCGGCAGCGCGGGCCGCTCCACGGGCACGGCCAGGCTGCCGAGCACGGGCCGCCCGCAGCCGCGCCCCAGCGCGTGCCGCGTGAACTCCTCGGGGAACGCCGACAGCGCCGACTCCACGAACCGCGCCGTGCCGTCGGGATGCCCGCAGGCGCCGCGCCCGGTGACGGAGGCGGCGCGGGCCCGCACCGTGTCGAGCGCGGCCGTGCCGCCCCCGTCGGACGCGGTGGCCAGCGCGTCGGCCAGCGCGGGCAGCCCGAGTACGCACGGGCCGCACTGCCCCGCCGACTCCCGCGCCATCCAGCGCGCGACCCGCACCACCTCGCCCACGGGGCAGGTCTCCTCGGGCAGCGGCAGCACGGCGCCCGCGCCCAGCGTCGAGCCCAGCGAGGTCAAGGACTCCCGTGACATACGGGCCGACCAGGCGGCGTGCGGAGCGAGCCAGCGGCCGTGGTAGCCGCCGATCAGCACCCCCTGGCCCGGCTGGAGCCCGCACAGGCCCAGCACGTACGGCAGCGGCACACCGGTCGGGGTCTCCACGACCCGCGCGGCGCCGACGGTCAGCAGCACCGTGCCCGGTTCCGTCGGCAGCCCCGCCGTGCGGTACTCCAGGGCGCCAAGCCTGGCCGCGACGGCGAGCTGCGCGAACGTCTCCGTGTTGGACAGCAGCGTGGGCAGCCCGCCGAGGCCGCTCTCGCTGGAGCGGACACCCGCGCCGGAGGGAAGCGGCGGCACCTGGTTGAGGCCGTTCACGAGCGCCGTGGACTCGCCGGTCACGAAGCGCTCCGGCAGCCTCGTCACCCGCAACCGGGGCCCGCCGGAGCCCGGCCCCCGGTCCGAGGGCTCGCGTTCGGCGACGGCCTCGCGCACCGAGCGCTCCACGTCGGCGCGAGTCACTCCGACGCGCACCTCCTCGGCGCCCAGCGCCCGTGCCGCGAGCAGCGCCCCGTCGAGCACCAGGTGCGGGGCGAACAGCAGCAGGGCGGTGTCCTTGAGGCAACTGGGCTCGCCCTCGCTGCCGTTGACCACCACGGCCGTACGCGCCTCCTGGCGGCGGCAGGCCGACTCGATGACGGCGCGCAGCTTCCTGGCGAAGGGGAACCCGGCGCCCCCGCGCCCCCGCAGGTCGATGTTCTCGGCGAGGTCCACCAGTTCCTCGGGGCGCAGGCCGGGCAGCGAGCCGTGCGTCGTCAGATGGGCCACCCGGTCCAGCCGCCGCGCCGCGTCGAGCCCGGCCAGCAGCCGTGGCGGGCCGAAGGAGGCGACGGCAGGCACCGTGCTGTGCTGCCCGCCCATGGCGGTGGCGGCGGCGGTGGCGGTTGTGCGGAGCGGAACGACAGAGGTCACCGCGGGTCCTTTCCGCGGCCCGACGGGGGCACGTTGCGCCCCGGAGCCAGCCGCATCGCGAGAACGGCGGTCACCGCGGCCAGGCACAGCGCGTAGGAGACCGTCACCCAGGGGCTCGCGGCCCGGCCCCCACGCAGGCCGTGCACCAGGGCCATGCCCCAGGCCACGTAGGCGCACATGTGCAGCGCGCGCCACCAGCGCGAACGCCCGCTGCGGGCGAAGACACCCCGCACCGCGCCCGTGACGGCCACGGCCAGGAACAGATACCCGGCCAGCGTCCCGAGCCCGACGAGCAGCGGCTGCGCGGCGTCGGCGAAGGGCACAGCGGCGCCCGCGGCCGTCGTGGAGCGCTCGGCCACCTTCACCCACACGTGCAGCGCGAGAAAGCCGAGCCCCGCGACCGCCGTGCCCCGGTGCACGGCCTGCGCCACCAGCCGGTGCCCGGGGCCCAGCAGCGTACGGTCCGTCGCCGCCAGCCCCCACAGCACCGTCACCGACAGCGAGACGAGGGCGAGGACGCCGGCGCCGAAGTCGAGGAACGCCCAGGCTCTGCCGAACGAGCCGCCGCTGACCGCGAAGAACAGGGCCAGCGCGGTGGCCGTCGCGAACGCGGCGTGGCGCGAGGCGGGGAGCGGTACGGGCGGTACGGGCGGTACGGAGGGCCTCGCTCTCCTGCCCGGCGCGGCACCTGGCGGGGACGGGGGGCAGTGTGAGCGGGGGGTGTGGACGTGCTCTGAGGGCATCGGGTCTTCCGATCGCGCGGTGTCGACATCTCTGCCTGGGCCACGGCCGCGCATCTGACGGATCTGGCTGATCCGACGCTTCTGACGGATCCGACGGCTCTGACGGAAACGGCGAAGCCGTGCCTCTGGAACGACCGGTGACGACCGGTGCTGTGCTCTCTACGCGCTCCACTTCGCGCGGCCAGAATGCGGCGGCCGGGAGGCAGAAGCATCTCGGAAGCGCATAGGACCTTCACAGGATTTATCGTCCTGTGACAAATTCCTGCACTGGGATCGCCGTCGCCCAGTGCGGCTGCCGATGATGCCCAACCAGGGGAAGCAGGGGGACCCTCACTACTCCTTCGCCGGGGCGGGAAACCGGCGTCGGAGACAACCTCCGCGGGCCTGACCGTCCCGCGCCGGACAGGCCCAACCCGGCAGGAACGAGGTAGAGATGTGCGATCTTCTCAACCGCATCTGGTCACGACCACGAGGTGAGTGGACGCGGGTTCTCAGAAAGGAACTCCCCACCATCGCGGACCAGGTGGTGGAGGCGCTCCAGCACAGCATTCCGGCGATGTCGGCGCTTCTGCGGGAAATCGAGCGCGAAGACGCCCAGTGGGCGGTGGAACAGGCACTGCTGACGGCTCTCGGCTATCAGCACCAGGAGATCAGAGACATGGCCGCCGAGGCGGCGGCCGTACCCTCGGGCCCCGTCGCCCCCGCAGTGCCCATCGACCGGGCCCGCCGCCACCTCTTCGCCACCCTCGTCGGCGAGGCACGGGAGTACGACAGCGCCGAGATCCCGCTGACCGAGCTGTCCCGTTCCGCCAGATGGCCCCTGCCCGACACGGTCCGCGCCATCGCGCTGACCTCGCCCTGCGAGGCCCCCCAACTCGCGGCGGCGCTCGGCAACGCGCTGGTCAGCCCCGTCGACGGCGAACTGTGCCTGCTCGTACCCGACCCGCACGAGGACGCCGTCGGCACGCTGGAGAACCTGCTGCGCGGGCGCACGGCGGCGGTCGGGCACATCGTGCCGCTCGGTGACGCGGCCTCCTCCGTGCGCTGGGCGCGGCGCCTTCTGGAGATCGCGCCGACGGACGTCGGGGCTGAGCGGGGTGTGGAACGGGGGGCGGAGCACAGGGTCCTCTTCGTCGACGACCACCTGTCCATGCTGCTGCTCCTCCAGGACGAGTCGCTGACGCGCGCGCTGTCCGCGCGGTGGCTGGAGCCGCTGAGCGAGTTGACGCCGCGTCAGAGCGAGCGCCTGGAGGTGACGTTGCTGGCCTGGCTGGAGAGCGGCGGCGCGCCGGAGGCGGCCAAGACGCTTCAGGTGCACCCGCAGACGGTGCGCTACAGGCTCCGGCAGATCGAGAAGCTTTTCGGGCCGGCGCTGCGGGATCCGCGAACGCGCTTCGAGCTGGAGATGACGTTGCGGGGGCGTCGGATGCTGTCCCAGGTACGGAGGCGGCGCTTGCGCGCCGGGCGACGCGCGAGGACGGTCACCGCGGAGGCGGGGATCAGGCCCCTCGGGGTGGCGAGGGAGGCCAGAGTGAACGGGCTGTAGCCGAATCGCTCTGCGCGGTCCGCCGTCTCGGGGTGTCCCCGTCCCCCGTTCGCCGGGGGTGTTGCGCGGGACGGTTGGCCTGTGTGGTGGGTGCCGTAGGGTCCCGCGCTGATTTTTGTACGGCTTCACGGGGGTGCCGTCGTGTGGCTTGGCGCCGTGTTCGGCTGCCTGGCCGGTGGCTTCGGAGCGGTGTGTGGTTGCGGTGCGGTGCGGTTGGCGCCGCGTGGTTCTTGGCTTGTGCCGGTGGTCGTGTGGGGTTGCTGTGTGGTGGGGGTCGGTGCCGTGGTGGGGTGTCTCCTCGGGCGGCGACAAGTGCGGGTCTCGTTTACGGGTTTCCCCCGGCACTCGTCGCCACCACTTGCGGGGACACCCCACCACGTCCCCTCCCGCCCGGTGGCCAACAGCAGGTCGGTGACCGCTTCGGTTGTTCCCATGCTGTGGGCCCGCACCTGGCGGTACGGGCCCAGCCCTCACTGTTGTGGGCAGGCGTTCCGCATGGGGAGGGGCACAACTCGCCGAGGACCGGCGCGGCTTGGCGGCACTGTTCTGGTCGAACCGGGGCAGGTCACGTACCGCTGAACAGCCGGTCCAGATACACGTCGATCGCGGCGAGCGCGTCCGGGGGCTCGATCACGTCGAGTTCGATCAGGGAGGTGAAGCCGGTGAGGGCGAGGAGCAGGTTGGTCTCGGTCGCCGGGTCGCGGCCGGAGTCGATGTGCCCTTCGGCGATCGCCTGGCGGACCAACCGCTCGACGGAGGTCCGCCCTTGGGCGAGGCTGTGCCGCGCCTGCTCGTGCACGGCCTGGTCGTGCAGCGCCTCCAGGACGTAGGCGGCGCTCATCCGGCTGGTCGCGCGGGCGTCGGCATGCAGGGGGAGCATTTCCGCGAGCGTCAGTCGCAGCACGTCACGGGGGTGCGGACGGTCACCGAGCTTTTCGAGCCCCTGGTTCACGCGCGCCGAGGTCTGCTCGGACGCGAAATCCATGGCGAAGGAGAGCATGGCGGTCCGGGAGGCGAAGTAGTGCTGCAACT
Organism: Streptomyces sp. NPDC054796; assembly: GCF_053611545.1. NCBI lineage: Bacteria > Bacillati > Actinomycetota > Actinomycetes > Kitasatosporales > Streptomycetaceae > Streptomyces > Streptomyces sp. NPDC054796. Next base: position 102,541 of record NZ_JBSHAO010000026.1, on the reverse strand, counting down.
GCCCGAGTGACATGCCCGCCTCCTGCGCCACCACGCGCATCGTCAGCTGTGTGACGCCGCGCAGCTCCACCACCCGCCACAGTGCGCGGGCGATCGCTTCGCGGCGTTCGCGGTGATCCACCTGTTTCGGCATCGCCAGCCCCTCCCTCGTACTCCAGGACTGTTCCAATACGGTCGACATAATACATCTGACCTGTAATCCTGGGGTCCACTCGAGGGACTTGAGGGAAGGAAGCGTCATGTCCGAACAGCCAAAGGTACGGACCACGGAAGGTGTGGTGCAGGGGCTCTGGCGGCAGGGGCACGCGGTGTTCCGCGGCATCCCCTACGCCCAGCCCCCGGTCGGAGCGCTCCGCTTCGCCGCGCCCGCGCCGCCGCACCACTGGGAGGGGACGAGGCAGGCGGTCGAGTTCGGCCCCGTGGTGCCGCTGTCCCTGCCGATCGACGTGCCCCCGCAGGGCAGCGACTGGCTGACGCTCAACGTCGGCACTCCGGATCCCGGCGCGGCGGGACTGCCGGTGCTGGTGTGGATCCCCGTGGGCGGCTACCTCTCGGCGGCGTCGAGCGACCCGATGTACGACCCGGCAGCGCTGGCCGAGGCGGGAGTCGTCGTGGTGACCATCAACTGCCGTGTGGGCGCGGAGGGATTCGCGTTTCTCGACGACGTGCCGCCCAACCGTGGATTCCTCGACCAGATCGCGGCGCTGGAGTGGGTGCAGCGCAACATCGCCGCCTTCGGAGGCGATCCCGGCCGGGTCACCGTGGGCGGGGTGTCCGCCGGGGCTGGCTCGGTCGCCGCGCTGCTGACGATGAAGTCCGCGCGCGGCCTGTTCCGGCGGGCCATGGCCCATTCGGTGCCGGGGCTGCACAGCACTCCCGCGCTGGCACGGCAGGTCACCGCCGCGTTCGCGGACCGGCTCGGCGCGGCGGCCCCCACCGCCGAGGCCCTGCGCGACATCGATCCATGGCACCTGGCCGCCGAGCTCACCTCCTTCAACGCCGGCCTCCACGCGCACCGGGAGAGCTGGGGACGCCTCACCGAGGCCGGCACCGCGCTGTGCCCCGTCGTCGACGGCGACGTCCTCCCGGAGACGCCCTGGCCCGCGCTGACCGGCGCCCGCGCGAGCGGGACCGAACTGCTCGTCGGCCACACCCGGGACGAATTCCGGTACTTCAGCGTCATGAGCGGACGGTACGGCACCTTCACCGAGGAGGACGCCCACGCGGCCCTGGAACTGCTCGCCCCGCAGCCGGGCGGCGCGCGGGCCTACCGTGCCGCGTTCCCGCAGGCAGGCCCGGAGGAACTGGTGGAGACGGTGTACTCCGACGCCCTCTTCCGCATGCCGTCACAGAAGCTGGCCGAGGCGAACGCCGCAGCCGGCGGCACCTCGTACCTGTTCGAACTGTGCTGGGTGGCCCCGGCCCTCGGCGGCATCCTGGGCGCCTGCCACAGCCTCGACGTACCCCTGGCGTTCGGCACGCTGGACAGCCCCGTCGGCACCCAGCTCATCGGCGAGGAGCCGGCTCCCGAGGCCGTCGCGCTCTCCCGCGAACTCCAGGAGGCATGGGTTCGCTTCGTCACCACCGGCGACGCGGGCTGGCCCGCCCACCGCCCCGGCGGGCACCTCACCCGCGTCCTGGACGCCGAGTCGAAGACTCTGCCCTACCCCGAACAGGCATCCCGCCAGATCTGGGAAGGCCACTTCCCCGCCCCCTTCGACCATGCGTAACTGTCCGGGTCGGTCCCTACGACTGCGACACCACCTCCCACCCGGTGGCCCACCTCCTTGTCATGCGGCGGCACAAATCCAGCGCGGGACCCTACGGTCCCCACTCCACGGGCCAACCGTCCCGCGCAACACCCCCTTGGCAGGGGGCGCCTACCCGATTGCCCCCTGGGGGTTCGTTCGCGTGCTGCGGCCCGGTGGCACGGGTTGTGCCCACCCTCCCCCAGCTACCGCTGGGCGGTGCCTCCTCGCCAGCGGGACGATTGCCCACAACAATGGCGAGCCGTCGCCGTCGGCTTCCCGTGGCAGCGCTGGGCCCCTCCGGCACGGCGCCGGTGTACAGCGTGGGGACAGGCGGAGGGGGCACCGGCGGATAGTTGGCCACCGGGTGGGAGGGGACGTGGTGGGGTGTCCCCGCAAGTGGTGGCGACGAGTGCCGGGGGAAACCCGTAGACGAGACCCGCACTTGTCGCCGCCCGAGGAGACACCCCGGCGCGGCACCGACCCCCACCACACAGCAACCCCACACGACCACCGGCACAAGCCAACAACCACGCGGCGCCAGCCGCACCGCACCGCCACCACACGCCGCGCCGAAGCCACCCACCCGCACCCGAAAAACGCCGCACCGCCCAGCGCAGCGCCCCCCACCCCGTGACGCGGCACAAAAATCGGCGCGGGACCCTACAGTGCCCACCACACAGGCCAACCGTCCCGCGCAACACCCCCGGCGAACCCCACAGCGCGGGAGCCCGGCGTTGGGGGTGCCGGGCTCCCGTTGGGTGGGAGGGGGTCAGTCGCAGTCGCGGTTCGAGTTGATGCAGGTCACCGCCCTGGACATCAACTCCTCGGGCATGACGTTGATGAAGTCACCGTGATCCGTCACCGGCTTGTGCAACTGCTCGGGGAAGCTGTCCACGGCGAACGGTGTGTCCTCCGGAACGCCCCCGCCCGTCGGCACGTCGTACGCGATCCGCTGCTGAAGCTGTGGGATGGCGCGGAAGCCGTCGGGGCACGAGCCGTCGTCTCGCGCGAAGGCCACGTGGTCGCGGTGGTTGCCGCTGTCCGTGTTCTGGCCGTCCCAGCAGCTTTGGAAGTTGAACGTGCGCACCACCTGCGCGCCCTCGGGACACAGCGGATACTTGTCCTTGAGCTGCCGGTCCTCGAACCCCTCACAGCTCCAGGAGGCGTTGGCGTTGGCCGTGCCGTTGGTGAACGACTTCGCGTCCCCGGTGATGATGCGCAGGAAGCGCGGCATCTCGGTCACCTCGCTCACGGGGCTTCCCTTGAAGGTGAGCGAGACGGAGGCGGGGCTGAGGACGGAGCCGATGTTGCCGTCGTGGGCGCCGCCCGGCTGGTGGCCGCCCTCCTGTTTGCCGTCCAGCGCGCGGAGGACGGGCCAGTAGTGCGTGGAGCGGTCCTCGTTGTCGCAGGTGGTGTCCGCGGCGGCGAGGCTCTCGTCGGTGGAGAAGGCGTCCGTCGACACGTTGCCCACGTAGTCGTGCACGTGGTGGGCGCCGTTGCTGACGCCTGGCGCGGCGATGACGTTGTCGGAGTTGAAGTGGCCCTCCTCGTTCGTGCCGCACTCCGTGGTGAAGGTGCCCGTGGACGCGTTCTCGCCCTCCTCGGGCGCCGGCACGTTCGGCTCGACGGTGGTGATGTCGACGAAGTCCCCGGCGACGGGCCCGCCCTGCTGCCCCTGGCCCCCGCCACCCTGGCCGTCGCCGCGCCCCGCCTCCCTGTCCTCCTTCACGTCGCACGAGCGCATCCGCTCCAGCGCGCCGGGCCGCGCGGCACCCCGTTCCGCTATCGCGTCCGCGATGGCGGCGATGGTCCTGGTGCGCTGGGCGCGCAGCCTGTCCAGGACGGGCCCGTTGTCCGACGCCTTCGCGGCGCCCTGCCCTTCGAGCTTGCCGTACGCCTCCGCGACCTGCGCGTCCAGTCTCGCGAGGCCCTTGGCGACATCGACCCGCGCGCCGCGCGGCACCTTGTCCAGCGCGAGCCCGACGTCCGGGCAGTCGACGGTGAGCGTACGGGCGGCGGGCTCGGCGTCCCTGTCGGCCGGGGTGCCGGGTCCGGCCGAGGCGTTCGCGGCGACGACCGCGATCCCGCCGCCGCCCAGCGCCAGTGCCGAGGCGATGGCGACGGCCTTGCTCGCCGTCCGCGAGCGTTTGTGGGGGTGCTGTCTCATGTGGCGTTCACTCCACTTCGGTTCAGCTTCGGTACAGCGCGCTGTCAGTTCAGCGCGTCGAAGTCCACGAGCCCCGTGTCCTCCAGGACCGTGATGTGGTCGAGGACGACGGCGTTCGCCCTGGTGGCGAGGGCCCGCACCATCGAGTTGCGGGTCTCGTGCCGCACGATCCCGACGAGGCCGAAGACCTTGCCGTGCGCGCGGCGCAGCAGGTTGACGAAGGTCCGGTCGTACGCGTCGCCCTGGGCCGCGTTCATCTGGGCGAGCCAGCCGCGCTGCTGCGCGGTGGGCTGGTTGGGCAGGCTGATGCCCAGTGCCCTGCCCGCGTCGACGGACCGCCGGTCGAGTTCGCTGTGCCCCTCGACGAGGTGGTCGCCCGCGGTCTGCACGGACTCGCGTTCGCCGCGCTCCTGGGCCTCGCGCCCCGAGGGCAGCTCCCAGAGTCCGGCGAGCCGCACCTTGCGCACGAAGTCCCGGTCCAGCGCCGTGAGCGGACCGTAGGGCGTGCTGACGGTGCCGCCGCCGTCGTCGTCCCAGCCCTGCCGGGCCGCGGTGACGGAACGGTTGCCGTCGAAGGTCTGGAGGGGCAGCAGCAGCGCCGTGAGCGTCGCCACCAGGGCGACGACGACCAGCGCCGTGCCGACGGCCCGGCCGGACGCGAGGCATCTCGTGAGGGGCCCGCCGATGACGTACCGCATGAGCCGCCCTCCTCTCCGCACCCGGCAGCCGAGGCGTGCGTCCCGTACGTCCTTCGAGTGCTCTGGGACGCTAAGCCCGGGGGAGGGGGAGGAGGCGGCGCTTCTTCGTCACCTGACAAAGACCGCTTCGAACCCGCGGATCGCTGCTACATTGCCGCCTCGCCGCCCGCGGGCGGTACGGGACCGTCAGCGTGCGTAGAGCTGCTCGATCTCGGCCGCGTACATCCGCGTGATCGCACTGCGCCGCAGCTTCAGCGACGGCGTCATCAGCCCGGAGTCCACGCTGAACTCCTCGGACAGCACCCGGTAGGTGCGGATCGACTCGGCGCGGGAGACGACGCTGTTGGCCGCCGCCACGGCCCTGCCGATCTCGTGGTCCAGTTCGTCGTCGAGCGAGTGGCCACGCGCCTCGCCGTGGGCGCGGTGGCGCTTCCAGTGCTCCAGCGCCTCCGGGTCGAGGGTGAGCAGCGCGGCGACGTACGGGCGGTCGTCGCCCACCACGAGCGCCTGCGAGACGAGGGCGTGCGCGCGCAGCCGCTCCTCCAGGACGAGGGGCGAGACGCTCTTGCCGCCGCTGGTCACGATGATGTCCTTCTTGCGCCCGGTGATGACCAGATAGCCGTCGTCCTCCAGGTGCCCCACGTCCCCCGTCGCCAGCCACCCGTCGCGCAGTACCGCGTCCGTGGCCGCCGGGTCGCCCACGTACCCGGAGAACAGCATCTCCCCGCGCACCCACACCTCGCCGTCCCGTGCGATGTGCACCGAGGCACCCGGCATGGGGCGGCCCACGGTGCCGAAGCGGGGCCGCCCGGGCGGCTGGGCGGTGACGGCTGCCGTGGTCTCGGTGAGCCCGTACCCGTCGTAGACGGTGATCCCGGCGCCCGCGAAGGTGAGGCCGAGTTCGCGGCTGAGCGTGGACCCGCCCGAGACGACGTTGCGGGTACGGCCGCCCAGCACCTCCCGCAGCCGCCGGTACACCAGCCGGTCGTAGAACGCGTGCCGGGCGCGCAGCGCGGCCCCAGGGCCGGGGCCCTCCTCCAGCGTCTGCCGCTCCACGGCCTCGGCGTAGCGCGCCGCGGTCCCGGCGGCCTGCTCGAAGAGCCGTCCCCTGCCCGTCTCGTCCGCGGCGCGCCGGGCCCGCTCGAAGAGCTTCTCGAAGACGTACGGGACGGCGAACACGCACGACGGCCTGAACGACTGGAGCGCGGGCAGCAGTTCGGCGGCGCCCAGCTCCGGCTGATGCCCCATCAGGATGCCGCCGCGCAGACACATGACGGTCACCATGAGCCCGTAGATGTGGCACAGCGGCAGGAACACGAGGACGGAGGGCTGCTCGTCGCGCCCGGCCATCAGGCCGCGCCAGCCCGCGAGGAGGTTGTCGCACTCGAAGGCGAGACTGGAGTGGGTGATGACGCAGCCGCGCGGCGGGCCCGTGGTGCCCGAGGTGTAGACGACGGCGGCCGTCGTGCGCGGGGTGACCGCCCAGCGGTGCCGGTGCACCTGCTCGTCGCTGACGACGGTGCCCGCGTCGCTGAGCGCCTTCACGCAGCCCGCGTCGAGCTGCCACACCCGTTGCAGCTCCGGCAGTCCGCCGCAGGCGGCGCCCAGCGTCATGGCGTGGTCCTCGTGCTCGACGACGATGGCGCGGGCCCCCGAGGTGGACAGCACCCACCGCAGTTGCTCGGCGGAGGACGTCGGGTGGACGGGCACGACCAGGGCGCCGACGGTCCACAGCGCGAAGCTGAAGAGCGTCCACTCGTAGCACGTACGGGCCATCACGGCGACGGGGTCACCGAACCGCACACCCTCGGCCAGCAGCCCCTTGGCCAGCGCGAACACCTCGTCGCGGAAGGCCGACGCGGTCACCTCGCGCCACTGTCCCCCGTCGGACGGGTCGCGGCGGGCCACCTGGAGCAGCCCGGGTTCGCGCGCGGCCGTCTCGAAGACGGTGTCGGCCAGCCCGCCGGACCGCAGGGGCTCCACCATCGGCGGCACACTGAACTCCCGCACGGCACGCCCCCTGGTCCTCATCCACCGCTACCCACTCGCCACATTCAGTGACGGAGGCCGCAAGTTACCCGGACTGGACCAAGATGCCTAGGGGGGTTGTCGTGTCTTCAAGGGCCTGTCCGTCTCATGTCCGGATTTCACCGCTCGGCGGTGCTGGGGGCGGTGAGTTGGCGCGGTACGGACGTGTCAGGAGGGGGCGCCGGCCGTACGGTGAGTGCGCGCGGTGTGGCATGTTCACGACGCGTTGCTCCCGTCGGTCTCCCACGGGCCGCGGAAGGCCCCCGGCGAAAGGACCCCGCCCCGTGCGACGCGTTCCGCTCCCCCTCGCGACGGCCGCCGCGCTCGCCCTCGCCGTCACCCTCGCGGCATGCCCGGCCGCGGCGGCGGTCCCGGACCCGGCGCCCCCTGAGGGCGACCTCTCCACCCTCACCTACAACGTCGCCGGGCTCCCGGAAGGCATCTCCTCCAGCCACCCGGCCAGGAACACACCGCTCATCTCGCCCCGCCTCGGCGCCTACGACCTCGTCAACGTCCAGGAGGACTTCAACTACCACGCCGCCCTCTACGCGGACGACGACCACCCCTTCCGCACCCCGACCAGCGGGATCGCCGGGTTCGGCGACGGCCTCAACACCCTCTCCGACGTGCCCTTCGACGACTTCCAGCGCGTGGACTGGGACCGCTGCCACGGCACGGACTGCCTGACCCCCAAGGGCTTCACCCTCGCCCGGGTGCGGCTCGCCGAGGGCGTCTTCGCCGACGTCTACAACGTGCACGCCAACGCGGGCACGACGGACGGGGACCTCGCGGCCCGACGCGCCAACCTGGACCAGCTCGCCACGTTCATCGCGGAGAACTCCGGCGGCAACGCGGTCGTCGTGATGGGCGACACCAACACCCGGTACACGCGCGAGGGCGACAACATCAGGGACTTCGCGGCCAGGAACGGCCTCACCGATGCCTGGGTCGAGCTGGTACGCGGCGGCTCCGCGCCGCCCGCCGGATCCGACGCGCTGCTGTGCGACCCGGCGCACGTCACCGACACCTGCGAGGTCGTCGACAAGGTCCTCTACCGGAGCGGACCGCTCGTGCGGCTCACCGCGACCGGCTACCACAACGCGCACACGGACTTCCTCGACGGCGCGGGCGAACCGCTCTCCGACCACTACCCGCACACCGTCGGCCTCCACTGGCGGGCGGCCGACACGCTCCGCGCCAGCGACCAGTTCGGAGGGCCGCACGGCACCGCGTTCAACGACGCCGGTGAACTGGCGGCCCGGCCCTCTCCCCGGACCCTGACACTGCGCGGCGGCGCACGGCTCGACGCGGTCGCGCTCACCTCCGACGACGGCGCTCTCACCCACGGCGGCACGGGCGGCACCCCGGCCTCCCTCACCCTGGCGCCGGGCGAGGACCTCACCTCGGTGACCCTGACCAGGGGCAAGAAGGACGGCCGCACCCGTGTCTTCTCCGCGGCGTTCCGCACCGACGAGGGCCGCACCCTCACCGCCGGCACCCCGACCGCCGACGCGGTCACCCGCACCGCGCCCGAGGGGTGGCGCATCGTGGGGTTCACGGGCCGCGCTGGCGACGAGATCGACAAGCTGGGCGTCCTCTTCGCGCCCAGGTGACGTGCGCGAGGTGACGCGCGCCAGACTTGTCGGATCGCACGAGTGAGCGGTCTGCCACCTGTGTTTACACACAGTCACGTACGCTGGAGGCATGCGCTTCATCGATCCGGGAACCGGCGGTCACGCGGAGACATCCCCGGTGCCTTACGACCTCACGTACGACGACGTCTTCATGGTGCCGAGCCGCTCCGCCGTCGGCTCCCGTCAGGGCGTGGATCTGTCGGCCCCGGACGGGACCGGCACCACCATCCCCCTCGTGGTGGCCAACATGACGGCCATCGCAGGCCGCCGGATGGCCGAGACCGTCGCCCGGCGCGGCGGGCTCACCGTCATCCCGCAGGACATCCCCATCGATGTCGTCACCGAGGTCATCGGCTGGGTCAAGCAGCGGCACCTCGTGCTCGACACCCCGATCACCCTCACCCCCGCCCAGACCGTTGCCGACGCGCTGTCCCTGCTCCCCAAGCGGGCACATGGCGCGGGCATCGTCGTCGAGGACGAGCGGCCCGTCGGCATCGTGACCGAGTCGGATCTGACCGGCGTGGACCGCTTCACGCAGCTCTCCGAGGTCATGACCCGCGATCTCGTGGTGGTGGACGCGGACATCGACCCGCGTGAGGCGTTCAACCGGCTCGACGCGGCCCACCGCAAGCTCGCCCCCGCCGTGGACGCGGACGGAAAGCTCGTCGGCATCCTCACCCGCAAGGGCGCACTGCGCGCCACCCTCTACACCCCGGCGACGGACGCGGAGGGCAAGCTGCGCGTCGCCGCGGCCGTCGGCATCAACGGCGATGTCGCGGGCAAGGCCAAGGCCCTCCTCGCCGCGGGCGTGGACACCCTCGTCGTGGACACCGCGCACGGCCACCAGGAGCGCATGATCGAGGCGCTGCGCGCCGTGCGCTCCGTCGATCCGCAGGTCCCGGTCGTCGCGGGCAACATCGTCTCGGCCGAGGGCGTGCGCGATCTCATCGAGGCGGGCGCCGACATCATCAAAGTCGGCGTCGGGCCCGGCGCCATGTGCACCACCCGCATGATGACGGGCGTGGGGCGCCCGCAGTTCTCCGCCGTCCTGGAGTGCGCGGCCGAGGCCAGGAAGTACGGCAAGCACGTCTGGGCCGACGGCGGCGTGCGCCATCCGCGCGATGTGGCCATGGCCCTGGCCGCCGGTGCGTCGAACGTCATGATCGGCTCATGGTTCGCCGGTACGTACGAGTCGCCGGGCGATCTCCAGCAGTCCGCCGACGGGCGGTACTACAAGGAGTCCTTCGGCATGGCCTCCGCCCGCGCCGTGCGTAACAGGACGAGCGAGGAGTCCGCCTACGACCGCGCCCGCAAGGCGCTCTTCGAGGAGGGCATCTCCACCTCGCGGATGTTCATCGACCCGGCGCGCCCCGGCGTCGAGGACCTGATCGACGGCATCATCGCGGGCGTCCGCTCCTCCTGCACCTACGCGGGTGCGGCATCGCTGGAGGAGTTCGCGCAGAAGGCGATCATCGGCATCCAGAGCGCGTCGGGCTACGCGGAGGGCAAGCCGCTGCACGCGAGCTGGTGACCTCCGCCGTCCGGTAGGGGCACGGGTGCGGGTACGGATTCGGCCTGAACCGAATCCGTACCGGACGCCGGCAGCCCCGTGCTGCCATGTGCCGCATGAGGACCTACACACGATACGACCACAGCGGCACGGGCCCCGGCGAGATCACCCCTGACGGGTGCTCCGTCGAGATGTACGCCCGCCTTCCCGAGAACGGCGAGACCGACGTCATCGCCGCCGCCGTCCCGCCCGGCAGCACGACCCTCCTCGAACTCGGCGCGGGCGCGGGCCGCATGACGCGGCCCCTGCTGGCACGCGGCTTCCATGTCACCGCCGTGGACGAGTCGGCGGCGATGCTCGCGAAGGCGGCCGAGCTGGCTCCTGATGGCTCGGCCCTGCGGACGGTGTGCGGCGCCATCGAGGACCTGCGGCTCGACGAGCGCTTCGACGTGGTGACCCTGACCTCGTTCCTGGTCAACACCGCCGACCCGGCCCAGCGCGCGGGCATCCTGCGCACGTGCGCGCGCCATGTCGCCGACGACGGGTGCGTGATCGTCCAGCGGGAGCAGGACGGGCTGCACGAGGACTTCGTGCCGGGGCAGGAGTGGCACCGGGGCGGCATGACGATCCGCTCCGTGAGCAGGGAGCCCGTGGGGGAGGGGGTGGCGCGGATCCGCTTCGAGTACGCCTTCGAGGACGCGGAGTGGAGCCAGACCTTCTACTCGTACTTCCTGTCACGGCCCGACTTCGAGGCCGCACTCGCGGCGGCCTCTCTCACTCTGGACGCCTACCTCACCGACGACGGCTGCTGGGCCCGCGCCGTCCCTTCGCGGGGTGCGTCCCGCTCCGCGTGAGGGCTGCGGCGCCGGTCGCGAGGAGGAGCACGGCCGCCACGACCCAGGGCACGAAGTTTTCAGCGCCCGCGCCCGTCCCCGTCTCGGCGAGCCCTTCTTCGTCGCGCTGCTCGCTCTTGTGGTCATCGGCACCCTGCCGCGTACGGGGCGTCGGCTGCGCGGGCGCGTGCTCCTCGCCGTCGAGCGTGACCCGTAGCGTCGCCGCCCCCTCCCGCACCGCGCCCACGGTCACCGTCGTCGCCCCCGACACGAGCGTGTCGCCGGACGTCAGCGCGCCCACCTTCGCCGGGTCGGCCTCGCTCGGGCCGGTGTTGACCAGCTCGGACTCGGCGTAGTCGCCGCCGCGCACGCGGTACGCGAAGACGCCGTCCACCTCCGTGTCGAGCGTGCCCGACGCGCGCCGCAGCTCCAGGAGGAGCCGGTCGCCGCCGTCGATCGGCACCTCCAGGGCCCGCACCCCCTTCGCGGGGCCGGGGCCGGGGCCGTGCAGTGGCCGCAGCCCGTACGTACCGGACTCCGCCACCCGCAGGGACTCCGCGCCGAGCCAGCCGACGTGCGCCATCTCGGGCGCGGTCAGCCCCGCCGCCGCGCCCCCGCCGCCCATCGGCGTCTTGTGGCTGGTGCCGTCCGTCTCCGTGCAGTCGTCCAGCGCGCCGCCGGGGCAGTCGAGGCGCATATGGTGGCCGAGGCCGAGGTTGTGGCCGATCTCGTGGACGAGGGAGTCGTACGAGAGGTCGTCCGGCATCCAGCTCGTCGGACCCTGGACGCTCGCGAGCCCCGACCAGCCGCAGTCCGCGTCCCGCGCGGGGAACACGATCGACAGGTGGTCGTACGCGTCCGCGGTGACGCCGCGTGCGTCGAGCTGCCGCTCCGTCTCCTCGGCCATCCGGCCGTCGTCGCAGCCCGCGGCCCTCATGGGCAGGTCCAGCGGGCCGATGACGGGAGTGCCGTCGCCGGAGGGGACGAAGCGGGCCGCGCCGCGCGAGACGGCGCGGTAGTAGGAGTCGAGGGAGCGGGTGGCGCCGAAATAGGTGTCCGTGAGGGTTTCCTCCAGCGTGGCCGTGTCCTGGAGGCGGCTGTCGCGGAAGTTCACCATCACCACGGCGACCCTCCGCTCACCCGAGACGGCCTGCCCCTGCGGTATCGGCTCCTTCTCCTTGGTGTCGCCGCCCGTCGCCGTCGTCGGCGCGGCCAGCACGAGCACGGCGACGGCGAGGAGGACGACGAGGACCGCCAGGCCCGTACGGCCACGGTCCCGCTCGCCTTCCCGCTCCCGCATGAGGGAGCGGAGGCGCTGGCGCGAGGGGAGCGGCATCGGGTTCCTCCGGCGGACGGCTCGCGAAGTGACCAGGGAAGCGATCAGGGCCCGAAGGTAGATGCCTCAACGGTCCCCTGGACAGGGGGCCCGAAGCGCTTAAGCCGCAGTTATGGCTGATTTAGGGGTCCCGGCGGACCGTGTTCTACTGCTGCTGTGCCACTGAACGATCTCGACGAACGCATCGTCCACGCCCTCGCCGAGGACGCCCGCCGTTCCTACGCCGACATCGGGACCGAGGTCGGCCTCTCGGCCCCCGCCGTCAAGCGCCGCGTGGACCGGCTGCGCGCCCAGGGTGCCATCACCGGGTTCACCGTCCGCGTCGACCCCGCCGCGCTGGGCTGGGAGACCGAGGGGTTCATCGAGATGTACTGCCGCTCCAACACCTCGCCCGAGGCCATACACCGCGGCCTCTCCCGCTACCCCGAGGTGGCCTCAGCGTCCACGGTGACCGGCGAGGCGGACGCCATCGTCCAGATCTTCGCGTCCGACATGCGCCACTTCGAGCGCGTCCTGGAACGCATCGCGGGCGAACCCTTCGTCGAGCGCACAAAGTCGGTCCTCGTCCTCTCTCCGCTGCTGCGCCGCTACTCGGCGGGCCCGCCTCCATCTGCCTGAGCCCTCCGAGCCGTACCGTGGCGGCCACCGGGCCCAGCGCACCGCACCGGGTGTGTGGTCGCGATGGTGTTGCCAGGCGCAACGAATCGCCGTTTCCCCGCCCTGACGCGCAATGAAAACGCGGGGAATGCGCAATGGATGCGCCTTGTCCCACGTTGAGCGCCGACCGTACCGTCGACGTATCCCACCGCACGTCCGGGCGCCCCTGTGCGCGTCCGTACCCACCCCTGCCCGAGGTCCCATGCCGCCGCTGCGCATCGCGCTGTACCAAGGTCCACCTCCCGCCACGGACACCAGCACCTCCGCCCATGGCCTCGCCGCGCTCGACGACGCCGCGCGCCGGGCCGCGGCCCAGGGCGCCAGGCTGCTCGTCACGCCGGAGCTGTCGCTGACCGGCTACGCGCTCGGCGACCGCGTCGCCGATCTGGCGGAGCCCGCCGACGGCGAGAGCGCCCACGCGGTCGCCCGCACGGCGGCCCGGCACGGGATCGCCCTCGTCTACGGCTACCCGGAGCGCGCCGGGAGCCGGGTGTACAACTCCGTCCAGTTGGTCGGCCCCGACGGCACCCGGCTGGCCGACTACCGCAAGACCCACCTCTACGGCGGCTTCGAGACGGCCTCGTTCACCCCTGGCGACCAGCTCGTCGTCCAGGCCGAGCTGGACGGCGTCAAGCTCGGCCTGCTCGTCTGCTACGACGTGGAGTTCCCCGAGGCCGTGCGCGCCCACGCGCTCGCGGGCACCGAGGTGCTGCTGGTGCCGACGGCGCTGATGCGGCCCTACGAGTTCGTCGCCTCCACTCTGGTGCCGGTCAGGGCGTGGGAGAGCCAGCTCTTCATCGTGTACGCCAACCGCACGGGCGCCGAGGGCGAGTTCGACTTCGCCGGGCTCAGCGCGCTGGCCGCGCCCGACGGGACGGCGCGGGTACGGGCCGGGAGCGGCGAGGCGCTGCTCGTCGGCGAGGCGGACCCGGCCGAGCTGCCCGCGTTCCGCGCCCAGAGCCCGTACCTCACCGACCGGCGCCCCGAGCTGTACCGCGCCCATGTCTGACGCCCACGTCTGACGCACGGGCCGACGCATGCCCGACGCATGCCCGTACTGCCGCGCACCCCACTCACGCGCGCCCACCCACCCTGTACCGCAGCACGAAGCAACAAGAGGAGAACCGCGCCCGATGACGTCCACGGTGCCCACCGCCGTCCACGACGAGCAGCACGCCGAGGCCCAGGCCGTGCCGCCCGTCACCATGTTCGGCCCGGACTTCCCGTTCGCCTACGACGACTACCTCGCCCACCCCGCCGGGCTCGGCTCCGTGCCCGCGACCGAGCACGGCACGGAGGTCGCCGTGATCGGCGGCGGCCTCTCCGGCATCGTCGCCGCGTACGAGCTGATGAAGATGGGCCTCAAGCCCGTCGTCTACGAGGCCGACCAGATCGGCGGACGGCTGCGCACCGCCCGCTTCGCGGGCGTCGGCGGCCAGGGCGGCGACGAGCTGACCGCGGAGATGGGCGCCATGCGCTTCCCGCCGTCCTCGACGGCGTTCCAGCACTACGTCGACATGACCGGGCTCACCACGCGCCCCTTCCCCAACCCCCTGGCGCCCGACACCCCTTCCACGGTCGTGGACCTGAAGGGCGAGTCCCACTACGCGCGCACCCTGGACGATCTGCCGCCCGTTTACCACCGGGTGATGGACGCGTGGAACGCCTGCCTGGAGGACGGCGCCGACTTCTCCGCCATGCAGCGCGCGATCCGGGAGCGCGACGTGCCCCGTATCCGCGAGATATGGGCGCGGCTCGTCGAGAAGCTCGACAACCAGACCTTCTACGGCTTCCTCTGCGACGCGCCCTCCTTCGCCTCCTTCCGGGACCGCGAGATCTTCGGCCAGGTGGGCTTCGGCACCGGCGGCTGGGACACGGACTTCCCGAACTCCATCCTGGAGATCCTCCGCGTCGTCTACACGGGCGCCGACGACGACCACCGCGGCATCGTCGGCGGCAGCCAGCAGCTTCCGCTGCGCCTGTGGGAGCGCGCGCCGGAGAAGATCACGCACTGGGCGCAGGGCACCTCGCTCGCCTCCCTCCACCGCGCTGGCGCGCCCCGTCCCGCCGTCACCCGACTCCACCGCACCGCGGGCAACAGGATCACGGTCACGGACGCGGAGGGCGACATCCGCACCTACCGGGCAGCCGTGTTCACCGCGCAGTCCTGGATGCTGCTCAGCAAGATCGCCTGCGATGACGCGCTGCTGCCCATCGACCACTGGACGGCCGTCGAGCGCACCCACTACATGGAGTCCTCGAAGCTGTTCGTGCCCGTGGACCGGCCGTTCTGGCTGGACGAGGCAGTCGACGACAACGGGCAGCCGACCGGCCGGGACGTGATGAGCATGACGCTCACCGACCGGATGACGCGCGGCACGTACCTGCTGGACGACGGGCCGGACCGGCCCGCCGTCATCTGCCTCTCGTACACCTGGTGCGACGACAGCCTCAAGTGGCTGCCGCTCGACGCCAACGAGCGCATGGAGGTCATGCTCAAGTCGCTCGGCGAGATCTATCCCAAGGTCGACATCCGCAAGCACATCATCGGCAACCCGCTCACGGTCTCCTGGGAGAACGAGCCCTGCTTCATGGGCGCCTTCAAGGCCAACCTCCCCGGCCACTACCGCTATCAGCGGCGCCTGTTCACGCACTTCGTGCAGGACCGCCTCCCGGAGGACAAGCGCGGGCTCTTCCTCGCGGGAGACGACATCTCCTGGACGGCGGGCTGGGCCGAGGGCGCGGTGCAGACGGCGCTGAACGCGGTGTGGGGCGTGATGCACCACCTCGGCGGCGCCACGGACGCCACCAACCCCGGGCCCGGCGACGTCTACGACGAGATCGCCCCCGTCGAGCTGCCCGAGGACTGACCGACCGGCGCACCGGCCGAAGCGGACCCGCCGAGCGGACGGCGGGACGTGGGCTACAGGCCCGCGTCCCGCGCCGCTTCGCGCAGCAGCTTCGCCTTGTCGACGACCTCGCGCGCGTCGGCGGCGTCGACGTGCGTGTCCAGGATCACCTCGTCGGCCCCGGCGTCCCGCGCGCCCAGCAGGTCCTCCGTCAACTGCTCGACGCTGCCCGTCCACGTCATGCGGTCGCCGCCCAGCGGCTTGTCCGTGAGCCGCACGGCGGCCCGCACGGTGACGGTGAACGCGTCGGCCTCCCTGCCGTATTCGGCGGCCAGTTCCACGATGCGGGCGCGGGTCGAGGCGACCTGCTCGTTGGTGACGTACGAGGGCAGCCAGCCGTCCGCGCGGCGCGCGATGCGGCGCAGCGCCCGGTCGTTGCCGCCCGCCAGCAGGACGGGGATGCGGGACGCGGGTTTCGGGCCGACGGCGGAGGCGGTGAAGCGGGTGCGGGCGCCCTCGTAGGCGGGCACGGGGTCCGGGCCCCACACCGCGTGGCACACGTCCAGCAGTTCGTCGAGGGCCGCGCCGCGCTTGGCGTGGTCCGCGTCGGCCGCGGCGAACTCGTCCCGTGACCAGCCGGTGCCGAAGCCCGCGACGAGCCTGCCGCCGCTCGCCGCGTCCAGGGTGCCGAGCCTGCGGGCCAGCAGGAACGGCTGGTGCAGTGACCCGACCAGCACCGCCGTGCCGAGCCGCACCCGCTGTGTGACGGGCGCCGCCAGGGCGAGGGTGATCAGGGGGTCGGCGATCGAGCGGAAGGACTCCGCCCAGGGCATCCCGGGGATCAGATACATGTCGTCCACGGGTTGTTCGGGGCGCATGAGCCGTTCCAGCACCCAGACGCTGTCGTAGCCGTTCTCCTCCGCCGCCTGGGCGACCGTCGCCACATCGCTGCTGAGGTCGTACTGCCCCGACTGCGGCAGTCCGAGGCCGATTCGCAGTGTCATCGTCCCTCCATCAACACATCAACACCCGGTGCCCGCGACGTCCGTCGCGGGTCAGCCCCATGCCTAGGCGATGAACCCGGTCACGGCAATGGCGCCTCGCACCACGGGCCCCAACGGGCCCACCTCCCGCCGCAACGGGCCCCCTCCCGCCTCTCCCGCCTCACCGGCACAGGGGCGTCAGCAGACACCGGCCCGCCATGCCGACGCTCGCGTCGAGCCGTTCGACGAACTCCTCGACCAGGTCCGGGAGTCCGCGCAGCCCCCACAGCGCCCGGAACGCGGCCCACGCGCCGTCCCGCGCCCGCTCCAGGCTCCACGCGCCCAGCAGATGCGTCAGCGGATCGGCCACGTCCAGCAGATCGGGGCCCGGCATCAGGTCCTCCCTGATCCGCTCCTCCAGGCTGGTCAGCAGCTCCCCGACCCGCTCGAAGTCGCCCTCCAGCTCGCGGGGTCCCGCGTCGCGGGCGCGGCAGGTTTCGGCGAGGGCGAGCGGCAGATCGTGCCCGATGTGCGCGTTGATCCCCGCCAGCGCGAACTGCGTGGCCCTTACGGCAGGGTGGCGCCGCAACTGGAAGAGCGGGCGCCAGCAGCGCGGGGTGCGCCGTCCCGCCGCCGCGGCGTCCACCGCGTCCAGATAGCGCCCGGCGAACCGCGCGCTTAGCTCGTCCGCCGCTCCGCTGTCCTCGAAGTGGCCGCCCGTGAGGCGGCGTTCCAGCTCCTCCGTCACCGACAGATAGACCTGGTTGAAGACGGCCACTCCGTCGCCGGGCGGCAGTTCCGCACCGACCGCGCGCATGCGTCCCACGATCCGGTCCACCGACACCGCGCGCCGCGCGGGCACCGCCCGTTCCACTGAGGTCATGTACGCAGAGTGGCAGTGTTCTGTACGGAGAGTGGTGAGGGTGACCCCTACAGCCCCCGGAAGGGGGAAGCCCGCACTGCCGCCGGACCCCGTGTTCGAACCGCTCCGGTCCGCTACTTCTCCGGCCGGCCGGAGTCCTCCGGCTCCTCGGCCTCGTCGTCGTAGCCGCTCGTGCCCTCATCGAGCAGCGGCGTCTGCGCCTTGAGGTGCGGCGGCGCCAGTGCGCGCAGCACGTGGTAGCCGCTGAGGACCACGATCGTGCCCAGCGCGATGCCGCTCAGCTCGAAGGTGTCGGTGAACTTGAGGCTGACGCCACCGATCCCGATGATGATGCCCGCCGCGACGGGCACCAGGTTCAGCGGATTGCGCAGGTCCACGCCGTTGTTGATCCAGATCTGGGCGCCGAGCAGGCCGATCATGCCGTAGAGGATCACGGTGATCCCGCCCAGCACCCCGCCGGGGATGGCCGCCACGACGGCGCCGAACTTGGGGCACAGCCCGAAGAGCAGCGCGAAGCAGGCGGCGGCCCAGTAGGCGGCCGTCGAGTAGACGCGGGTCGCGGCCATCACGCCGATGTTCTCGCTGTACGTGGTGGTCGCGGGGCCGCCGACCGCCGTCGAGAGCATGGTGCCCGCGCCGTCGGCCGCGATGGCGGTGCCGAGCTTGTCGTCGAGCGGGTCGCCGGTCATCTCGCCGACCGCCTTCACATGGCCCGCGTTCTCCGCGATGAGCGCGATGACGACGGGCAGCGCGACGAGGATCGCGGACCAGCTGAAGGAGGGCGCGTGCAGCGAGGGCAGCCCGAACCAGTCGGCCTCGCCCACCCCTGACAGGTCGAGGCGCCAGTGGTCGACGGTCTTGCCGCTGCCGTCCGGCGAGTGGATCTTGCCGAGCACGGAGTCGAGGACCCAGGAGGCGACGTAGCCGAAGACCAGCCCCAGGAAGATCGCGATCCGCGACCAGAAGCCCCGCATGCAGACCACGGCCAGCCCCGTGAAGAGCATCGTCAGCAGCGCCGTCCACTGGTCCTGCGGCCAGTACGTGCTGGCCGTCACGGGCGCCAGGTTGAAGCCGATCAGCATCACGACGGCGCCCGTGACCACCGGAGGCATCGCCGCGTGGATGATCCGCGCCCCGAACCGCTGCACCGCGAACCCCGCCACCAGCAGCGCGGCGCCCACGACGAGGATCGCCCCGGTGACCGCCGCGCTGCCCCCGCCCTGGGCGCGGATGATCGCGGCGACACCGACGAAGGAGAGGCTGCACCCCAGATAGCTGGGCACCCTGCCGCGCGTGGCCAGCAGGAAGAGCATCGTCGCGACGCCCGACATCATGATCGCGAGGTTGGGGTCGAGCCCCATCAGCACCGGGGCCACGAACGAGGCGCCGAACATCGCGACGACGTGCTGCGCCCCGAGCCCGGCCGTACGCGGCCACGACAGCCGCTCGTCCGGCCGTACGACGGCGCCGGGCGCCGGGACGCGTCCGTCGCCGTGCAGTTTCCAGCGCACGCCGAAGCCGCCGCCGCTCATGCTCGCTCCTGATCTCGGGGGGTGAACCGGGGACATCGTATTTGCCCGCGCGAGCGGATCACGCCGCCGCGGGTGTGCCGGGCGTGACGGGGGAGTGGCGCGGGTAACACGGAGGGCGGGGGAACGACGGGGGACCGGCGGGGGCAGGACGGGGGAAGGACGTGGTGCGCGGCGGGGGCCACGCGACGATGGGGCGGCCGTGGACGAGGACCTGTACGAGGGTTTGGGCGAGGACTTGCGCGAGGGCCCGGACGACGACTTACGCGACCCGGGCGAGGACCCGCCTGGAGCGCCCGGAGCCCCGCCCGGAGCCCCGCCCGGAGACCGGGGCGGCGGCGAGGCGGTGCCGACGCACCGCCTTGAGGTCCCGGCGCCGCACATCCTGCCGTTCGCCATCGGCTCCTTCGACAGCATCGGGCGCCTCTCCCGCGCCGCCTTCCCGCACCGGCACACCTTCCACGAGATCGTCTACGTCACGGGAGGCAGCGGCAGCCACGTCATCGACCTGAGCCGCTGGCCGCTCGACCCGCCGCATCTGTCCTTCGTGGCGCCTGGACAGATCCACTTCTGGGAACGGGCCATCGGGCTCAGCGGCTGGGTCGTGCTCTTCGACGACGCCTTCCTGCTCGCCCACCCCGGGGACCGCGACCTGCTGCGGCTGCTGACCGAGCGGCCCTGGCTGTGCCCCGACGAGGAGCAGACGGCCGGAATCCTGCCCGTCCTCGCCGAGATGCTGCGCGAGTACCGCGCGCAGCGGCCCGGGATGATCTCGGTGCTCCAGGCGTATCTGCACGTCCTGGTCGTGCGCGCGGCGCGGCTGCCGCGCCCCGGCACGGAGCCGGGCGAGGTGCGGGTGCTGCCGCCCGGCGCCGCCGCCGGGCGGGCCGCCGCACTCGCGCAGCGCTTCGCGCGGCAGCTCGCGCTGTCCCGCCCGCGCTCCTCGGCCGAGCGGCCCGTGAGTGTGTGGGCGGCCGAGCTGGGCGTCTCGGTGAGCTATCTGAACGAGGCGGTCCGGCGCACCACGGGCCACACGCCAGCGCGGCTGATCCGGCAGGCCCAGGTGCTGGAGGCCAAGCGGCTGCTGGCCAGCACGGGGCTCACCGTGAGCCGCGTCGCGCACGAGGTGGGGTTCAGCGACGCCGCGTACTTCTGCCGCTTCTTCCGCAGGGAGACGGGCACCACGCCGGGCGAGTTCCGGCGCGCCAGTACCGGCGGGATGCACCACGGTCACCGCACTCTGTCCATCGAAGCGCCCGGGGCCACGCCCTAACGTCGTACGGGATCACCTGCCCGATGGCGGCGGCGGCCGAGCCCCGCAGCCGTCCGCGCCCGGCCGGACGCGTTCACCGCACCACTTCAGCCACTTCATCTCCCCACGACTAGGAGTGCACCGTGGACGGCGCAACCACCCCCGAAAGACCGGAAGGCGAGCCCCGCGAGAACGCGCTCGGCGAGCGTCTGACCAGCAAGAACGTGACCCGTAAGAACGTGCTCAGGGCGGCGCTCGCCGCGGGTACGGGTGCCGTGCTGTTCGGCGGCGCCCCGGCGCTCGCGCGCGACCGCGCGGGCACAGGGCGCGAGCTGACCCCCACCCCGTACTGCGACGACGGCGACGACCCCACACCCCCGCAGATGGAGGGCCCGTACTTCAAGCCCAACTCGCCCCTCCGCACCTCGCTGCTCATCCCCGGCGACGCCGGGACGCGGCTCACCGTGCGCGGCTACGTCTTCAGCCTCAGCTGCCAGACCGTCGCGAACGCGCTGCTCGACTTCTGGCAGGCCGACGCGCGGGGCGCGTACGACAACAGGGGCTACCGCTACCGCGGCCACCAGTTCACGACTGCCAACGGCTCCTTCGGCCTGACCACGGTCGTGCCCGGCCTCTATCCGGGCCGTACCCGGCATCTGCACGTGAAGGTGCAGGCCCCAGGGCGTCCCGTCCTGACGACCCAGCTCTACTTCCCCGGCGAACCGCGCAACAACACCGACTCGCTCTTCGACCCGGACCTGCTGATGGACGTGCGTGACGGGAGCAGCGGGAAGGAGGGCACCTTCGACTTCGTGCTGAACATCCCCTAGCGGCCTCTCCGCGGGTCTCTCCGCCGGCCTCCCGGCGGGCCTCTCCGCCATCCACCCCGCGGCCGCCGACCGCCCGCGTCCGGCACCTGCTCCTGGGCCGGACGCGGGCTCGCGCGCGAGCCCGCGCGATGCCCGGGTCCCGGCACGGATGAGCCCGGAGTGACCGGTGACGTGCTGTGAGTCAGCCCACAGGATGGCCCGGGCATGGATCGCCCCCGGCGTGGCAGACTGGAGCCGTACCAGTACGTCAGCGCACTCCGGGGTCGGTGAAAGTCCGAACCGGCGGTTATAGTCCGCGACCCGGTCGCCTCCAGCGATCGGTTGACCAGGTGAAATTCCTGGACCGACGGTTAAAGTCCGGATGGGAGGCAGTGCGCGGCGGACCGAGACCGGTGCTCGGTCGGCCAAGCGGAGTAGTCCGTTCCCGTTCGACGGGAAGGGGCGTTCCCCCTGGCCGTCGTCCCGCGTTCCCGGATCCGCGCAGTTCCCGAAAGCGCCCCGGAGTCCGTGCCCGCAGAGGCAGGAGGACCCGGTGGCCACCCACGCCGCAGCAGCGACCGCAGATCCGGCCGTACGTGACGCCATGCGCCGAGCCGTCGAACTGGCCGCGCGCGGCCTCGGTTCCACCAGCCCCAACCCCGTCGTCGGCTGCGTCGTGCTGGACGCACAGAACCGGCCCGTCGGCGAGGGCTGGCACCAGCGCGCGGGTGGCCCCCACGCGGAGGTACACGCCCTGGCCGAGGCCGGGGACGACGCACGCGGCGGCACCGCCGTCGTCACCCTCGAACCCTGCAACCACACCGGCCGCACAGGCCCCTGTGCCCAGGCCCTGATCGAGGCCGGGATCGCCCGCGTCGTCTACGCCGTCGCCGATCCCACGCCCGACGCCACGGGCGGAGCGCGCGCCCTCGCCGCCGCGGGCGTCGAGGTCCACGAGGGGCTGCTCGCCGACGAGGCGGCGGCGGGCAACGCCGCCTGGCTCACCGCCGTGACCCGTCGGCGCCCCTTCGTCGTCTGGAAGTACGCGGCCACACTCGACGGCCGCATCGCGGCGGCCGACGGCTCCAGCCGCTGGATCACCTCCGGCGAGGCCCGCGCCGACGTCCACCGGCTGCGGGCCGAGAGCGACGCTGTCGTCGTCGGCTCGGGCACCGCGCGCGCCGACGACCCGCACCTCGCCGTGCGCGGGGTGCCGGGTGCCGAGCAGCCGCTGCGCGTCGTCGTCGACACCGAGGCCACCGCCGTCGTGCCGGGAGCGCGCGTCCTCGACGGCACAGGGCCCACCCTCGTCGCCGTCGCCGAGGACGCCGAGGCCGACGCCGGGGACCTGGCGGGCGCCGAGGTGCTCCGACTGCCGCGCGCGGCGGACGGCAGGGGCGGCCTGGACATTCCCGCACTGCTCACCGCGCTCTACGGGCGCGGCGTGCGCTCCGTCCTGCTGGAGGGCGGCCCCACGCTCGCCGGTGCCTTCGTGGAGGCCCGCGCCGTGGACCGCGTCGTCGGCTATCTCGCGCCCGTGCTGCTGGGGGAGGGCCTGGCGGCGCTCGGCAGCGCCGGAATCAGCACGATCGCCCAGGCGTTGCGGCTGACCATGACGGAGAGCGCGCGCATCGGGCCCGACCTGCGGATCACCGCGGTCCCCGCCGACAGCGCCGCGCCCGCCGGACCCTCCGCCGCGCCCTCCGAGGCGCCCGCCGTCCCTACGCCCACCGTCACCACCACCGCCATCCCCACCGCCACCGAGGAGTCCTGAGTGTTCACCGGAATTGTCGAAGAGCTGGGTGAGGTCGTCGCCATGGAGGACCGCGGTGGCTCCGCGCGCTTCCGGCTGCGCGGCCCCGCCGTCACCGAGGGCGTCAAGCACGGGGACTCCATCGCCGTCAACGGCGTCTGCCTCACCGTGGTCGAGACCGGCGGCGGCGAGTTCACGGCCGACGTCATCGCCGAGACCCTCGGCCGCTCCAGCCTGGGCGCCCTCACCGTCGGCTCCCGCGTCAACCTGGAGCGCCCCATGGCGCTGGGCGGACGGCTCGACGGACACCTCGTCCAGGGCCACGTGGACGGCACCGGCACCCTCGCCGCACGCACCGAGGACGGCACGGTGACGGTCCAGTTGCCGCCGGGGCTGGCCCGCTACATCGTCGAGAAGGGCTCCATCACCGTCGACGGCGTCTCCCTCACCGTCGTGGAGGCCGGTGACGACTACTTCACCATCAGCCTCATCCCCACCACCCTCGCGCTGACCACCCTCGGCATCAAGGACGTGGGCGACCCGGTGAACCTGGAGGTCGACGTCCTCGCCAAGTACGTCGAACGCCTCCTCGGCCGCACGGGGCAGCTCCCGGTCCCTGCCACCGGCGCGACGGAGACGAAGGAAGCGGTCAAGTGAGCGCCCTGGACTGGCTGAACGCCGAGGCGTTCACCGCCTTCGGCCAGCACGTGATCTGGTCCGACATGGTCGGCAACATCGTCGGCCTCGCCGCCCTCGCGCTGGGCTGGCGCCGCTCGGTGCTCACCTGGCCGACCCAGCTCATATCCGGCGTCGTCCTCATCGCCGCCTTCGCCTCGGCCCAGCTCGCGGGCGGCGTCGGCAAGCAGCTCCTCGTCATCGTCGTCGCCCTGTGGGGCTGGCGGCAGTGGACGCGGGGCAGGCAGCAGGCCCAGGACGGCTCGATCGCCGTACGGTTCGCCACCTGGCGCGAGCGCGGACTGCTCGCCGCGGGCACGGCCGTGGGCACCGGGATCGTCGGCGGGCTCTTCACGCTCGTACCGGCGTTGTCCTGGAACCCCTGGCCCGACGCGTACATCTTCGTCGGCACCCTCGCGGCCATGGTCGCGCAGGCACGCGGACTGGTCGAGTTCTGGTTCGCCTGGCTGCTCGTCGACGTGGTCGGCGTCCCGCTCGCCTTCAGCAGCGGGCTCGCCTTCTCCGGATTCGTCTACGTCGTCTACCTCGGCCTCGTCCTGTGGGGGCTGCGCGCCTGGTGGCTGCGCTCCCGCGTCGACGCCGCCGCACGGGGACCCCAGCAGGGTCCCGCAATGGAAGGAGCCGCGGCATGACCGCGCTGCGCAGTTGGTACGGAGCCTACGGAACGGACGAGGCGGAGGAGGCCGAGGAGAGCCTCTCCCTCGACCCCGTCGAGCGTGCCGTCAGCGACATCGCCGCGGGCCGCCCCGTGGTCGTCGTGGACGACGAGAGCCGCGAGAACGAGGGCGATCTCGTCATCGCGGCCGAGATGGCCACGCCCGAGGTCATCGCGTTCATGATGAGCGAGTGCCGCGGCCTCATCTGCACCCCGATGGAGGCGGCCGACCTCGACCGGCTCCGGCTCCCGCAGATGGTCGAGCAGAACACCGAGTCCATGGGCACCGCCTTCACGGTCTCCGTCGACGCCACCCCCGAGCACGGCGTGACCACCGGCATCTCCGCGGCCGACCGCGCCGCCACCATCCGTCTGCTCGCCTCCCCGGACACCGTCCCCGAGGACTTCGTACGGCCGGGACACGCCTTCCCGCTGCGCGCGCGGCCCGGCGGCGTCCTCACCCGTCCGGGGCACACCGAGGCGGGCGTCGACCTGGCGCGGCTGGCCGGGCTGCGCCCCGCGGCGGCCATCGTGGAGATCGCCGGCGAGGACGGCACCATGCTGCGCCTGCCCGAACTGGTGCCCTTCGCGCGCAAGCACGGGCTGTCGATCATCTCCATCGAGGACCTGATCGCCTACCGCAGGAGCGCGGAACCGACCGTGCGCAGGGAAGCGGCCACCCGGCTGCCGACGCGCTACGGCGACTTCCGCGCGTACGGGTACCGCTCCATCGTCGACGGCGTGGAGCACATCGCGCTCGTCGCCGGCGACCTCGGTGCCGACGGCGAGGACGGCGAGGACGTGCTCGTGCGGGTGCACTCCGAGTGCCTGACCGGCGATGTCTTCGGCTCGCAGCGCTGCGACTGCGGCCCCCAGCTCCAGGCGTCACTGGAACGGGTCCAGCAGGAGGGCCGGGGCGTCGTCCTCTATCTGCGCGGGCACGAGGGGCGCGGCATCGGGCTGCTGTCCAAGCTGCGTGCGTACGAGCTCCAGGAGCACGGCCGCGACACGCTCGACGCCAACCTGGAGCTGGGCCTGCCCGCCGACGCGCGCGACTACGCCGCCGCGGCGCAGATCCTCCAGGATCTCGGCGTACGCTCCCTGCGGCTGATGACGAACAATCCGGACAAGGTCTCCGCGCTCGTCCGGTACGGGCTGCGGGTCACAGGACGCGAGCCGATGCCCGTACAGGCCGGGGAGCACAACCTCCGCTACCTGCGTACCAAGCGGGACCGGATGGGCCATGACCTCCCCTGGCTGGACGCGGACCCGGCCTCGGCCTCGGCCTGCGGCAACCAGTGAGCGCCAGGCGCCACCTCTTCTACCCCCCCAGCAGCGATGTACCGAGCACCCGGCGAGGCCGGGAGAACGACCGAGGAGCGAGCGAGTGAGCGGCAAGGGCGCACCCGAACTGTCCATCAAGAACTGCGGTGACCTGCGGGTCGCGGTGATCGCCGCGCAGTGGCACGAGAAGGTCATGGACGGTCTCGTCGACGGCTCCCTGCGCGCCCTGCGCGAGCTGGGCATCGACGAGCCGACGCTGCTGCGCGTCCCCGGCAGCTTCGAGCTGCCCGTCGTCGCCAAGGTCCTCGCGGGCCGCGGCTATGACGCGATCGTGGCCCTCGGCGTCGTCATCCGCGGCGGCACCCCGCACTTCGACTACGTCTGCCAGGGCGTCACGCAGGGCCTGACCCAGGTCTCCGTCGACACCGGTGTCCCCATCGGCTTCGGCGTGCTGACCTGCGACACCGAGCAGCAGGCCCTCGACCGCGCCGGTATCGAGGGCTCGACGGAGGACAAGGGCCACGAGGCGGTGACCGCCGCCGTAGCCACCGCCACCACCCTGCGTACCGTGGCGGAACCCTGGCGCTAGCGGCCCCGTACGACCACGTAGGGTAAGAGGACCATGGCGAACAAGACATTCGAGGAGCTCTTCGCGGAGCTCCAGCAGAAGGCCGCCACCGGCGACCCCATCACCTCCCGTACCGCGGAACTGGTCACCCAGGGCGTGCACTCCATCGGCAAGAAGGTCGTGGAGGAGGCCGCCGAGGTGTGGATGGCCGCGGAGTACGAGGGGGAGGACCGCACCGCCGAGGAGATCTCGCAGCTCCTCTACCACCTCCAGGTGCTGATGGTCGCCCGTGGCATCGAGCTGGACGACGTATACGCTCATCTCTGAGCCGGTCCGCCGTGCCCCGCGCCCGCGCGCACCGGCCCGGCTCCGGTTCGGAAAACCAGAGACGTACAGAGACGTATCCGTCGGATTCGTACCACCCCACACGCAAAGGAAGCTGACCCCATGCTGCGCATCGCCGTCCCCAACAAGGGTTCACTGTCCGAGCCTGCGTCGGCGATGCTCCATGAGGCGGGCTACCGGCAGCGCAAGGACCGCAGGGAACTGGTGCTGGTCGACTCGGAGAACGAGGTCGAGTTCTTCTTCCTCCGCCCCCGCGACATCGCCGTCTACGTGGGCTCGGGCAAGCTCGACATCGGCATCACAGGGCGCGATCTGCTGCTCGACTCCGGCGCCAGTGCCGAGGAGATCCTCCAGCTCGGCTTCGCCGGTTCCACGTTCCGCTACGCGACGCTGCCCGGCACCGCGAAGGACGTGAGCGAGTTCGGCGGCAAGACCGTCGCCACCTCGTTCTCCGGGCTGGTCACCCAGCACCTCGCGGACCACGGCGTCGAGGCGTCCGTCGTGCACCTCGACGGCGCCGTCGAGACCGCGATCCAGCTCGGCGTCGCGGAGATCATCGCCGACGTCGTGGAGACGGGCACCACCCTCCGCAACGCCGGTCTGGAGATCATCAGCGAGCCGATCCTGCACTCCGAGGCCGTGGTGATCCGCGGCTCGGGCGCCGCCGACGACGACCCCAAGGTGCGCCAGTTCCTGCGCCGCATGCAGGGCGTCCTGGTGGCCAGGCGCTACGTGATGATGGACTACGACATCCGCGCCGAGCACCTGGAGAAGGCCGTGGCCCTCACCCCGGGCCTGGAGTCGCCGACGATCTCGCCGCTGCACGACCAGGGCTGGGTCGCCGTCCGCTCCATGGTGCGCACCAAGGAGGCCCAGCGGATCATGGACGACCTCTACGACCTGGGCGCCAGGGCGATCCTCACGACCGGCATCCACGCCTGCCGCCTCTGAGCCGCCGAGCCGCTGAGCCGCTGACGGTTCCCGCCGGTCCGGCGGCCACGAGGCCGCCGGACCCTGGCATCCCCGCCGCACCGGCACCCCGCCGCCACGGCACCCCCGCACCAGGACCCAGGACCCCGGACATGTCGCAAGCGCCTCCTCTCCCCGTCACCTTCCGGCCGACGCGCACCCGCGTCGTCCTCCTCAGCGTCGGTGTCGCCGCCTTCGCCGTCATCACGGCGGTCGCGCTGATCCTCCCGACGCTGAGCCCGGGCGAGAAGTCCAGCTTCGTCTTCACCGGGCTGCTCTTCTTCGGCGTACTGGCCCTCCTCAGCCGCCCCCACGTCACCGCCGACGCGCAGGGGCTCACCGTCGTCAACCTGACGACCAAGCGGCGTCTCGAATGGGCGGAAGTGCTCCGCGTCAACCTCCGGCCCGGCGACCCCTGGGTGTACCTCGACCTCGCCGACGGCACCAGCCTGCCCGCGATGGGCATCCAGCCCGGCATCGCCAAGGAGCAGGCCATCACGGACGCGAAGGCGCTGCGTGCCCTCGCCGAAGAGCACGGCACCCACGGCGAGACGGGCACCTCCGACCCGGACGGCGCGGCGGGCTGACCCGCACCGCCCGAGCCACGCAGGCCCCGGGCCGCGCCGCATACGGAGGCGAGTCGTCCGGCCGGTGCCCCTGCCTTTCGGCCCTTCGACGTGATTAACCTGGTGCGGTCGGCGAACGCCGCGCCCCGCACCCCACAGCGGGCACCTGCGACCCGAGGAGTGACACCCTCCCACGATGGACGGAACGTCCTGTAGTACCCGCGCTGCTTCCCGTCAGAGCGGAGAAGCAGCATGATCCTCCCACTCGTTCTGCTCGGCGCGGCCTTCCTGCTCATCCTGGCCAACGGCTTCTTCGTCGCCGCCGAGTTCGGTCTCGTCACCGTCGAGAAGCCCGAAGCCGAGCGGGCCGCCGCCCAGGGCGACCGCAGAGCCCGAGCCGTCACCGCGGCCCTGCGCGAGCTGTCCTTCCAGCTCTCCGGCACCCAGCTCGGCATCACCCTCACCTCCCTCGTCGTCGGCATGCTGTCCGAACCCGCCCTCGCGCGGCTCCTCCAGGGCCCGCTGACCGCGACGGGACTGCCCGGAGGCGCCGTCTCCGGTGTCGCCATCGCGATCGGGATGCTCACGGCCTCCGCCGTCCAGATGGTCATCGGCGAACTGGTCCCCAAGAACTGGGCCGTCTCCAGACCGCTGGCCGTGGCCCGCTTCGTCGCGGGCCCCCAGCGGCTCTTCACCGGCCTCTTCCGGCCCGTCATCTCCCTGCTCAACGCCGCCGCCAACCGCATCGTCAGCGCCCTGGGCTTCCAGCCGGCCGACGAGCTGGCCTCGGCCCGCAGTCCCGGCGAACTCGTCTCGCTGGCCCGCCACTCGGCGCGCGCGGGCGCCATCGAGCAGGACACGGCCGACCTGTTCGTACGGACGCTCTCGCTCGGCGGGCTGACGGCGCAGCACGTGATGACGCCGCGCGTGCGCGTCAGCGCGCTCCAGACGGCCGCCACGGCGGCGGACGTCCTCAACCTCACCAGGGCGACGGGGCTCTCCCGGTTCCCCGTCTACCGCGAACGCCTGGACGAGATCGTCGGCATGGTCCACCTCAAGGACGCGCTCGCCGTCCCCTCGCACGAGCGGCTGCGTACGCCCGCCTGGCGCATCGCCGTACCGCCCCTCCTCGTTCCCGGGAGCCTCCCCGTCCAGCCGCTGCTGGAGCGGCTGCGGAGCGAGCAGCCCATCGCCGTGGTCGTCGACGAGTACGGCGGCACGGCGGGCGTCGTCACGCTGGAGGACATCGTCGAGGAACTGGTCGGTGAGGTGCGCGACGAGCACGACGGCGAGGACCCGCCCGAACTCGCCCCCGCCGTCCCCGAGCCCGACGGCCGCGCCGCCTGGGACGCCGACGGCGGCTGCCGGGTCGACGCGCTGCGGCGCATCGGCCTGCACGCGCCGGAGGGCCCCTACGAGACGGTGGCAGGACTCGTCGCCGGACTCCTCGGCCGCATCCCCGCGCCCGGTGACGTGGCCGTACTGCCGGGGCCGGGGCCCGGCGGGGCCGACGCGCCGGGCTGGCAGCTCAGGGTGCGGCTGGTGGCGCACCACAGGGCCGAGCGGGTGCGCGTCAGCAGACTGGCGGAGCCGGTCCGCGCGCCCGTCACCGCCGCCTCGGCCGCCTCCCCGGCGCGCGGGCCCGTCGCCGCGACCGGGCCCGGGGCCGGGTCCGGGGCCCGCGTGTCCGTTCCCGCCGCAGAGGAGGCCGCGCTGCGATGAGCGTTCTGCAACTCCTCTTCGCCGCCGTGCTGGTGCTCGGCAACGGGTTCTTCGTCGGCGCCGAGTTCGCCCTCGTCTCCGTGCGGCGCAGCCAGATCGAACCGCTCGCCGCCGAGGGCTCCGCGCGTGCGCGGCGGGTGCTGACCGGTCTTGAGAACCTGCCGCAGATGATGGCGGCGGCGCAGTTCGGCATCACCGTCTGCTCGCTGACCCTCGGCGCCGTCGCCGAGCCGACCCTCGCCCGGCTGCTGGAGCCCGTCTTCCACGTGGCCAGGCTGCCCGAGGCGCTGGTTCACCCGATGGGGTACATCATCGCGCTGGTCGTGGTCGTCTTCTTCCACCTCGTCATCGGCGAGATGGTGCCCAAGAACCTGGCGATGGCCGCCCCCGAGCGCACCGCGCTGTGGCTCAGCCCGGCCCTGGTCGCCTTCGCCCGCGTCACGCGCCCGGTGACGGCCGCTTTCGGCGCCGTGTCCACGCTCATCCTGCGGCTGTTCAAGGTCGAGCCGAGGGACGAGGTCGAGACCGTCTTCACCAGCGAACAGCTCACCCACCTCGTCGCCGACTCCCGGCAGGCGGGCCTGCTGGACCACGAGGAGCACGAGCGCCTCTCCGACGCCCTGGAGCTGGGCACCCGCCCCCTCTCCGACGTCCTCCTCGACACCGGCGCGCTGGTGACCGTCGAACCCGCCGTCACCCCGCGCGAGGTGGAGGAGCTGACGGTGAAGACCGGCTACTCGCGCTTCCCGATCTGCGCCCCAGGGCGCGCGGGAGCGGGCGTCTTCATGGGCTATCTGCACGTCAAGGACGTGCTCGACCTCGACGAGGACGACCGCGCCGTGCCCGCGCACCTGTGGCGGCCCATGGCCACGCTCCGCGCCGAACTCCCCCTGGACGACGCGCTGGGCGCCATGCGCGCCTCCGCCTCCCACCTCGCGACGGTCGCGGACGCGTCGGGCCGGGTGCTGGGGCTGGTGGCGCTGGAGGACGTGCTGGAGAAGCTGGTCGGTGAGGTGCGCGATCCGGCGCACCCGCACTCGGCCGGCGCGTGGCGCGCCGCCGCCTACGGGACCTCCGGCATGCTCAGCGGTACCAGTACCAGTACCAGTACCAGTACCGTGCCGGGCGCGCGGGCACCCGCACCGCTCGGCGCAGCCACTGGCGCTGGTGCTACGTCAGCGGAGGCGGCGGATCCGACCGGGGCCCCTCGGGACCCCTCCCGGACAGCACCTCACCGTACGCCTGCATGAGGTCGGGCAGCCGGAGCGTCGCGAGATCGTCGCGCGACGGCGTGCCCGGATAGCCGGAGAGCCGCAGATCGCGGTACGCGCAGCTCTTCTCGTACAGCGTGCGCAGGAAGCGCCCGTTGCCCAGCTCGTCGATCCAGCCCTGGTCGACGACGTGGCCGCTGATGCTGCGCAGCTCCTCCAGCGACTCCTCGTCCCACACGTCCCCGTTCTCGCCCGCCAGCACCTCGCCGATCGCGGTGAGTTCCAGTGGGCGGTAGCTGGGGAAGTCGACGCGCGTGGTGAACCGGGACGAGAGTCCGGGGTTGGTCGCCAGCAGCCGGTCCATACCCTCCGGATACCCGGCGAGGATGACCACGAGGCGGTCGCGGTTGTCCTCGGCCCGCTTGAGGAGCACTTGGAGTGCTTCGTCGCCGTACGCGTCGCCCTTGCTGTAGCCGGAGTTGGACAGCGCGTACGCCTCGTCGACGAACAGCACCCCGCCGAGCGCCGAGTCGATCAGCTCGTTCGCCTTCACGGCCGTCTGGCCGAGGAACTCGCCGACGAGATCGGCGCGTTGGGCCTCCACCAGGTGATCGCCGCCGAGCAGTCCCAGCGCGTAGAAGGCCCGGCCCAGGATGCGGGCCACCGTCGTCTTGCCGGTGCCGGAGGGCCCGGAGAAGACGAAGTGCCGTTTCGGCGGCTGTACGGGCAGGCCCTGGCTCGCGCGCAGCCGAGCCATGTGGAGCTGCGCCGACAGCGCCCGCACCTGCCGCTTGACGGGCTCCAGGCCCACCATCCGCTCCAGCTCGTCCAGCGCCTGGGCGAGCAGCACGGGGTCCGAGGGGCCCGTGGGCAGCCGGTTCGTGGTGCTGCCGGGGCGGGGCACGAGGCGTGTGCGCACGGCGTCCGTGTCCACCCGCGCGGGCTCGGCCGGGTCGCCGGTGTCCTCCAGGCGCAGCGCGTCGGCGCCGGGGTCCAGTTCGGGGTCGGCGCTCTCGGCCGCGTCGAACGGGTCGGTGTCCAGCGCGTCCTGGCCGGGTCCTGTACCGCTGCCGGGTCCTGTGCCGGTTCCGGGGCGGGGTTCGCCGGTCAGGGGGTCGATCAGGGGCAGGTCGTCGTCGAGCCCGCTCTCCAGGCTGTCCAGCCCGTCCTGCCCTCCCTGGGGACCCTGTCCGCCCTGGCCGCTCTGCCCGCCCTGGCCTGCGCCGCCGCCCGCGCCCGCGAGGGTCACGGCGGTGGCCAGATCGCCGGAATCGCCGATTCCGTCGCCCTCGGCGATGGTGGTCAGCCGGGCCGCTGTGTCCATGAAGGCGGGGTCGATGCGGTGCACGGCGCGGTACAGCGGCAGCGCAGCCGCGCTGCGCCCCGTGCCCTCGCGGGCTCTGGCCAGCCAGTAGCGCAGCTCCTTGCGCTGCGGCTGTTCGCTGCGGCAGCGCATCAGCGCGGCGGCCAGCAGCGGCTCGGCCTGCCCGTACATCTCCAGGCGCACCCGCGCCATCCCGGCGAACAGGCCCGCCTCGATGCCCAGCAGCGGGTCGTCCACCAGGGGTTCGGTGTGCGCGACGAGACGGTCCCAGTCCTTGGCGAGATACGCGCGGCACGCGTGCAGGAAGCGGACCTGCGGATCGGTCTCGACGGGCGGGCAGTCGGCCAAGGCGCGGTCCAGCTCGGCCACATGGCGGCCGTCGAGCCAGTGCGAGGCGTGGGCCAGCAGCAGATCGCGCTCGCTCTCCAGCACCGGCTGCACCCACCAGCCCAGCCAGTACCAGGAGTTGAGGGTGCGGTGGTGGCGGCTGCGCTGCTCGCCGAAGCGTTCACGGTTGTGGTACATGCGCAGCAGCGCCGTGGCGGTGTCCGCACGCAGCGCGTGCAGCCCGAGCCAGGCGTCGGCCATGCCGGGGTCCAGCCGCACGGCGGTGCGGAACTCCTCCTCGGCCTGCGCGTATCCGCCCACCGTGTACGCGTCCACGCCGCGGAGCCAGGCGAGGTCGGCCGGGGCGTGCGGACCTAGGGTGTCGTTCCTGCCGAAGTCCATCACGTCCCCCACGAAACGTCCCCCGTCATCCGCCGACGCGCGTCCGCGTGCCGTCGGATGCGGCGCGGGACGAACATCCGTACTCGGTGCGGGAGTTGGTATCCATTCCTTGATGCTGCCCAGATTCCCGCGCCATTTCGCATCGTACCTGCGGGATCGGCGGCGCCGAAGGGCGGCGTACGGGCGTGATGGGGGAGAGCGCGACGGTCGGATGGGGGAGCGGTGGTGACGGAACGTGAGCGGTCGGCGCCTGCCAGCTTCCGTCGGGGGCGGGCCGTGGGCAGAACGAAGCCCCCGGTCACGGGGGAACAACCGGGGGCTTCGCGTCTGTAGGCAGCCTGTACAGACCGCTTGTTGGAAACGTAATTCCTGTACGGCTCCC
The DNA here is from genome assembly GCF_053611545.1 of Streptomyces sp. NPDC054796. Taxonomy (NCBI): domain Bacteria; kingdom Bacillati; phylum Actinomycetota; class Actinomycetes; order Kitasatosporales; family Streptomycetaceae; genus Streptomyces; species Streptomyces sp. NPDC054796. The sequence goes on along the minus strand of NZ_JBSHAO010000026.1, from coordinate 69,418 downwards.
GGGTCAAGCCGCTCTTTGGGGCCCATTGGGGGGCATCGCACTACACCACCCAAGAGGTTACCCAACGTCACCGGGAAGGGTGGTCAGGGGCGTCCCGCAGGCCCCTCGCGCACCTCATATCCCTCGGGCCGCTCCCGCACCAGAAAATTCGCATATGGAGACGAGGGGTCATCGGCGAAATGCGTACGTTCGGCGCGCGTCCACCCCTCCCAGAACTCCCTCAACTGTGGACCGTCGCGTCGTCTTCCCCGCCCCCATGCCCGAGACGCGGCCATGTCCATCCACGCCAGCGCCGCCAGTTGGGGGCGCACGGCGCGCCGTCCCGCGCCGACGCCCTCCAGCAGGACGACGGGCGCGGGCGACAGCGCCTGCCACCGGGTGAAGGCGCGGCGCGTCCAGTCGTAGACCTCGTGCCGGGCCTCCTCGCCCCGAGAGAAGGGGGCCAGTACCTGTGCGGACAGGCGCCCGGTCCACCCGAACAGCGCGTCGTGGCTCGCGAGGTCGTCCAGATGGAGCACGGGCGCTCCCCCCAGCTCGACGGCGAGCCGCGCGGCGAACGTCGACTTGCCCGACCCGGCGTGCCCGTCCACGCCGACCAGCCGGACGGGGCCGCACGACGGGCGGAGCCCGCGCAGCAGCGCGGCGAGGCGTGCGGGGGAGACGGGCGGGGCCGTGGGAGCGGGGTGGGTGTGCCGGGCGGGTCGGGCGGGGTGGGTCATCCCTGACAGCGTACGACCCAGGTCATGTCACTGGTCCACACCAATATTGATGGCGCGCCGAGAGAACGCGGCTCTGGCCCGCGGCGGCCCCGAGCGGCGATAGTTGAGGTCTGACGCAATGACGTGCACCTGCCGCAGGCCCGGGAACCGACTGGGGGATCCACCGCCATGAACCGCAGACCCACCACGCGCCGCACCCTGCTGGCCGCCGCCGTCGCCGCGGCGGCCGGCGCCGTGGCAGCGCCCGCCGCCTTCGCGGGCGAAGGCCCCCAGCGCACCGGAGGCACCCTCCCGGGGAAGCCCGGAAAGCCGGGCAAGCCAGGGAAGAAGGGCTCCTACGTGGCGTTCGCCTCCTGGTCCACGTACGAGGACTGGTCGAAGGGGGCCGCCGACGGCACCCGTACGGAGCAGGGCGCACGCCCCGGAATCGTCATCGGCACGCCGAAGGGCACCGTCGACTACAAGGACCCGCACACCAACAAGACGGCCACCTGGGAGTACGCCACCTGGACCAGCCAGCCCCGGACCCCGGCCGTCCCGGCGGGCGAGCTGATCGCCTCCTGGAACGCGCACACCCCCGAGGGCACCTGGATCAGGATCGAGCTGAAGGGCACCTACACCGACGGCACCGAGACGCCGTGGTACACCATGGGCATCTGGACGTCGGGCGACGGCGCCGACGTGCCCCGCCGCACCTCCGTCGACGACCAGAGCGACAACAAGAGCAGCGTCTGGACCGACACCTTCTCCATCGACGACCTGGCGAGCGGCCTGCGGCTCAAGACCTACCGGCTGCGCCTCACCCTCCACCGCGCCCAGGGCGGCGGCAACACCCCCACGGTGTGGCGCCTGGGCGCGATGGCCTCCGACGTGCCCGACCGCTTCGAGGTCCCCGCCTCCAAGCCGGGCCCGGCCACGGGCGTCGAGCTGAAGGTGCCGCGCTACTCGCAGGAGATCCACAAGGGGCAGTACCCGGAGTACGACGGCGGCGGCGAGGCGTGGTGCAGCCCCACCTCCTCGCAGATGATCATCGAGTTCTGGGGGCGCAAGCCCACCAGCGAGGACCTGGCGTGGGTCGACCCCTCCTACGCCGACCCCCAGGTCTGCCACGCGGCCCGCCACACCTTCGACTACCAGTACAACGGCTGCGGCAACTGGCCCTTCAACGCGGCCTACGCCAGCACGTACAAGGACATGCAGGGCGTGGTCACCCGCCTCGACAGCCTCACCCAGGCGGAACGCCTCATCGCGGCCGGTCTGCCGCTGATAACTTCCCAGTCCTTCATCGAGTCCGAACTCGACGGCGCGGGCTACGGCACCGCCGGACACCTGATGACCGTCATCGGCTTCACCAAGTCCGGCGACATCATCGCCAACGACCCCGCCTCCCCGAGCAACGCTGCCGTCCGCCGCGTCTACAAGCGGCGGCAGTGGGAGAACATCTGGCTCCGGACGAAGCGGAAGGACGCGAACGGCGCGGTGAAGAGCGGTACGGGCGGGGTGTGTTACGTCTACTGGCCGGTGGAGGCGTCGGAGAAGCAGCGGCAGGTGCTGAGGGAGTTGGGGATCGCGTAGCGGGGGGCGCTGCCAGGCGGTGGGTGAGATGCCCGTGCCGACCGACCGGGTTCGGCCTGCTCTGACCGCGGTGGTCCTGGTCACCGTTGGTACGTCCCATGTGTGGCCTCCACATTGGCTTTCGGCCAAACTGCTCGTCGCGAGCCCGATTCCCGACTGGTGGGGAGGACGCGGGATGCGCCTTGTGGTGATCGGTGCCGGGATTGTCGGCGCGGCGCTGGCGGATCGGTTGGCGGCCGGAGGCGGGGAGGTGACGGTCATCGACTCCGGGCCGCCCGGCGCGGGTACCAGCCGTAGCTCCATGGCCTGGGTGAACGCCCACAACAAGCAGCCGCGGCACTATTTCGAGCTGAACCGGGCGGGGATGCGCGCGCATGCGCGGTTGGCCGAGGAACTGGGCGGCGACTGGTACCACCCCGCGGACACGATGCAGTGGGCTCCGGATTCCGATCCGGCCGGTATGGCGCATGTGGAAGCGACGGTGACCCGGCTGCGGGAGTGGGGGCAGTCAGCGCGCTGGCTGACCCGCGAGGAGGCCCTGGAAATGGAGCCCGCGTTGGCGCTCCCCGTGGAAGTGCGCAGTGTGGCGCTCTTCGAGGACGAGGCACTGGTCGACGGCGAGCCGCTGGCCCGGCTGCTGGTGGAACGCGCCCGGGAGCGTGGGGCCGTAGTGCGCACGGGTCCTGAGCACGAGGCGATCGGGATCGACACAGAGGGTGGACGCACGCGGGGTGTGCGGCTGGCGGGCGGCGAGCGGTTGCCGGCGGATGTCGTGGTGTGCTGCGCAGGCTGGCGTACACCAGCGGTGGCAGCGCTCGCCGGTGCGTCCGCGCCACTGGTGCCGGGTGAGGAACCGGGTACGGAGGCGCCCACGTTGCTGGCGAGCATCGTCCCGGCTCCCGGTGCCTTGCCGATGGACCGCATGATCCTCGGCCCGGATCTCCATGCCCGCCCGCTGCCAGGAGGTCGCGTCTACTTGGAAGGGCTCGATCTGGAGGTCGATGCCCACACCTCTGCCGAGGTGATCAAGCGGTACTCCCAAGAGCTGCTGGAGCGCGCGAGGCGAACCCTGCCCGGGGTCGCCGAGGGGGCGGAGCTGGAGGAGGGACGCGTGTGCGTCCGGCCGTTGCCCGTCGACGGCTATCCGGTGATCGGGGGGCATGCGCACGAGGGCGTAGAGGGCTTTTACACGGCGGTGATGCACAGCGGCATCACACTGGCCCCGCACGTCGCCGATCTGGCCGCCCGTGAGCTGCTGGACGGCGAGGAGGCCGAGGCACTGGCGCCCTACCGGCCCGCCCGCTTCACGGCCTGAAGACGCCTGGGCCTCGACGGATGAGATGCAGAGACGCTACGACCTGTCGCCGGCCACGCCATCGCGGATCCAGCACAATCGGGTACGACCAGAGATGTACTGCCCGCCCCCGTACAGTCGGCGATGTACGCGGTGAACCCGACTGCGGCCTGACGACCGGCCCTCTCCCCATGGCTAGCCTGATGGCGTGTCCGGCATCGGCATCGTTCCAGCACCGCAGGTTCAGCGGTTTCTCGCCAGGCGACCGCACCCCCTGGTCCTCCTTGACTTCGCGCTCGCCGCCCTGCTGTGCGTCGGTCTGCTCGTGGCCGACGCCCGCAGCGGCGCCCACCGTGCCGTCGACGGCGAGTTTGCGCTGCGGACCGCGGGTATCGTCCTCGCCGCTCTCGCCGTCGCTGCCCGTCGGCTCTGTCCGCGCGCGTCGTTCGCCGCGGCCTCGCTCTGCGCCTTCGTGGTCGCCGCGCTCGGCGGCGCACCGCAGGTCTCGGTCTGTGTCGCCCTCACCGCCTACACCACCGCGGAGAGGGCGGAATGCGTGTTCTGGTGGGTTCGCCCCGGTGCGGCCGGCCTGCTGATGGCCGCCGGGGTCGGCATCGGACGTGTCTCGTCGAGCTGGCTGGCCGTGCTCGTCGCCAACGTCGCGATCATCTGCGTCGGCTGGTTCGCCGGACTCGCCGCCCGGGAACACCGGAACAGGGTCATCGCCACTGCCGAGCAGGAGGCCGAACGCGAACGCCGGCATGCCGCCCGCGTCCGTCAGGCTGCCATCGACGAACGCCTGGTCATCGCCCGTGAACTGCACGACATCGTCGCGCACTCGATGAGCCTCATCGCCGTACGCGCCGGTGTCGCGCGTGTGGTCATGGAGAGCGATCCGGCCCAGGTGGCGGAGACCCTCGGCATCGTCGAGACCACCACCCGCCAGGCCCTCCACGAGATGCGGCTGCTCGTCGAGGTACTGCGCCACGAGCACGCCGTCGACCCCGCGCTCACCCCCACTCCCGGGCTGGCCGACACGGCCGCGCTGGCACACCAGATCCGCAGCGCCGGTGTCGATGTGCGCCTCGCCGTCCGCGGTACGGCCCGCCCGCTCCCCGCCGCGGTGGACCTGTCGGCGTATCGCATCGCGCAGGAAGCCCTCACCAACGTCGTACGCCACGCCGGGCCGACCCAGGCCACCCTCCGCATCGAGTACCGCACCGAGGACGTGGTCATCGAAGTCACCGACAGCGGGCCCTCCGCGCCGCACCGCCGGAAGGACCCCGTACCCCGCTCCGCCGCCGAGCCTGCTACCTCGGCCGGTCACGGGCTGATCGGCATGCGCGAGCGAGCAGCCCTGTTCGACGGCTACCTGCGCGCCGGTCCTCACGGCAGCGGTTTCCGGGTCCAGGCACTGCTGCGTACGGGCGAATCCAGCCCCCATGACCGCCGTCACCACGCCACATGAGCCGGCGGTGCTGCGCGCCCCGGAGTGTGCGTCAGGCACCGCGCTTGTCGGTCTTGTCGGTCTTGTCGGTGAGGCCCGGACCCTGGTCATCGGCCGGGTCGGCCGGGGCCGTGGCGTGGGCCCGTTCGCCGCCGTTCGGCGCGTCGACGGGTGCCTGGACGGGTCCCTCGAGGGAGACGTGGGGCAGGATGCGGTCGATCGCCTTGGGCAGATACCAGTTCCCTCTCCCGAAAGTCTGCATGGCCGCCGGTACGAGAATCGTGCGCACCACCAGGGCATCGAGGAGGACGGCCACGGCCACGCCGAGCCCGAATTCGGCGATGATGCGCATGCCGACGAACATGAAGGCCGTGAACACGCTGATCATGATGATCGCGACAGCCGTGATGATCTGCCCGGTGGCGGCCTGGCCGCGCCGGACGGCGAGGTTGTTGTCGCCGGTGTGGAGCCATTCCTCGTGGATGCGGCTGACCAGGAACACCTCGTAGTCCATCGACAGCCCGAACAGGACGGCCAGCATCATCGGCGGCAGGAACGACTCCACCGGCCCGGCCGGGCCCGCGCCCAGCGCCGACGAGCCCCAGCCCCACTGGAAGACCGCGACCACGATGCCGAACCCGGCACCGGCCGAGAGCAGGTTCATCACCGCCGCGGTGAGCGGGATGAGCACGCTGCGGAACGCGAGCATCAGCAGCAGGCATCCCAGGACGACGACGATGGTGACGAACAGCGGCATCTTGCCGCTCAGCGCGGACGCGAAGTCCTTGTGCACGGCGGTCTGCCCGCCGACGTGGACGGTGAGCCCGTCCTCCTCGTGAGCGGGGATCACCCGGTCGCGCAGCGTGTCGATGAGGTCCGACGTCTGCTCCGACTGCGGGGATGCCGTGGGGACGACCTGCATGGTCCGCACCGTCGCGGCGGGCTTGGCCGGAGGGGTCTGTACGGACGCCACCCCCGGAACGGCCTCGATCTCCTGTCCCAGGCGGGTGAAGTCGGTCGCGGCCTGCTCGGACGGGACCTTCGCCACGAGTTGCAGCGGGCCGTTGTGTCCGGGGCCGAAGCCTCCCCCAGAGCCTCCGGCCTGGGCGGTGCCCCCAGCGAGCAGGTCGTATGCCTGACGTGTGGTGGTGTCGGGCGGGTTGTTGCCCGCGTCGGAGGACCCCAGCCGCATCGAGAAGAACGGGATCACCAGCACCAGCATGACCACGGTCGCCATGACCGTCAGCGGCACCGGCCGCCTCTGCACGAATCCGGCCCACCGGGCCCACCTGCTGGAGACCTGCGCCTCACTCGGCCCTTCACTCTTGAGCCGGGCGCGTTGACGGCGGCTGAGCACCCGCGTCCCGAACACCGCGAACAGGGCCGGCAGCAGGGTCACGGCGACCACGATGGCGAACACCACCATGATCGCCGCCGACAGTCCGATCCCGGACAGGAGGCTGAACCCGAGCATGAGCAGACCGAGCATCGCGACCGCGACCGTACCGCCGGCGAAGACGACCGCCCGGCCGGAGGTGTCCATGGCCGCCACGGTCGCTTCCTGCGGGCCGAGTCCGGCCCGGATGCCGTTGCGGTAGCGGGCGACGATGAACAGCGCGTAGTCGATGCCGACGCCGAGACCGATGAACGCGGCGATGATCGGGGCGGTGCTGGGGACGCTCATCACCTGGGTGAGCAGGTCGATCGAGAAGATCGCGCTGCCCAGCGCGAGGATCGCGGCGATGAGAGGGATGGCCATCGCCACCAAGGACCCGAACGCGAACAGCATGACGATCGCCGCGGCCAGGATGCCGATCAGTTCGCTGCTCGATGTCGAGGGCCTCTCCAGTTCCCCGATCGCTGCCCCTCCGAACTCCACTTGCAGGGTGTCGCTGCGCAGTTCCGATCCCCGGTCCACGACCCGCTGGATGTTCTCGGCGTCCAGGCTCTGGCTCTGTTCGGTGAAGGTGACCGTCGCGTAGGCGGTCTCGCCGTCGCGGCCGATCTGCGCCGCCCCTTTCGGTCCGAACGGGCCGGCCACCGCGCCGACTTCGGGCACCTCAGCCACTTGGGCGAGCATCCGGTTCACGTCGGCCTTGACGGCCGGGTCGGTCACTCTGCCGGTGGTCGCGTGCAGCACGATGGTGCTCGTGTCGCCGGAGGCGCGCTCGGACTGTGTCGCCAGCAGCTCTGCGGCCTTGGTCGATTCGGTGCCGGGCAGGGTGTACTCCTCCGAGAAGGCGGAGCCGCCCGCGGCGTGCACGCCGCCCGCCAGGACGGCGAGGAGCAGCAACCACCCGCCGATGACGATGAACCGGTACCGGAAGCACCACCGCGCGATCCCGCTCATCGGCTTCCGCCCGGGAGCCGGGTCCGATGGTTGTCGAAAAGGAGCACAACTCCGCCCTCGTGACGTAGGTCGGGCTCAGCGCCTCGCCGCGCCGCACGGTCCGCTCGTCCTGTCCCACGGACCTCCCCGCAGCTCAGAGCCTGCCTCCGCGGAGGCCCTGCGTCGTCAGGCCGCGGGCTGGTACGCGCGTCCGGCCAAGGGGGTACGGGCCGTCGGCGTACTGCCCTGGATGTACGCGCGGGTGCGACCGTGACCCGACGTGGCCCGGCCGATCTGACTGACCCGACCGACCCGCCGACGGCCACTCACCGCCGTGCGGCTGCCGCACGGGTCGGCGAGCACGGCCGGGCGTACGGGCCCGGTACGGTGGTTGCCCGCGGCGCACTTACCGACGTCCGCATCCGGAGGCCGGCGATGACGATTCGGGTGGTCATAGCCGACGACCACACCCTCGTACGGGCGGGCTTCAGCGTGCTGGTGAACGCCGAGGCGGAGATGGAGGTCGTCGCCGAGACCAGCACAGGACGCGACACCGTGGCGGTCGGCCGCAGGCACCTGCCCGACATCATCCTGATGGACGTACGGATGCCCGACATGGACGGCATCGAGGCCACCCGGCAGTTGCTCGGCGACCCGGCTACCGAGGCAATCCGGATCGTCATCCTCACCACCTTCGACCTTGACGAGTACGTGTTCGCCGCCCTCAAGGCCGGCGCCAGCGGCTTCCTCCTCAAGGACACCCCGCCCGAGAAGCTGCTCGCGGGAATCCGCACCGTCGCCGACGGCGACGCGCTCCTCGCGCCCAGCGTGACCCGGCGTCTCATCCGTGACTTCGTCAACCGCCCCTTGCTCGACTCCGGAGCCTCGCCCGCCCTGCTCGACCCGCTCACGGAGCGCGAGAGGGAGGTCCTCGTCCACGTGGCCGCAGGACACTCGAACGCCGACATCAGCGCACAGCTCAACATCAGCGTCGCCACCGTCAAGACCCACGTCAGCCGCCTGTTCAGCAAGCTGCAAGCGCACGACCGCGCCCAACTCGTCGTGATCGCCTACGAGACCGGCCTCGTCGAGCAGGTCCGGCGGCGACCGCCCGGCCGGGGCGGCGGGCAGGCCCACTTGTGAGGCTTCCCCCTGACCGTGGGCACCCCCGGTCCGCCTCCCGAGGCGGGGTCATCGGCTGTGGAGGCGGCGTTCGAGGTGGATGCGCGTGAAGACGGCGACCTTCGCGCGGAGCACCCAGGGGTCGAAGGGCTTGCCGATGTAGTCGACCGCCCCTGCGGCGTAGCCCCGTGCGGAGTGTTCGGGGTCGGTGCCCATGGCGGTGAGGAAGATGATGGGGACGTCGCGGTTGCGGTGGCGGCGCTTGATCTGGGCGGCTGTCTCGTAGCCGTCCATCTCGGGCATCTGGACGTCCATGAGGATGACGGCGAAGTCGTCGTGGTCGAGGAGGGCCTTGAGCGCTTCACGGCCGGAGGAGACGGCCACGACCTCCTGGTCGAGGGTCTCCAGTACGGCTGTCATCGCCAGCCGGTTGTCGGGCTGGTCGTCGACGATCAGGATGCGGGGCATCCGCGCGGGCGAGACGACCTGGCCTGCCACGGAGGGAAGGGCCTCCTCCCGCCGTGCGTCCTCCAGGCTCTGCAACTGCCGCTCCAGCAGCGCGCACCGCTCCTCGGCGCGGTCGCGGCGCAGGTCCGCGTCCCGCAGTTCGGCGGTCAGGCGGCCGACTTCCTTCTGGAGGCTGTCGCGTTCCCTGACGAGGTCGGCGATGTCGGGCGCGGCCTCGGTCATGGCCTCGACGCGGGCCCGTTCCGCGCCCCAGTCCGCTTCGAGCTGATGGAGCCGCACCTCAAGATCGGCGATCCGGTGGCGACGGTCCAGCAAGGCCTCGCCCAGCACGTCCTTTCGGACGGCCGAGGCACGCGAATCGCGGTCGGCCTCGGCGAGCTGCCGCTCCAGCATCGCGACGCCGTGCCGTGGGGAAGGGCTCGCTCTGACGGCGGCCTGATGCAGGGTGCGCAGGAGATCGATGGTCTCCGGCAGCGGGGCGTAACCCCGGTGGGCCGCGACGTCGGTGAGGAGATCGGTGACCACCTCCCAGGGCGGCACGCGGGTGCCGTTGAGGTAGCGGGAGAGGGAGCCCGCGTCGCGGCCCAGACGGGACGTTGAAGACACCCCGTAGGACAGGCACCCGGGCCTCGCTCTTCGAGAGCGCCGCGTCTTGACGCGGTCAGCATGGCGGGAGCAGGTCGCGTTGCGCTCATGTATCCCGCGGTGCGGCAACACCCTGTGCGAGCGCCCGACTTCAGCACCCCGCGCAACCTCGCGGAATCCCCGTCAGCCGACGCGTGATCCGGCGTGTGTTGCCGGTTGCCGGGCAACACACGGCCTCCACCGATCGGGCGACGCACGGCCTTCATCCATGCCGACGCGCCCTGACCGTGTCCGGAGGCGCCGTGTTCCGGCCCGGAACGGGTCTTCACGTTCCGCTTGTTGACGCCCCCGCCGGTCGTTGCCACACTCACGGCCCGCACGAGACAGCGCCCGCCACCGTTCCCCCGCACTGCCCGGCACCGTCGCGCTCCACGTTCTCCCAGGTCATGCACACCCTGGATGTGAATCGATTCAGTCGAATCCGTTTCGACTCTCCGGGCGGCACGCGCGGCGGACGGCGGCGGCACCTCGAACCATGACCCGCAAAGGGGAAGACACGATGAGACGCAGACCTGCCACACCCCTCCGCCGCCGGAGCGGCTTCGCCGCCGCCGCTGTCAGCGCCCTGCTCGCCGCGGGCGCCCTGGCCGCCCCCACGGGCGCAGCCGCCGGGCAGCCGACGTCCGCTGCCGCCGCTCCGCGACAGGAGCTGGCGGCGTGCGGCGACGGTTCGTACCAGGCGGAGGCCGTCCTGAACGGCAGCACATGGACAGCGCGGCGCGGCAGCGGCGTCGTGTACACCGGCACCGACATGCGCGCCGCCATGCAGGCGGCCATCGGCAGCCTGACGGCGGGCCGCACCTCGAAGGAGCGGGTCGTCGTGCGCGGTTCGGGCTCCATCAGCGCGGGTTCCAGGGTGTCCCTGCCGAGCTATACGGTGCTCGACGTCTGCGGCACCATCAATGTGACCGGCAGCGGTTCCGGCGACCAGGCGCCCGTCTACTCCCGCGGCACCCGGGACATCGAGGTCCAGCATCTGAACGTCACCGGGGTGCCGCTGTACGGGATCTTCATGCGGAACGTGCAGAACGTCGTCCTCGGCCAGATCGACATGCGGCTCTCCCGCGGGCTGGGTGTCCGGATCGACAACCGCGGCGACACCAGCCAGTGGACGAGGAACGTCCGCATCGACAACGTGTACGTCTCGGGGGCGAGCAGCCACGCGGTGGAGACGTACGGCGTCGACGGCCTCACCGTCGGCACGGTGACGGCCCGCAACGTCGGCGAGTCCGGCCTGCTGCTGAACCAGACCATCAACGCCACCGTCACCAAGGTCGACGCCGACGGCGCGGGCACCGGCACCGGATACGCGGCGTTCCGGATGGCCAACAGGAACGGCCGGGTGGGCAGCGGCTATCCCGTCAACATCAGGGTCGGCGAGGTCGTCGCGCGCGGCGGCGGGCGCGGTGTCTTCTGCGTCTCCGAGAGCGGGGGCGCGGTCATCGACCGGGTGAACATCTCCAACACCGGCAACAACTCGGTCCTGATCGAGAACTGCTACAACGTGAACCTCGCGGCGCAGGGCGGCAGCGTGACGGGCGGCGGCGACATCCGGCTCGCCGCGCGTTCGGAGTTCCCCAACAACTCGGACATCACCGTCCAGAACCTCACGGTGACGAACTCCGCCATCAACGAGAACCCCTGCGGGACCAACACGACGTTCCGCAACAACACCCTGGTCAACAGCAGTCAGAACATCTGCTGAGACGGGGTGCCCGCCCGGCCGGGCACCCCGCGCCGACGGCCCCGCGGACCGCTCTCCTCTCCGGTCCGCGGGGCCGTTCCACGCCTGCCCGTCCCGAGGGGCGGGCGCCTGGGCGACGGCTCAGGGCCGGGCGTCGAGCACCGGCCGCCCGGTGCCGTGTGCCGTGCCGTACGCCGCGGCCATGGGGGAGTCACCCATGGTGACGAAGTCCCGGATGCCCGTCAGATAGGTGTCGCGGTCGATCAGCCCGTCCCGATCGGCGTCGAGAGCGTCGAATGCCGCGGCGGCGTCCGTTTCGGTGTTGCCGGCCGCCGTGCGCAGGCGGGTGAACTCGTCGCGGTTCAGGAGCCCGTCGGCATCGGTGTCGGCGATGTCGAACATGGAGCCCAACGCGGGCCGGCAGGCGCGTTCGAACGCGTCAGGGCCCACCCATGTGCGGTACTCCTCGAAGGTCACGCGCCCGTCGTGGTCGCCGTCCATGTCCTGGAAGACCGCCTCATGGGCGGCGCGCGAGGCGGCCACGACGGGGTGGTGGGCGTCGCGGCCCAGGGCGGAGGCCACGCGGTCGACGCGCGCGAGGTATTCCGCACGGGTGATGGCGCCGTCGCCGTCGGCGTCCAGGATGGCGAAGATGCGGTGCTGCGGTGAGTCGGACACTGTGCTGTCTCCCGGCTGTTCCACGGATGTGCCACGTCAAGTTATCCGCGAAACAGGCGGAAGGCTCACATATGGGGGAGAGCGGGCGGGTGTGTCCGGACTCCGTGGCACGGAGGGCTATGGGCTTCCGGGGCTCAGATCGCGCTGGTACCAGGTGCCCTTCTTGCCCCCCCCCGAGGCCGGTCGGCCCGGCCGGGGTGACCGGGAGGAACCCGGCCTTGACCAGCACCTTCTGGGATGCGGTGTTCTCGTGGGCGGTGGCCGCCCGCAGTGTGCTCAGCCCGTACCGCGTCGCCGCCGGTCGGCACAGCTCCCGTACGGTCGCGGTCGCCGGACCGCGCCCGGCGGCGTGCTGGGCGACGCGGTAGCCGACTTCGGCGGCACCGTCCTCGAAGTCGTACAGGTTGAACCGGCCCAGCACCGAGCCGTCCTCGGCGGCGAGCACGTGGAAGGCGCAGCTGCCCGCCTCCTGCTCGGCCAGCAAGGCGTGGTACCTGCCGGGGAACCGGTCGAAGCAGGCGTCGCCGCGGTCGGAGACCGAAGCGGCGAAGTAGGCGCGGGTCGCCAGCTCGAAAGCCAGGACCGCCGGGGCATGGCCAGCATGCAGCCGTATCAGCTCGGGCACCGCCCGACCCCGACCGGGCTGTGCGCCGAGGACATCTGAGTTCCCGTCAGCGGTTGTGGGCCATCGGGATCAGCGGGGCGGGTGCGGATTCTCGGGCCCCCCGGCCAGCCCCGTCAGTCACCCACGGCGACGGCGATGAGGGCCTGGAGCTGTTCGGCGGTGTGGTCGAGGGGCTGGGTGCTGCGCTTGGCGCGGCACATCGCCACCGTGCCCTCGACGGCGGCGACGACGAGCGTGGCGAGCTGCGCGGCCTGCCGGGCTTCGGCGCCGTGTTCCCGCAGGGAGGCGGCGAGCAGCGTCTCCCACTGTGCGAAGACCTCGGCCGCGGCTGCCAGTGCGGGCGGGACCTCGTCGGCCGGGGGCTCCTCGATGGCGACCGCCAGGACCGGGCAGCCCGCGTGGAAGTCGCTCTCCACGACGACCCGGCGCCACAGCTCCAGGAAGGCGCTGAGCCCCGCGGCCGGACCGGCTTCCAGTTCCTTGCGCAGCCTCCGGGCCACCCAGTCGCCGGTGTAGCGGACGGCCTCGTCGGCCAACTGCCGCTTGCCCTCGGGGAAGTAGTGGTAGGTCGAGCCGAGCGGCGCCTCGGCGTGCTTGGCCATCTCCCTGATGCTCGTGGCGCTCAGTCCGCGCCGGCTGATCATGTCGGCGGCTCCGGCCACGATCCGCTCGCGCGACGGCGCACTGCGCTCGGCCACTGGTGTGCTCCCATCCGGCCTCCGGCCGCTGGCTATAACGACCGTCATAGTCTACCGTGATCCGCGTCTATAACGATCGTCATAGGAGCTGCCATGCCCATGATCCGGTTGACCGTGCCCGCCGAAGCCCTGACCGACGAGGGCCGCACCACCGTTCAGCGCGACCTCGCGGCCGTGCTGCTGCGCTGGGAGGGGGCACCCGACACCGCCTTCTTCCGCGCCCAGGCGTGGAGCTACCTCGTCGAACTCCCCGCGGGCGCCCAGCGGACCGCCGAGGACGACGCGCCCCGCTTCCTCGTGGAGGCGACGGTGCCGGCGGGGGCGCTGTCCGAGCGGCGCAAGGCCGGACTCGTCGAGGACGCGACGCGCACGGTGCTGGCCGCCGCAGGACTCGCCGCTGACGACGCGACGCGGGTGTGGGTGCTGGTGCACGAGCAGCCCGACGGAACCTGGGGCGCGGGCGGCTCCGTCATCCGCTACGCCGACCTCGTCGCGCTGGCGCGGCAGGGCAAGGAGCAGGCCGATGCGTGAGCTGACGTACGTCGCCCGCCGTACGGTCGAGTGGCGAGAGGCCCCGGAGCCCAAGGTCCGGTCAGGCCAGGAGGCGATCGTCGCACCGGTCGCCGCGACCTCCTGCGACGTGGACTCCGCGATCCTGGCCGGACACGGCTTCATCGACCCGCCGTTCGCCCTCGGGCACGAGTGTGTCGCCCGGGTGGCCGACGTCGGCGACGCCGTCACCACCGTGACGCCCGGCGAACTCGTCGTCGTGCCCTGGTCGATCAGCTGCGGCACCTGCGACAACTGCCGTACGGGACTGACCGCCCACTGCGCCTCCGTCCCGCACATGGCCATGTACGGCGCGCCGGTCGGCGGCAGTTGGGGCGGCCTCTTCTCCGACCTGGTCCGCGTGCCCTGCGCGGACGCGATGCTGGTGCCCCTCCCCACCGGCCTCGACCCCGTGGCCATGGCCTCGGCGAGCGACAACTGGTCCCTGTCCTGGCGCCTGGTCGCGCCGCACCTGAGGGCGCGCGCCGGTGCCCGGGTGCTGGTCGTGGCCCGGGGCAGCATCGGCCTGTACGTGTGCGACATCGCCCGCGCCCTCGGCGCCTCCGACGTCCTCTACGTCGATCCCGACCCCGGGCACCGCGAGCTCGCCGAGAGCTTCGGGGCACGCACCGCCGGGACGATCGAACCCGTCCGGCACGGCTTCGACATCGCCGTCGAGGCCACCGGCCGCGTCGACCAGCTCTCCCTCGCCGTCCGGTCCCTCGCCCCCGAGGGCATCTGCGAATCGGCCGGCAACCACTTCCGCGCCGGCGAACTGCCCCTGCTCGACATGTACCTCACCGGCGTCACCCTGCGCATCGCCCGCGACAACGTCCGCGCCCACATCCCCGAAGCCCTCGCACTCGCCGCCTCCGGCGCCGTCGCGCCCGAACGCGTCGTCTCCCACGTCCTCGACTGGGAGCAGCTCCCCGGCGCCCTGCCGGAGAAGCACCTCAAGCCCGTCTTCGTGCACGACGGCCTTCCGCCCCAGGGCTTCAGCGGGCGAGGATCCCGAGCTGTCGGAGCATGATGTTGACGCCCCAGTAGTCGATCTCCTGGCGGATGCGGCCGGCGTCGGCGAATTCCAGCACGGTGAGGCCGCGGTATCGCGCGGACGCGGTGCTCTCACGCTCAGTGCCGCTGGACTCCCAGCTTGGCCGCGGCGGAGATGCCCGACCGGCATCCCGCTTCGTGCAGCCCGTCGCCGTGATAGCTCCCGGCGAAGGCGAGGACGTGGTCGCCGAGGTCCCCGAGGCGGCTCTGGGCCGCTACCGATTCGCGTGTGAACGTCGGGTGCTTGTAGACGCCGTGGTGCAGGACTTTTTCCGGCGCGACGCTGTCGGCCGGGTCGTAGGTGGCGTAGTACGGCCGCTCGGCCTCCAGCCCGTGCATGCGGGGTGCGTTGATGTGAAAGGTGCCGGGTTCGGCCGAAGCGCAGCGGATATGCAGGACGATGGCGCTGTCCGGCGAGAATCCGGTCGGCAGAAGGCTGTCGTCGGTGTGCACGTAGACTTCGATGCGGCCGTAGGGAAACGCCCCGAGTGTCCTCTGGACCATCGGGTCCGGGTCCACCAGCATGCGCAGCGTCTCCGGGGCCGGGGTGGCCAGAACGGCCTTGCCGAAGCTGTGACTTTGACCGTCGGCGGTATGGATTTCCACGCCCTCGGCGACCCGCCTGACGCTGCGCACTGGCGCGGCCTTGTGCACTGCGGCGAGTTGTGCGGCGATCTTTTCGACGTAGGTCCGGCTGCCTCCGATGATGGTCCGCCAGTTGGCATAGGCGCTCTCGTCGAGCAGTGCCAGCCCCTGCACCAGGAAATCGGAGGGGAGGTCATCCAGGCATATCGCGTTGCCCAGGTACCAGCCTGCCAGCCGTGGATAGAGGAAATGCCGCGTGAAGTAGGCGCCGTAGCCCTTCCGTGCCAGCATCTGGCCCAGTGTCAGGCCGTGATCCGTGCCCTGCTTGGCCGAGTCGACGAGGAGCTGGCCGAAGGCGTTCCGGTCGTCGCGGAACTTCTGCCACGTTGCCTCGCTCACCCTCTCCGGGCGCGCGGGGAGGTCCTGGCCGCCGACCCATGTGTCGGCCTGTGTGAAGCCGCAGTCGGTGCAGAGCACGTCGGTGACGTTGCTGCCCGGCTTGGAAGCGACTCCCAGCTCGTCGAGCAGTCGGTGCACCTCCGGATAGAGCGCCGAGTTGTACTCGGCGAAGGCCGCCTCGATGGGTGGTGAGCCGTTCGCTTCCACCGTGTCCGCGTTGCCGCCGAGCCGGTCGCGCGCTTCGAAGAGTGTGACCTCGAACCGCTTGCTGAGGAGGTAGGCGGCTGTCATGCCGGATACTCCGGACCCGACCACCGCGGCCGTGGGCTTGCTCATCTCGCTGTCCCCTTCAATAGCTCCGGAGGTGCCTATGCGTACCGGCCGGTGACGCGCTCCCAGCGGTTGTTTCCGGCCTCGACGTTGTGCAGCCCTTGCAGGTACCGGCGCATGTCGAGCCGTTCGGTTTCGGTGAGCAGGACGTCGAGATCGCCGATGTGGTCTTCGAGGGCGAAAACGCGCTCGAACCTTTCGTGAACCATTGCCTGGAGGCGTTCGAACGCTTCAGCGCGGGTGCAGCCGTCGCGGTTCTCCGCGATCAGCAGCAGATTGTTGTAGTGGTCGCCGGTGCTCGCCTCCTTGTCCGCGGAGGTGAGGTCGTTGTCGATGGTGATCTTCTCGGCCAGGCAGTCGCGGATCTCGGCGAGCAGCGGCGTATGCCACACGATGTCCGGCGCCTCGAAATCGTTCACCGCCTCGACCATGTCGAAGATCGGGTACGCGCATTTGATGACGGTGAGCTGGCGCAGCGTGCTGACGCGTCCGTGGACCCGGTTGGAGACCTCCGCGACCTGCGCCGCGAAGTAGTCCGTCCAGTTGACGGTGGCGCGCCGGACCCAGGACGGTGAGCGGCCCTGGCGGCTGCGTCGCCACAGATCCGCGAAGGCGTGGACCCGCGGCTGGGCGCTCGCGGGGACGGGGGCGTCGGGCGCGCGGAGGACGCCTATGAGGTCCCCGCAGATCTTTCCGGTGGTCTCGATGTCGCGGCCGGTGGGCCCGTCGAAGACGTCGTCGAAGGGGGTGAACACCCAGCCGACGTAGTCGGCGGCCAACTGAAGCCGGTCCGCCGGCGCTTCGGGATGCCACCAGGCGGCGAACTCCGCCAGCATCCACCGGGTGTACCGCTCGGCGTTCAGACGCGCGTCGTCGACCAGGCCGAACGATTCCATCCAGTCGACAGCGCCCGCGCGGACCTGGTAGAGGTGCGGGTTGGTGCGGACAGGCCACGGGCACCCGAACTCGACGGCCTGCAAGGGTGTGTGCTCGTCCCACCGCGCTTGTTCCGTGATCGCTCTGCCCCGGCTGTCGAAGAGTTCGCCGCCGCTGTAGCGCTTCACAGCAGAGGTGCTCGTCATGGTGCGATCACTCCTTCGCCTCCGGTGGCTGCCTGGCCGCCCGGCCCGCTTGCTGCTTCCCGCACCCGGACGGTGCGGCGTGTTGGCGCCGTTCAGGAGGCGCAGCGGCCGGTCCCTCCCAGGCAAGCGCGGAACCGGGGTGCGGAGAAGGGGATGAGGGCGCCGGAAGCGTGCACGTGTTGAACGTTTGTGCGTTTGTGTGCTGTGCGTGATGCGTCGAGCGCGGATCCGGATCCGGATCCGGACCCTGTCCGGGCTCGGGCTCGGGTTGTGGCACGGGTTTGCCCGTGTGCAGGACCGTGTTGACGTGTGCGGTGTCGAGCGCCCCCTCCCAGCGGGCGACGACGAGGGTGGCGACGGCGTTGCCCGCGAGGTTGGTCAGGGCGCGGCACTCGGACATGAACTTGTCGATGCCGAAGATGAGCATGATCCCGGCGGCGGGGACGGTGCCGACGGTGGAGAGGGTGGCGGCGAGCGCGATGAAGCCCGCGCCGGTGATGCCGCCCGACCCCTTGGAGGTGAGGATCATGACGGCGAGCAGGCCGAGCTGCTGCCCGATGCTCAGGGGAGTGTCGGTGGCCTGGGCGATGTAGACGGCGGCGAGGGAGAGGTAGAGGGAGCTGCCGTCGAGGTTGAAGGAGTAGCCGGTCGGGACGGTGAGTCCGACGATGTCGCGGCGGACGCCGAGCCCTTCGAGCTTCATCATCAGCCGGGGCAGTGCGCTCTCGGACGACGAGGTGCCCAGGACCAGGACGAACTCCTCGCGGAGGTGGCGCAGCAGGCGGAAGATGTTGAGCCTGAGCGCTGCCATGACCGCGCCGAGGACGACGATCACGAAGAACGCGGACGTGCCGTAGAACAGCCCGATGAGCTGCCCGAGGCTGGTCAGGGTGGAGATCCCGTACTTGCCGATGGTGTAGGCCATGGCACCGAAGGCGCCCACGGGAGCGGCCAGCATCACATAGTGCAGGATCTTGAACACGACGGTGCTGAGCCGCTGGATGCCGTCGACGAGAGGTTCGCCGACGGGGCCGACGGCCTTGAGCGCCACGCCGAACAGCACCGAGAAGAAGATGACCTGGAGGATGTTGCCCTCGGCGAAGGCGCCGACGGCGCTGGAGGGCACCAGGTCGGTCAGGAAGTGCCACCAGTCCTGGTGTTGGCCGTCCTTGACGTACTGGCCTGCGTCCCCCTCCAGGCGGAGGTCTCCGGGGTGGGCGTGGACTCCGGCGCCGGGCTGGAAGACGTTGACGGCGATGAGGCCGACGAGCAGGGCGGCGAGGGTGCCCGCCTGGAAGTAGAGCAGGGACTTCAGGCCGACCCTGCCGACCCGGCCGAGACTGTCGACGCCGCCGATGCCCGCCACGATGGTCAGGAAGACGATCGGCGTGATCAGCATCTTGATCGCGGCGACGAAGGTGGTGCCGACCGGTTCGAGTGCGGTGCCGACGGAGGGCCACAGCCAGCCGGTGAGAACGCCGGTGACGATGGCGGTCAGCACCCAGAAGTAGAGCTGCCGGTACCAGGGTTTTCTCGTCACTTCGGCGTGCGTCCGCGCCTGCGTCTGCGTCTGCGCCGGTTTCCGCGGTGGTACGGGGGTTGCGGGTGCTGCCATGTCGTTTCTCCTCGTCGAGAACGGGGCGCAACCGGGGGAGTCCGGTGATGGGGCGTCAGGGGGACGTCGCGCTACAGCAGTTCGAGGAGCTTGTCGGTGAACTCCGCCGTGGTGGCCGTACCGCCGAGGTCGCGGGTGCGGATGTCGGTCTTGGCCAGGGTCGCGGCGATCGCGTCGGTGATGTCCTTGGCCGCACGCGGGTGGCCGAGGTGGTCGAGCATCATGGCCGCCGACCAGATCGCGCCGAGCGGGTTGGCGACGCCCTGCCCGGCGATGTCGGGAGCCGAGCCGTGGACCGGCTCGAACATGGAAGGGAACGCGCGCTCCGGGTTGAGGTTGGCTGCCGGGGCGATGCCGATGGAACCGGCGACAGCGGCGGCGAGGTCGCTGAGGATGTCGCCGAAGAGGTTCGATCCGACGACGACGTCGAAGCGGGCGGGTTCGAGGACGAACTTGGCGGCGAGCGCGTCGATGTGCTCCTGGTCCCAGGCCACATCAGGGAAGTGCGGGGCCCGTTCGGCGACGAGCTGGTCCCAGAACGGCATGGTGTGCACGATGCCGTTCGACTTCGTCGCGGAGGTGAGCCTGCCCCCTCGTTGCGCGGCGAGCCGGAACGCGTAGTCCAGGACACGGGTCACACCGGCGCGCGTGAACACGGCCTCCTGCACGGCCATCTCGTCCTCGAAGCCACGGTTGAGCCGCCCGCCGACCTCGCCGTATTCGCCTTCGACGTTCTCGCGGACGACGACGAAGTCGACCTCGCCCGGAACCGCGCCGCGCACGGGGCTGCCGATGCCCTCGAAGACCCGGATCGGCCGGAGGTTGACGTACTGGCGGAAGCTGCGCCGGATCGGGATGAGCAGCCCCCACAGCGAGACGTGGTCGGGCACGCCGGGGTAGCCCACCGCGCCGAGCAGGATGGCGTCCTTGTCGCGGAGCTGGTCGATGCCGTCGTCGGGCATCATCGCGCCTTCGCGCAGATACCGCTCGCACGACCAGTCGTCGTAGGAGGTGTAGCCGAGGGTGAAGCCGTGGCGGCGGCCGAGGACGTCGAGGACCTGGCGCGCGGGCGGCAGGACCTCGGCGCCGATGCCGTCGCCGGGGATCAGGGCGATGCGGTGGTCCGTCGTGGTGCGGTGGTTCGTCATGGCGCCGATTCCAGCAACGCCCTCGGCGCGGCGTCCAAGACGCAGTTCGCATCTGCCTTATAAGCGGCGCCTATCAGCGGGTGCGGATCGCTACGTATGTCGCTACGTGAGCCGCCATGTGTGCCGCTGCATGTTGTCGCTACGTGTGCGGGGTCCGGGCGCGGGCCGTGGCCAGGAAGGCCGTCGCGGCGGGGGAGAGGGGGCCGCGGCGGCTGACGAGGCCGACGTTCAGCGCCGTCGCGGGCTCGATGTCCAGAACGTGCGCGCCCGCCTGCCCGGCCAGGTCCCGCCAGGACTCGGTGACCACCGCGAGCCCCACCCCGGCCAGCACCAGCGGCAGCAGGGCCACCCGGTGCTCGATCTCGGCCGCCACCTCGAACGCGATGCCCCGCTCGCGCAGCGAGTCGACGTAGGCGCGGATGCCGGTGCCCGGCTGCCCCACGATCAGCCGCAGCCCCGCCAGGTCCTCGCACGACACGCCGTCCCGCAGCGCCAGTGGGTCGCCAGGCGGGACGAGGAGGACGAACCGCTGCCGCTCCAGAGCGGTCGTGCTGACCTCCTTCTCCGGCAGGGGTCCGGAAGTCGCCAGCAGCCCCAGCTCGACGGCCCCGGTGCGCACCGCGTCGACCGTGTCGCGCGCCGTGAAGACCGCCTTCACGGCCACGACCACCCCCGGATAGCGGTCGCTGAACGCGCGGATCAGCGACGTGAGGGGTTCGACAGCCTGCGACGGCATCGACGCCACATCCAGCCGCCCCGCGCGCAGCTCGTGCACGGACGCCACGCTCGCCCGGGCGGTCTCCAGGCTGCGGACGGCGGCACGGGCGGGCTCGATCAGCGCCTTGCCCGCCTCCGTGAGCACCGCACGCCGCCCGATCCGGTGGAACAGCGCGGACCCCAGGTCGCGTTCCAGCGCGCGGACGGCCTGGGACAGCGACGGCTGCGACACGTACAGGGCCGCGGCGGCCCGGTTGAAGCCGTCGGAATCGACGATCGCCAGGAAATACTCCAGTTGGCGGACGTCCATCGGTCCTCCCCGCGTCGTCTCGCATCGCTCATGTCCGTCCGGGCCGGATCAGCCTAGACGTCCGACGTCGGGGGAGGGCGGCGCACCGCTGACGGCTGACCGCTGACCGCTGACCCGCTGGCCCCACGGTGACCGGAAGTGGCTCCCCGGAGCAGGGACGCACTTCCGGCCCGACGCGCCCTGGGCTACGGTCCGGCCGGACCGTACGCGCACCCGAACGCCCATCGCCCATCGCCCACCGTCCGCCGTGTGAAAGGGCGCAGGATGACGACGCCACCCCCGCCGCCGCGCGCCTGGACGACCCGCCGTGCCGCGCGGCGCCCCTTCGATCCGCCGCCCGAGCGGTCCGGGCTGCACGCCGACGCGCCGCTGTCCAGGGTGACACTGTGGAACGGCGCCACGGCCTGGCTGGTGGTCCGGCACGCGGACCAGGTGGCGCTGCTGCGGAGCAAGCACCTCAGCGCGGACGACACCCGGCCCGCCTACCCGGCCGTCAGCGCGGCCGAGGACGCCACGCGCGATCACAACCGTACGTTCATCACCATGGACGGCCCCGCACACGCGGTGCGGCGCCGCAGGTTCACGGGCGAGTTCACCCCGCAGCGGATCGCCGCGCTGCGGCCACGCGTCGAGGAGATCGTCGACGGGCTGCTGGACGCGATGGTGCGGGCGGGCCCGCCCGTGGACCTCGTTGCGGCGTTCGCCCAGGCCGTGCCGGTGAAGGTGATCTGCGAGCTGCTGGGGGTGCCGTACGCGGACCGGGCGTTCTTCCAGGACGCCAACGCCGTGGTGGTGGACACCCGCAGCGCGCCCGAGGCCGCGCTCGCCGCCTCCCGCGCACTGACCGGCTACCTCGGGGAGCTGATCGAGCGCAAGCTGCGCGCTCCCGAGGACGATCTGCTCAGCCGGCTGGCCACGGACCACCTGGCGTCCGGCAGGACCACGCGCGAGGAGTGCGCGCGCGAGGCGCGACTGCTGCTCGCGGCCGGTCAGGAGACGACGGCGAGCATGATCGCGCTGGGCACGTGCGTGCTGCTCCAGCACCCCGGGGAGCTGGCCGTGATCAGGGAGGGCGGCCGGGAGCGGGTCGAGGCGGCCGTCGAGGAACTGCTGCGGTATCTGTCCGTCACGCACATGGGCCGACGCCGGGTGGCTCTCGCGGACATCGCCCTGCACGGACACGTCATCAGGGCCGGTGACGCGGTGATCTGCGCCAACGACCTCGCGGGCCGGGACCCGGAGGTGTTCGCGTGCCCTGACCGCCTGGACACGCGGCGTCCTGGCGTCCGGCGTCACCTCGCCTTCGGCGAGGGACCGCACCAGTGCCTGGGCCAGCACCTGGCCCGGCTCGAACTCCAGGTGGCGTATCCGGCGCTGTTCCGGCGGCTGCCGGGGCTGCGGCTGGCCCGGCCGGTGTCGCGCCTCCCCTTCGCCACGGAGAAGTTCGTCTACGGAATCCGGGAGCTGCCCGTTGTCTGGTGACACGCCCCAAGGCCCCGACGTCGGCCCTGCTCCGTCCGGCGTCGCCGCCCCCTCCGGCGTCCCCCGTCCGCTCAGCGGCAGGAGCGCGGTGGTGACGGGCGGCTCGCGTGGCATCGGCAGAGCGGTGACACACGCGCTGGCCGGTGCAGGGGCGCGGGTGGCCGTGAACTGGGTACGGGACGCGGAAGCGGCGGACGAGACCGTCGGCGAGGTCCGGGCGGCGGGTGGCCGGGCGGTGGCGGTGCGCGCTGACGTGTCCCGCGAGGCGGACGTCCGGCGGCTGTTCGACGAGGCGGAGGCGGCCTTCGGCACGGTGGACATCGTCGTGGCCAACGCCGGGGTCGTGGTGTGGAAGCCGCTGACGGAGAGCACGGAG
Source organism: Streptomyces sp. NPDC054796 (assembly GCF_053611545.1). Taxonomy (NCBI): domain Bacteria; kingdom Bacillati; phylum Actinomycetota; class Actinomycetes; order Kitasatosporales; family Streptomycetaceae; genus Streptomyces; species Streptomyces sp. NPDC054796. The sequence continues at coordinate 46,488 of NZ_JBSHAO010000026.1, read as the reverse complement.
GAGGACTTCGACCACATCTTCGCGACGAACGCCAAGGGGATGTTCTTCACCCTGCGCGAGGCCGCGCTGCGGCTCCCGGACGGCGGCCGTATCGTCGCCGTTTCGACGGCGGGCACCCGGCTCTACCTGCCCCACACCCCGCTGTACCTGGCCAGCAAGGGCGCCGTTGAGCAGTTCGTCCGCTCGCTGTCGCGGGAGCTGGGGCCGCGCGGGATCACGGTGAACGCCGTGTCGCCCGGCTTCACCGAGACGTCGCTCTTCCGCGAGGAGGACCGGGCGTGGGCTTCCGGCACGGCCTCGCTGGGCAGGGTGGGCACCCCGGAGGACATCGCCGGGACGGTGCTGTGGCTGGCCGGTCCCTCGGCGGCGTGGGTGACGGGGCAGAACGTCAGCGCGTGCGGCGGCGTCGGCTGACGAGCTGAACGGGGCTGACGGGCCAGGCGCGTTGGGCGGGTTGGGCGGGCCGGGCGGGGCGCCTCACCCGAAGTAGTCCTCGGGCCCTCCCGCCCGGACGGTGTCGAGCGTGAAGCAGTGGAACCCGCCCCCGAACAGGCGCCGGTGGCGGTGCCGCACCGGGACGACGGTGAAGCCGTTCTTCTCCAGGACCTTGATGAGGTCGGGGAAGAGCGAGTTGGCGATCACCGTGTTCTCGTCCACGGACAGGACGTTCATGTCGATGTACCGGGTGGTGAGGACCATGTCGTCGTCCTCGTACCGCGGGAAGATGCTGTCGGCGGGCTCCGGCGGATAGATGTGGTCCCACGAGCGCAGCGGCGCGGGCAGTTTTTCGGTCACTTCCGGATTGCGCACCAAGAGGGTGCCGGGACGCAGTGGAAGCACGAGGCTGTCGATGTGGTTGTCCGAGAACCGGTACATGATGTGGAATCGGAACTTGCCTTCGAGATGGCGTTCCAGCCAGCGCACCGCGAGTGCGTGGTTTTCCGTCGCGACATTCACGATCACATCCTGGCCGAATCGCATGCACTGGGCCGCGTCCAGGAGCATTTCGAATCCGACGTCGAACTCCGACGGGTCCGGATCGGATATTTCCTGGAGGGCAGGAGCGTTCTGTCCTGACACGTAGGAGATGTCGAAGGACTTGTCCGTCATCACGGGGCGCGGCATGGTGGTCCATTTCGCGCCCTGCTCGAAGTACCGGTAGAACACGGGCTTCAGCAGATCGTTCTCGAAGTACCGGGCGCGGATCTGCGGAGGCGTTTCGATGATCTCGTCGCCCAATACCATGGCCTGGTCCCGTATGTTGAGCGCCGGAACGCAGCTCGCCGCCCAGTAGGGGGTCCGGAAATCGACGGAGCGGGTGAGCGTTTTCGGCCGGTGTACGGTGACCGACAGCGCCGCCAGCGCCGCCGCCAGCTCCTCGACGTCCTCGTTCAGCTCCTCCACGTACTGCTTCTTCAGCTCCAGACGGCCCGAGACCGGTGCCCCGTAGGTGGGGTAGTAGAAGGGCCCCGCCACGTCGTGGAAGAAGAGCTTGAAGGACAGCTCGACTTCATGGGCGTCGTACCGGAGGCCGGAACCCACGATGACCTCTCGCAGGGGTGACCATTCGTCGTAGCTGTGTACGGACATCTCGCATCGGCCCTTCTCGGAGGAGGGTGCGTTGATGCACGAGTGAACAGAACGAGTGAACAGGCGGAGGCGGAGCGAAATCTATGGCGCCTTCGGGTATTGGCCGAAACGGGCCGAACGTATTACGCCGGTCGGGCCGGAACCGTGCGAGCACCGGGCGCAGTTGACAGTGAATAATCCGGCGGGCACCCTCGCACAAGGTCACCCGAATGGTATTCACCCCGATCCGAACGCTCCGCCTAGGAGGCGCAGTGGTAGCCGATCAGGACTACGGAACCCATTCCGGCGAGACCGGACCCGCAGCCCAGGGCTCGGTCTTCACGCAAAACGCGGACAGATTCTCCATGATCCTGTTCGGGCACGCCGCTTTCCAGTACCTCAACGCGGCATGCGAACTCGGCCTTTTCGAGCTGCTGGCCGAAAAAGGACCACTCACCAGCAAGGACATCCGCACCGCACTGGACCTGGAGGAGCGCGCGGGCGACATCCTGCTGCTCGGCTGTGCCGCGCTGGGCCTGGTCCACAGGGAAGGGCCCACCTGCCGCCTGTCGGCGGCGATCACCGACCTGATGGAACGCGACGAGTGGACGCACGTCGTCAACACCGTCGCCTTCGAGCAGTACGTCGTGTACGAGGGCCAGCGGGACTTCACCGACTCGCTGCGCCACAACACGAACGTCGGACTGCGCCGGGTGCCCGGTGACGGCGCGGGCCTCTACCGCAGGCTCTCCCAGAACCCGCACATGGAAGAGGTCTTCTACCGCTACATGCGCTCCTGGTCGCAACTGGCCAACGCGCACCTCGTACGCCATCTCGACCTCTCCGGGGCCCGCACGCTGCTGGACTGCGGTGGCGGCGACGCCGTCAACGCGACGGCCCTCGCGCAGGCCAACCCGCACCTGCGCGTCACCGTGCTGGAGATCCCCGAGTCCGTGCCGCTGGCCGAGGAGGCGATCCGCGCGGCCGGTCTCCAGGACCGGGTGACCGTGCGCGCGGCCGACATCCTGGAGGACCCCTTCCCCACCGGCTTCGACTGCGTGCTCTTCGCCCACCAGCTCGTCATCTGGACCCCCGAGGAGAACACCGCGCTGCTGCGCAAGGCCCACACCGCGCTGGAGCCTGGCGGCCGGGTGGCGGTGTTCAACTCGATGTCCGACGACACCGGGGACGGGCCGCTCATCGCGGCGCTGGACAGCGTCTACTTCGCCACGCTGCCGGCCGAGGGAGGCATGATCTACCCCTGGTCGCGCCACGAGGCGTCGATGCGGGCAGCCGGATTCACGGGGCTGCGCCGCATCCCGCTGCCCACCTGGACCCCGCACGGCATCCTGACCGGGACGCGGGCGGCATGACGGGCTCAGCGACGGCCCTGCGGGACCTGCCCACGGTGCGCACCTGGCCGGTGCTGGGCTGTCTGCCGGACCTGATGCGCCGCAAGGAGTCGTTCTGGGCCGACGCCGGGCGCGCGCACGGCGACCTCTACGAGCTGGACCTCGGCGTCACCCGGCTGGTCGCTGCCGGGCACCCCCGGCACGCCCACCACATCCTCATCGACCACGCGGACAACTACCGCGACAAGGGCGGCGCCACCGGCTTCCGGGCCACGCTGCTGCCGCTGACCGGGCAGGGGCTGTCCACCATCGACGTGGAGGACGCGCACTGGCAGAGCCGCCGCGACCTCGTCGGCCCCGCGTTCCGGCAGGCGGCGCTGAAGTCGATGACGGACCACATGGCGCGGCTCGTCGGCCACCGCGCCGACGGCTGGCTGCCCGCGTCGGCGGGGGAGGCGGCGACGGGGCTCGACGTGGTGCCCCGCGTCACCGCGGCCGTCACCAGCGCGCTGGCCGAGCTGCTGTACGGGGCGCCGATCTCGGACGACGAGATCCGGCGCGTGGACCGGGCCTTCGACCAGATCATGAACTACATGTGGGTCGGCATGCTGGCCTCCGCCGTGCCCGCCTGGCTCCCCTTCCCCGGGCGGGGCCGGCAGCGCAGGGCGATCGGGGTCGTCGAGCGCACCGTCCTGGACGTCGTCGCCCGCCGTGACGGTGACCGGGACCGGGACCGGGGCCGGGGCCGGGGCGGGGAGGGGCCGGGCCGCCGTCCGGAGCTGGTCGACCTGATGTCGGCGGCCGGGAGAGAACTGGACGCCGAGGGACTGCGGGACGAGGCGGTGTCGCTGCTGCTCGGCGCGGAACCCCTGGCGATCTCGGTGAGCTGGGCGCTGCACCTGCTGGCACGCCACCCCGACGTCCAGCACACTGCCCGCGCCGAACTCGACGCCGCCCTCGGCGGCCGGTGCCCGCGCTTCGAGGACCTGGCCGCGCTGCCGTATCTGCGGACGGTGCTGAAAGAGGCGCTGCGCCTGTGCCCGCCGACGTACTGGGTGCAGCGCCGCGCCGCACGCGACGACGTCATCGACGGCGTCCTCGTCCCGGGCGGCACCGTCGTGGTCGTGCTGATCCACCGCATCCACACCCATCCGGAGATCTGGGAGGCGCCCGAACGGTTCGACCCTCAGCGGTTCGCGACGGGAGTGGGCGGTGGCGCGGGTGGCGTACCGGCACGGCACCGGCAGGCGTGGATGCCGTTCGGCGGCGGGCGCCGGAGCTGTGTGGCGCGGGAGTTCTCCATGACGCTCGGGCTGCTCGTCCTGGCCCACGCACTCCAGCGCTACGTGTTCACCCCGCACCCGCGCCGCACCCCCGCGCTGACCGTCGCGACGAACCTCCGCCCGAGCGCCGGGGTGTGGCTCACCGCGCGCCGGCACCGGGCGACATGACGGCGGGGTGCGGCGCGGCGCGGTCCGGTGCGCGGGGATCAGCGTGCCGTGACGCGGCCCGGAACGTCGCGGCCCGGAACGTCGCGACGGGGGAGGGCGCGGTCCGCGAAGAGCCGTGCCGCGCACGCGGACATCGCGTCCTTGAGCCGCTCCAGGTCCGTCTCGGCGCCAGCGCCCGGCTGGAGCACGATCCGGTGGACGCCGAGATCCGCCAGACCGGCGGCCTCCTCCGCCGTCAGCTCCCCGAGCCCCCGGTACAGCGACAGTTCCAGCGCGTCGGGGTCACGCCCGTACCGTTCCGCCTCGTCCCGCATCACCCCGGTCAGGCGCGTCAGCTCCGCACCCTCGACGCCGAGCGGCTGGAACCCGTCGCCGTACCGCCCGGCCCGGCGCGCGGCTGCGGCGCTGTGCCCGCCGAAGTGGAGGGGGACGCCCGTGGCCCGCCGGGGCCGTGGGCGGCACAGCACCCCCTCGAAGCGGAAGAACTCCCCCTCGTGCGTGGCCCCTTCGGGCCCGTCGTGCGACCACAGCGTGCGCAGCACCCGCACCTGCTCGTCCGCCCTCCGGCCGCGCGTGGCGAAGTCCACCCCGCACGCCGCGGTCTCCTCGCGCAGCCATCCGACGCCCACGCACAGCCGCAGCCGCCCGCCCGACAGCGCGTCGAGGGTGGCGGCGCGCTTGGCCAGGACGACGGGATGGTGGTGGGGGAGGATCAGCACACCGGTCGCCAGCCCGATGGTGGCGGTGCGTGCCGCGAGGAAGCTCAGCAGCTCCAGCGGGTCGGGGACCGGGCAGTCGGGGGCGACCGGGAGCCGCCCGGTGGGGCTGTACGGGTAGGTGCTCGACGTGCCGCTCACCATGACGGAGTGTTCGGCGGCGACCAGGGACTCGAATCCGCACGACTCGGCGTGCCGGGCGAATTCTCCGACCCATTCCGGGTCGACCACACCCGGGCCGCCGAAAGGTAAGGCGATGGCGTAATCCATGGGGACAGCGTAGGCGGAACCAGGAACGCGCACAGGCCGCTTTCCTGCCGATCGCATATCTCCGGCGCATACCTGAAAGGAGCGCGATGTGGTACTCAGGCCGTGACACGGGGCTGACCGAAATATGGTCCAGGAAACAGCATCTGGCCTACGGAATGGGCCTCGGCATCATGCTCGTCGATGACGTGTATCCGGGGTTCCCGGGCGACATGCGCAACCCGAGCGCGTACCCGTTCCCCATTCAGTACGACGTCGTCAGGGGAATCGGATTCGACGAGCTGATCTTCGAGCGGGACAAGTCGGCCTGTGTGGAGCCGGTCATCGCGTCGGCGCGCCGGCTCCAGGACCTGGGGTGCCGGGCGGTCGCCGCCGAGTGCGGCTATTTCGCGTACTTCCAGCGGACGGTCGCCGACGCGCTCGACGTGCCGGTCTTCATGTCCAGTCTGCTGCAAGCCCCGCTGGCCAGGGCCGTCGTCGGCGCGCACCGGACGGTGGGCCTCATGGTGGCCTTCCGTGACCACCTCACCGGCGGCCATCTGGAGGCGGTGGGCATCGCGCCGGACGACCACGCCGGATATCCGGTGACCGGCATCGTCGAATCCGGGCACTGCCCGACCCTGGTGCGGCTCTACAACGAGCCCGACCCCGCGAAGCGGCACGCCGAATACGCCGTCGTGGAGCGCGAAGTGGTCACCCTGGCCACCGAGTTCAGGGACCAGCACCCCGCGATGGGCGCGCTGGTCCTGGAGTGCGGTGCCGTCCAGCCGTTCGCCCGCGCCGTCCAGCGGCATCTGGACCTCCCCGTGTTCAGCTGGGGCACGCTCCTGGACTACGCCTACGGAGTGGTGGCGCACCGCGACTATTTCGGGCACGTGTGAGCGGGTGACGGGGCAGGCCGTCGGTCCCGTGGCCGCCCGCTCAGCCGTCCGTCCACGCCACCGGCAGCTCCCGCAGCCCGCGCACCACCAGCCCCGTCCGCCAGACCAGTTCGTCCGTGGGCACGGCGATGCGCAGGCCGGGGAAGCGCGCCAGGAGGCGGCCGAGGGCGACCTGTAGCTCCATCCGGGCCAGGTGCACGCCCAGGCAGTGGTGGATGCCGTGCCCGAAGGCCAGGTGAGGGTTGTCGGCGCGGGCGAGGTCGATCTCGTCGGGCCGGGCGAAGACCGCCTCGTCGCGGTTGGCCGAAGGACGCGACACCATGACCGTCTCGCCCGCCCGGATGAGCTGCCCGCCGATCTCCACGTCCTCGGTGGCGACGCGGGGCAGCCCCGCGTCGGACCCCAGCGGGACGAAGCGCAGCAGTTCCTCCACGGCGCGGGGCAGCAGCGCGGGATCGTCGCGCAGCCGCCGCCACAGCCTGGGGCTGCTGAGCAGGGTGTAGCTGAAGTTGGTGATCTGACTGGCCGTCGCGGGGAAGCCGGAGACCAGGAGGCTCACGCTCAGATGCACCAGTTCGTCCTCGGTGAGCGGGTCATCGCCGCTCTGGCGCGGGTCGTGGACCAGGGCCGAGAGCAGGTCGTCGGCCGCCCGTGTCCGGCGCCGCCGCAGCAGCTCGGCCATATAGGCGTCCAGCCCCGCGCACGCGGCGTCGATCTCCTCCTGCGTATGGGCCGTCAGCGACAGCAGCACCTCCGACCAGGGGCGGAGCACCTCGCGGTCCGAGGCGGGCACGCCCAGCAGATCGCACATCACCGTCAGCGGCAGCGGATGCGCGTACTGCCCGACGAGGTCCCCCGGTTCGCCCTCGGCGGCCATGGCGTCGAGCAGCCCCTCGGCGATCCGCTCGGAGCGCGGGCGCAGCCGCTCGACGCGGCGGTGGGTGAACGCGCCCGCCGCCCTGCTGCGGATACGGGACTGGCGCGGCGGATCCATGTCCAGCATGAAGGTCGGCTGGACCCCCTTCGCGGGCAGTCCGGTGGCCAGGGTGCGGCTGAAGGCCGGGTGGGTGAACAGCCGCCGGGTCTCGGCCCAGCCGGTGACCAGCCAGGCCGGACGGCCGTCGGAGAGGCTGATCCGTCCGACGGGGCACGCGCCGTCGCGCGCCGCGAGCGCGGGATCGACCTCGAGGCGCACCCCCGGTATCTCCTCCTGGTGCTGCCAGCGTGAATTCGTCACCGATTCCTCCGGTATCGCCGAACGGTTCTCCGGGATTGCGCGTGTTCTCGGTGCGGGTTCCTGATGCCTGCCCCTGCCCGAAGGGCGTCAACCGCCCTGGCGCGGGCCGCGAAAAGCCGTACCGGAAATCGCGTGTGCTGCGCTCACATCAGGCCATTCGCAAGAGGCGATCCTCCGCCCGATGGGGTCCGCGTCTACAGTGAACGGAGAATCGGCCGGCCTTCTCTGCCCCGGCGATACGTCACTTCCCAAGGAATCTTGCCAAGCAATCTTGCGCGACAGGGAATCATCCACGGAGGATGCGGACGGGAGACGGGAAATGACCAGTACGTCGACGGTGCGGACGCCCACCCTCGCGGAACACGGATACGAGGTGATTCCCGGCGCGCTTTCCCCGGCGCTGCTGGAACGCCTCTCCGAAGCGGCGCACCGTGTGCACGAGCGGTTCCGGGACCGTGCCCGCGACTACTACACGCCGCGCCGCCGGATGCTGTTCGCGATCCAGGAACTGGAACCGGCCTTCCTCGAACCCCTGGCGCTGGCCACCACCCTGCCCGCCGTGTGCGGGGCACTGGGCCCGAACATCTTCGTCTACCACTCCCACCTCGACCGCAACGAATCGCTGCCCGAAGAGTTCGAGTACCCCTTCAACTGGCACCGTGACCTGCAAGGCATCACCTACACGCTGCCCCATCCGCTGCCGCTGCTCTCGGTGAAGGTCTCCTATCCGCTCACCGACATCGCCGGTGCCGAGGACGGCGGGCCGCTGGTCGTCCCCGGCTCCCACACGGGGCCGCCGACGGACCGGCCCACCGGGCCGCGCCCGCCCGGCTCGGTGCCCGTCCTGGCCCCGGCCGGATCCGCGATCCTGATCGACTCCCGGCTCTGGCACACCGTCGGCGCCAACCGCTCGGGCCACATCCGGATGACCCTGTTCTACGCGTACGCCTACCGCTGGATCCGCCCCATCGAGCCGTACGACCTCTCTCCGGAACGCCTCGCCGGGCTCACCCCGGTGCAGCGCCAACTGCTGGGCGCGGGCGACCGGCTGGAGGGCTTCCATCTGCCCGAGCCCGACGAGGTGCCGCTGCGCTCCGTCGCGGAGAGCGGGGACTGGTCGACACTCTGACGTACCGTCAAATCTCTGCCTCACCCGCGAAGTCGACCAGCACCCGCACGGGGACGCGCCCCGGGTTCGCGGTGAGGCGGCCCAGCCGCAGGTTCTCGCGGCGGCGTTCGAGGTTGTGCCGCCGCATCTCCTCCCAGTCCAACGGCAGCCCGGTGTCGCGCAGCTTGTCCTCGATGCTGTTGAGGATCGAGGCGCGGCCCGGCTGCGGCAGCCGCACGACGGCGAGCCCCAGCGCCCGCGCCCGGTCGATCAGATCGACGTCCTGCTGGGACATGGGCAGCATCTCCTCGTCGTAGCCTCCCAGGGCCATGAAGTGCCGACGGGGCAGGCCGATGCGTCCGCTGGTCCCGTTGCCCTCGGCCGGGAGGCCGTCCCGCTCGCCGGTCCGCCCCTTGTCGGTCTCGGCGACGAAGCCGTGGATGAGCGTGTCGTAGGCCCGCGCCCACTGCGCGCGCCACGCCGGGACGGTGTCACCGATGAAGTTGTCCGCGTCCACATTGACCAGGAACTCGCCCGTGGCCCCGAAGTGCGCGAGGTTCTTCGCCTTCGACATGTGGAAGTGCGGCGCGTCCCGCAGGTGCAGATAGCGCAGCAGGCCGCGCTCGATGTGCGGCCGGAACGTGCGGACCCACTCGTCCATGCCGTCGCGCGAGTCGTAGTTGACGAGGACGACCTCGGCGTTGCCGTCGGCCTCGGCGCGCTCCAGGTTCTCCGGCAGGGTCCGGCGCAGTTGCCAGAGGCGGTTCTTGCACGTCACGCAGAACGAGATCCTGCCCGCGCCCTGACCGTTCACGAGCCCGCCCCCTGCCCCGCCCTCTTCCCCTTGCCCTTGCTCTTCCCCGTCCCCTTCTCCCGCCAGCCCGGCCAGTGCTCGTCGAGCATCGTGGCCAGACCGTCCCGCAGCGCCACGCGCGGCACGTACCCGAAGGCACGCGCCGCCAGCGAGATGTCAGCCCCTGTGTCCCGCACGTCCCCCGGCGCCGTCCCCACCCGCTCCGCCTTCACCGGGCCCACCAGCGACCGCAGCACGTCGATGGCCTCGTTGAGCGACACCCGACTGCCCCCGCCGACGTTCGCCACCCCCGCGAACGCCGACAGGGAGGCGCGGTACAGGGCGTCCACGACATCGGAGACGAAGGTGAAGTCGCGGGTCTGGCAGCCGTCCCCGTACACGGTGAAGGGCTCGTCGCCGGCCGCGGCACGGACCAGCCGGGCGAACGCCATGTCCGGGCGCTGACGGGGCCCGTAGACGCTGAACAGCCGCAGCGCCACCGTGGGGACGCCGAAGGTCTCCCGGTACACCTCGCACAGTTGCTCACCGGCGAGCTTGGTCACCCCGTACGGGGACACCGGGCGCGGATGCCGCGTCTCCGCTGTCGGGTAGGAAGCGGCCTGCCCGTACACCGACGAACTGGAGGCGTACACCAGCTTGCGCGGCGGACCGACGCCGACGGCCCTGGCGGCCTCCAGCAGCGCGTGGGTGGTGAGGACGTTGCGCCGCACGTAGGTGGCGAACTCCTCGCCCCAGGACGTGCGGACGCCGGGCTGACCGGCCAGATGGAAGACGACATCGGCGTCGTCGAGCAGCTTCGCGAGGGGGAGCCCGAGCAGTTCCTCGCCCCGGAAGGTGAACGAGGGCCACGCTCGCAGCCGCTCCGCGTTGCGCTCCTTGAGCGCGGGGTCGTACGTGTCGGTGAGGGCGTCCACCCCGAGGACCTCGTGCCCCTCGGCGAGCAGACGGTCGCACAGATGGGATCCGATGAAACCGGCGGCACCGGTGACCACGGCCCGCATCAGCGCGGGCCGACGGGGCCGGCGTCGGGTAACGGGGAGGCAGGAGACACGGGGGACACCCTTTCGTCGAGGGGCGAGGTCCGAGGGGCCAGGCTTTCGCGGCGCCGGGCGGCCACGGAAGAAGGCCGCCGCACAATGGCCGAAGGCGGTGCGGTGGGGTATCGGTCACGCTGGCGGAATCACGGGCCCACTTTCCCGCCGACCGGGTCACCCTTGCCCTTGCCCTGGCCCTGGCCCTGGCCCTGGCCCTTGCCGTGGCCGTGGCCGTGGCCGACCCCGTCACCGTCGGTGCGCGGGAGCAGGGTGGGCGCCGCAGTGGCGCGTCGGGAGTGTGGCCGTGCAAGGGGAAGCCCGTCGGGAACGCCAACCGCTGCCGGCGGGAGCCGCGCTCCTCGCCGGGCCCGGCGTCCGCTGCCGGGCGGGGCTCATGGCCCTCGCCCGTGCGGCGGGGCCCGGTGACGCCGTCCCCTTGGCGTCACCGGCGCGTCCCGGTCGGTGCGTCCCGGGCCGCCCCCGCGGAGCGACGGCCGGTGGCGGGGCCGCCCGCGCCCCGGCTCGTGGCTGTCCGGCCTCCCCCGTTGCCCGGACGGCGAACCGGGGCAGCCGCCCGGACCCCCCCGTTGCGGTCCGGGCGACCGCTCCGGGGAAAAGTCTTCGGCGTCCGCCTGTTGTTGCGCAGGTCCGTCCAGCCCGAGAAACAACGCGACGGCCGGACCGGGCGTGGGCGGCTTGGGTGCGTGGGGTCGCTTTTGAGGGGTCTTGCCAGGGTCGGAGCGGGTGCGTAGGTTTCCGCGCGTCAAACGTCACCGTCGGGCAGGGGGCTGGGATGCCGCGTCGGGAGAGTCCGGTGGATCCGGGCGCGGGGCCGGTTTCGCGGTTCGCGTTCGCGCTGCGGAAGCTGCGGGACGAGGCCGGCGGGATGACGTATCGCGTGATGGCGCGGCGTACGGGATACAGCGTGCCGACACTGTCGCGTGCGGCGGGTGGGGAGAGTCTTCCGTCGCTGCCGGTGACATTGGCTTATGTGAAAGCGTGCGGCGGGGACGAGGGGGAGTGGGAGGAGCGCTGGCGGCAGGCGTCCGAGGAGGCCGCCGGGCTGGCGGCTGCCGAGGAGGGCGGCGCGGCGCCGTACCAGGGACTGGCCCGTTTCGACACCGGGGACCGGGAGCGGTTCTTCGGGCGGGAGAAGCTGGTGGGGGAACTGGTGGAGGTGGTGCGCCGCAGCCGGTTCACCGCCGTGGTGGGCGCTTCGGGCAGCGGGAAGTCCTCGCTGCTGCGTGCCGGGCTGGTGCCAGCCCTCCGGGACGACCCCGTAGCGGAGCGGCGCCCCTCGGTGGTGCGCCTGCTGAGCCCGGGGGAGCGCCCCGCCAGCACGCTCGGGCATCTGCTGGCGCCCCAGGACGCCGTCGGGGAGACCGTCGTCATCGTCGACCAGTTCGAGGAGGCGTTCGCGCTGTGCCAGGACGCGGCCGAACGCTCCGCGTTCTTCGGCGCGCTGCTCGCGGCCCGGAGTGCGGGGAGCCGGTTACGGGTCGTGGTCGCGGTGCGGGCCGACTTCTTCGGCCGGTGCGCGGAGCACCGTGGCCTGGCCGAGGCGCTGCGCGAGGCGAGCGTGCTGGTGGGGCCGATGGGGCGGGAGGAGTTGCGGGAGGCGGTGGTCAAGCCGGCGCAGAGCGCGGGGCTGATCGTCGAGCGGGCGCTGACCGCGCGCATAGTGGACGAGGTGGCGGACGAGCCGGGCGGGCTGCCGCTGATGTCGCACGCGCTGCTGGAGACCTGGCGCCGCCGCTCGGGCAAGGCGCTGACGGTGGCCGGGTACGAGGCGGCGGGCGGCTTGCACGGCGCCATCGCGCAGACGGCGGAGGAGCTGTACGCGCGGCTCGTCCCCGCGCAGGCCGCCGTGATGCGGCGGCTGCTGCTGCGACTGGTCACCCCCGGCAACGGTGCGCCGGACACCCGGCGCCCGGCCGAGCGGGCGGAGCTGCTTCCCAGCGGGCACGGGGAGGCGGAGGCGGAGTCGGTGCTGGAGGCGCTGGTACGGGCGCGGCTGGTCATCCTCGACGGCACCCGCGCCGACCTCGCGCACGAGGCGGTGCTCACCGCCTGGCCCCGGCTGCGGGAGTGGATCGAGGAGGACCGCGAGCGGCTGCGCGTGCACCGCAGGATGACGGAGGCGGCCGGTACCTGGCAGGAACTGGGGCGCGACGCGGGTGCGCTGTACCGGGGCACGCAGTTGGCGCTGCTGCACGAGTGGCTGGCCCGTCCAGGTGCCCGGGAGGAACTGAACTCGCAGGAGCGTGCCTTCGCGGACGCCAGCATCGCCGCGCAGGACGCGGAGCAGAACCGGGCGCTGCGCACGGCACGCCGTCTGCGGGTGCTGGCCGCGGCGCTGGCCGGGCTGCTGGTGGCCGTCACGGTCGTCGGCACGGTCGCGGTGCGCGAGCGGAGCCAGGCGGAGCAGGCCCAGCGGATCGCGCAATCGCGCCAACTCGCGGCCCAGGCCCTCAGCATGGCCAACACCCGGCAGAAGACCGCCATCCTGCTGAGCGTGGAGGCGTACCGCCTCGCCCCCACCTGGGAGGCCCGCAGCGCAGTGCTGTCGATGGACGCCTACAAGGACTACCGGGCCAAACTCCTCGGCCACACCGGAACGCTCTTCGACCTCGCCTACGGCCGCGACGGCCTCCTGGCCACCGTCGGCCAGGACCGCAAGCTGATGCTGTGGGACACCGAGCGGGGGAAGCAGCAGCTCGAACTGGACGGCCTCACGGCCCGGTGGCGCGCGGTGGCCGTCACCAAGGACGGACGCTGGGCGGCCACCGGCGGCGACGGCGGGCCCGTGGTCCTCTGGGACCTGAAGACCCGCAAGAAGTCGGCGTCGCTGTCCAGCGGCACGGACCGGGTGCGCGATCTCGCCTTCAGCCCGGACGGCCGCAGCCTGGCGGTCGCGGGTACGGAGGGCGAGGTCGAGGTGCTCGGCGTGCACGAGCACTCCAGGGCGCGGACCTTCGACGGGCACTCCGGCACCGTCAACGCGGTGGCCTTCAGCCCGGACGGCCGCACCCTGGCCACCGCGGGCGCTGACCACACCGTACGGCTGTGGAAGGCGGACACCGGCACATCCACCGCCACCCTCAGGGGCCACAGCCGCTCCGTCGACGGCCTCGCCTTCTCCCCGGACGGCCGCACCCTGGCCAGCACCGGCGCCGACAGCACGCTGCGGCTGTGGGACGCGCGGGAACACACCCGGCAGGCCACGCTCACCGGCCACGAAGGGCCGATCAACGCGGTGGCCTTCGCCTCCGACGGCCGTACGCTGGCCACCGCGGGAGACGATGACACCGTCATGCTCTGGGACGCCCGTGGGCACTACAAGCGAGCCGTCCTCACCGGGCACACCGGTGATCTACGCAGCCTCGCCTTCCGCCCCGGCGGATCGCGGCTCGCCGCAGGCGGATCGGACGGCACCATCAGCATGTGGGACCCCACCCGCGTCCCCATGGCCGGGCACACGGACGAGGTCAACGACGTCGCCTTCAGCCCTGACGGGCGCACGCTGGCCTCCGCGGGGAGCGACGGCGCCACCGTGCTGTGGAACGCCGCCGACCGCGCTCGGCAGGCCACCCTCGACAACGGCGACACCTCCGTCAACAGCATCGCCTTCAGCCCCGACGGCCGCACCCTCGCCACGGGCGGTGACGCGGGCGAGCCCGGCGAGGGGGGTCTCACCCTCTGGGATCTCGGCTCCGGCCCGGAGCGCGGCAAGCGCGTCGCGCGCGGAGACTTCAAGCAGGTCGCCTACAGTCCCGACGGCCGCACCCTGGTCACCGTCACCTCGGACAACATCCTCGCGCTGCGGGACGCGCAGCGGCCCGAGGAGGCGGCCGAGCTCCCGGCGGCGAGCACCACCGATCCCGCCACGGACGTGGCCTTCGCCCCGGACAGCCGCACCCTCGCCGTGACCCTGCGCAGCGGCGACACGACCCTGTGGGACCTCGCCGAGCGGAAGAAGCGCGCGACGTTCCCCGGCACCGACGGGGCCTCCTGGTCGGCGGCGTTCAGCCCGGACGGCCGCACCCTGGCCATCTCCGGCGCGCGGGACACGGTGGCGCTGTGGGACGTGGCCGCACACGATCTCGTCGCCACACTGGCCGGCCACAGCGGTCCCTCGTACGATCTCGCCTTCAGTCCTGACGGCCGCACCCTGGCCGCCGCGACCCCCGAGACGACGACGGTCCTGTGGGACGTGGAGAAGCGCACCCCCCGGGCCTCGCTGAACGGCCACACCCGGCCCGTACGCTCCCTCGACTTCAGCCCCGACGGCGAGACCCTGGTCACCGGCAGCGACGACCGCACGGCCATGCTGTGGATCACCGACCCCCACCGCAAGGTGCGGGAGCTGTGCGACATCGCCAAGCTGAACTTCAGCCGGGAGGACTGGAAGCGCTACTTCCCCGACACCGCCTACCACGAGACCTGCCCCGTGGGCGATCTCCCCGCCGACCCGTGAGCCGTGCGTCGTGATGCCGTGCGCCGTGAAGCCGTGAGCCGTGCGCCCGGGGAAGGGTGATGGTGAAGGTGGGGAGAGCGTGCGGATTTTTACTGGGGGGTAGGCCGCGCGGCGGTCCTTGTTATACCGTCCGTCAGCAAGCGGGCGCTGGCTGCCGCCCCGGCGATCCACCGGAGAGAGGCGACGGCCGCATCCCCCTCCGGCCGCAGCGCGAACGCCACAGCGAACAAGGACCCCTTTCCTGACTGTAGGAGCCGCAGGATGGCAAGCAGCACGGTTCGACCAGAGACTCAGGACGGCCTCGACCGGCAGGACGTCGCCCGGCGGCTGCTCGACTCGGCCGCGACGCTGGCGTACGACCCGGCCACGGAGGTGGACTGGGAGACGCCGCTCGACAAGGACTTCCACGGCGCGAGCCCGGAGTGGAGCACGCTCTACGGGACGCGGTACTGGAGCGAGCTGAGCGAGGCCCAGCGCAAGGAGCTGACGCGGCACGAGGCCGCGTCCGTCGCCAGCACCGGCATATGGTTCGAGATGATCCTCCAGCAGATGGTGCTGCGCGACATCTACGCGAAGGACCCGACAGACGACGAGTTCCAGTGGGCCCTCACCGAGATAGCCGAGGAGTGCCGCCACTCGATCATGTTCGCCCGCGGCGCCAAGAAGCTGGGCGCTCCGCCGTACCGGCCCCACCGGGTGGCCGTCGAGCTGGGCCGGGCCTTCAAGACCCTCGCCTTCGGCGAGTCGGCGTACGCGGCGATCCTCGTCGCCGAGGAGGTCCTCGACGTCATGCAGCGCGACTGGATGCGGGACGAGCGCGTCGTGCCGTTCGTGCGCACCATCAACAACATCCACGTCGTCGAGGAGTCGCGGCACATGAAGTTCGCCCGCGACGAGACGCGCAAGCGGCTCGCGAAGGCGGGCTGGGTGCGGCGTCAGATCAGCGCCTTCGTGATCGCCATCGCGTCCTACGTCATCGTCACCAGCATGGTGAACAAGGGTGTGTACGCGAACGCCGGGCTCGACAGCGAGCGCGCCCTGCGCGAGGCCAAGGCGAACGAGCACCACAAGTCGATGATGCGCTCCAGCTGCTCGGGCCTGATGGACTTCCTGGCCTCGGCACGCCTGCTCACCAAGCCCGCGCTGATCTTCTACAAGCGCGCCCACCTGATCTGACGCGCCCACCTGATCTGAGCGGACCCAGCGGACTGAGCGGACGACCATGCCCTACGCCATCACCCAGAACTGTTGCAGCGACGCCACCTGTGTCGCCGTGTGCCCCGTCAACTGCATCCACCCGACGCCCGACGAGCGGGCCTTCGGCAGCACGGAGATGCTGTACGTCGACCCGAAGACCTGCATCGACTGCGGGGCCTGCGCCGACGCCTGCCCGGTGGACGCGGTCTTCCCCGTGGACAGCCTCTCCGCCGCGCAGAAGGAGTACGCCGAGATCAACGCGGCGTACTACGAGAACGCGGGGCAAGCGGCGAGCGCGGAGGACGAGGGGACAGAGGGGGAGGGCGCGGGCATCGCCGGGCCCGAACCGGCGCCGGGCAGCCCCAACTTCCACCACTGGGACCGCCCGGTCTTCGACCGCGTGCTGCCCTCGGACTTCAAGCCGATCCGCGTCGCGGTCGTCGGCACGGGGCCCGCGGGCATGTACGCGGCCGAGGACCTGCTGCTGCACACCCACGCCGAGGTGACCCTGATCGACCGGCTGCCGGTGGCGGGCGGGCTCGTGCGCTACGGTGTCGCGCCTGACCACCCCGCGACCAAGCGGGCCGGTGACACCTTCGCGAGGTTCCTCTCGCACCCCCGCTCGCGGCTGCACCTGGGGCTCGACATCGGCAGGGACGTGACGGCGGAGGAACTCGCCGCGCACCACGACGCGGTGATCTACGCGGTGGGCGCGTCCACCGACCGCCGTCTCGGCATCCCCGGCGAGGACTTGCCCGGCAGCATCGCCGCGACGACGTTCGTCTCCTGGTACAACGCGCACCCGGAGGTGGCGCCGGACGCGATCGACCTGTCGGCCGAGCGCGTGGTGGTGGTCGGCAACGGCAACGTCGCCCTCGACGTCGCCCGCATCCTCGTCGCGGACCCGGACACGCTCGCTGGTACCGAGATCGCCCCCCTCGCGCTGGCGGCCCTGCGCGCCAGCAAGGTGCGCGAGGTGGTGCTGCTCGGGCGGCGCGGCCCCGAGAACGCGGCGTACACCAGATCCGAACTGCTCGCGCTCAAGCACCTGCCCGGCGTGGACCTCGTCGTGGACGACCACGACCCGCGCGTCGGCACGGCGATCGACGCGGCGGCCGACGGGCCCGGCGCGCCCGGAGTCCAGGACAAGGCGGCGCTCCTGCGCGGGGTGACCCGTACGGCGACGGACTGGTCGCAGGCCCCCGCACCGGGGCGGCGCATCGTCTTCCGCTTCCACTCGGCGCCCGTCGAGGTGCTGGGCACGGGCGGCGTCAGCGGAGTGCGCGTCACGGAGGGCCCGGCGGACGGCTCGGGCGACGGATCGGGGCACGCCCCGCGTGAGCGGGTGATCCCGGCGGGGACGCTGCTGCGTGCCGTCGGCTACCGCGGCGTGCCGGTCGCGGGGCTGCCGTTCGACGAGGCCACGGGCACCGTTCCGCACGAGGGCGGACGCGTGCGGGGCATGCGCGGCACGTACGTCGTGGGCTGGATCAAGCGCGGCCCCTCGGGCGGCATCGGCGCCAACCGCACCTGCGCCGCGGAGACGGTCGGCACGCTGCTCGCCGACGCCGTCGAGGGCACTCTGCCCACGCCGACGCGCGCCGCGAAGGCGTTCCACCGGCTGGCGCGCCGCCGCAGCCGCGCGCGGAGCGGAGGCGGCGGAGGCGTGCGTTCAGCGGCGGCGGCCCGGCGGTCGGAGCGTGCCGGGGCCCCGGCGTAACGGCGCTTCGGCCGGTTCGTCGATCGGTCAGCGCGTCGGGAGGCGGGAGTCCCGGGCACGGGCCGGGCGCGAGGAGAGCTCGCGCCCGGCCCGCCCCTTGGGGCGGCCCGTCAGGGCGTCAGCGCGCGGAGACGCGCTCCACCCGCAGCTCGGGTGAGGCCGCGATGTCCTTCTCGCAGAAGCGCGAGGTGACCCACTCACTGTCCCCGAAGAGCCGCGTCATGTCGCTGTAGTACGGCGACGCGGGGTTGCTCGACTGGGAGTAGGTCAGCAGCGTGCGGGCCACCGGGCAGCGCGAACCGTCCCAGCCGACCGCCTGGATGTAGCTGGAGCCCATGGACACCTCGGTGTAGCCGCCCTTCGCCGCGTTCCACTCCGGCTCCAGCTTGTTCCACACGCCGAGCGGCTCCGTACCGCCGTGCAGCGCCGTCCGCTTCCCGTTCCGCTCCACGAACTGGTGCTCGCCCAGGGGAGCGTCGAGCGCGATGTCGGCGTCGCGCAGCTGCGCGACGGCGTCGGCCAGGGCGCGGGTGAAGCCGGGCGCCGCCGTGTTGAGCGTGTGCGGCGTCGTGACGGGGTGCGCCGGGTCGAAGGGCACCTTCCACCGCTCGGTCTCCGTCACCTGCGCCGTCAGCTCCCGCCAGAACCGGTCGAAGAGCAGCGCGCCACGGCTGTCCTTGCGCATGGTCCGGTCCCACCGTTCGAGGACCGGGCAGGCCCCGGACACGTCCACCCTGGCCCCGTCGCTGCCCGTCGCCGTGCCGCCGGGGAGCGACGCGCAGGCGCGGGCCGCGTCGGCGGCCGCGAGGTCACCGGCCGGTGCACGGTCGGCGAACTGCTGCTTCTGGAGGTCGCGCACCGTCAGCTTCCCCCGCCCGGCCATCTTCGCCACGTCCTCGATGGCGCCCCGTGTGCGCAGCGAACGCGGGGTGCCGATGTCGCCGAAGACCCGCTCGTACCCGCTCAGCGGCCGGTCGGCGTTGGCCAGCCAGGCGCTGTTGTTCGAGTTCTCGGCGTACGGGGCGTCCTTGAGCGTCGGCATGCGCGACGGGCCGAAGATGCCGGGCTGCGCCGCGTCCGGGTCGCTGCCCAGCGCGCAGTCACCGCGCGAGCCGTCGAGCACCGCGAGGCCGCCGGCCGGGTACGTCGCCCTGCCCAGCTCGGTGGAGCAGCGCCCGGCCAGCGCGTCGGTGATCCGCGGCAGCACCTGCGACTGGGTGAACAGCGAGTGCCCGGAGCTGTCCGACGCGATGGTGTTCACCCACGGCATGCCCTGGTGACGGCGGAGCGAGTCGAGCATGCCCTGAGTGCCGCGTGCCTTGCTGAAGCCGAGGGAGGTGGCGGTGAGGCGGTCGTTGGCGGCGTTCGGGTCGTTGAGCGCGTAGGCCGTCGTGCGCGTCCACGGCAGCGGCAGATCGGAGTCGTAGGAGGTGAGGACGGGGCCGTAGCGCGTCCACCACTCGGTCAAGGTCCGCTCGCCGCCGCCCTCCACGGGGACGGTGACGGTGCGCTTGGTCATCGGCTCGCTCTCGCCGTCGACGAGGTAGGAGGTGGGGTCCTCGGGGTCCAGCGTGAGCTGGTGCAGGTTGAAGGGGACACCGGTGGCGACGGTGTGGCTCCAGGCGACGTGCGCGTTGTGCCCGATGGAGATGGCGGGCGAGCCGAGCAGGGAACCGCCGGAGACGTTCAGTTCGCCCGGGATGGTCTGCTGCGACATCCAGAACCGGCGCCCGCCCTGCCAGGGGTAGTGCGGGTTGCCGAGGAGCAGGCCCCGGTTGTCGGCGGTCGTCGCACCGCTGAACGCGACGGCGTTGGAGCCCATGTCCGCCGTGCCGGTGTCGAGCAGCTTCCGTGCGGCGTCGGCCTGCGCGTCGGGGTCCGGCAGGGAGGGGGAGCGGGTGGCGCCGGGTCCGTCGGCGGGCGGCCGCGCGCTCGTGATGCCGTCGGCGGCGCGGCCCTGGCCGCCGATCACGGAGAGCGCGAAGGCGCGGGTGGCCATGTCCTTCGCGGTGATCGGCCCGATCCAGTCGGCGCCCGCGCACGCCGGGTCGGTGATCCGGTTCCGCGCGAGCCAGGCGTTGTAGCCCGCGATCCAGCCGCGGGTCATCTCGGCCGCGTTCCTGGCCTCGCGGCCACCGTCGCCCCGGTCACCGTGCCCCCGGCCCCGGTCGCCGCCGCCCGAGCCGGGCTTGAGCCGCTTCTCGACCTCGGGCGACTCCCGAGCGGCGCGGAAGAAGGCATCGCTGGACAGGTTGCTGCCGGCAGAGGAGAGCGAGCCGTCGGGCGCCTTGTCCGGGCCGAAGTACCTGGAGCGTTCACCGCGTACGGTCACGAACCCGTCCGCGAGCACGCACACCATGTCGGCGGCCTGCGCCCATCCGGAGCCGAAGCCCACCCCCGCGTAGTCCTTGGCGAGGATGTGCGGGACGCCGTGCTCGGTGTACCTGAGCGTCGCCGACAGCCCGCCGCTCGAGGGGCGCTGGTCCTCGGTGCGCTCGGCCGCCGCGGCGGGAGCCAGGGTGGCGGCCATGGTCAGCAGTGCGGTGCCCAGAAGGGCGAGGCGTCTGAAGCGCCGGTGCATCGGAACCTCACAGCGTCGGACGGACAGGGCTCGGCGGACAGTACCGAGCGGTTGCTTATCCGGGGAGGGGGTCGACGTGAATTGGCGCGTACTCGCGCCGGGTTCACGCCGGATCCGAGCCGAGTCCGAGCCGGGTCCGCGCCGTGCCATGGCAGGAAAGGTGGGGTTCTCGTCATTGCGGACGGGCCGGGACCGCTGAAGAATCCGGGGCATGACACGAGACCCGGCCGGCCCCGGCCGCGCCAAGGACGTGCTCGTCGTCCTCTTCGACGGTGTGCAGAGCCTCGACGTCACGGGCCCCGTCGAGGTCTTCACCGGCGCCGCCCACCTCGCCACGGCGCCGGGACCCGGCGCCTACCGGGTCCGTACCGCCTCGCTCGACGGCGCCCCCGTCCGTACGTCGAGCGGCCTCTCCCTCGCCCCCGACCTGGCCCTCGACGACGCACCCGTACCGCACACCCTGCTCGTGCCGGGCGGTGAGGGCACCAGGGCCTGCGATGCGCGTCTCGTCGGCTGGCTGCGGGCACACGCCCCGCGGGCCCCGCGTCTGGTGTCCGTGTGCACCGGGGCGCTCGCGCTGGCCGAGGCGGGGCTGCTGGACGGGCGCCGCGCGACGACGCACTGGGCGTTCTGCGACAAGCTCGCCCGCGACCACCCCGAGGTCGAGGTCGATCCCGATCCCGTCTACGTGCGCGACGGGCACGTCGCCACCTCGGCGGGCGTCACCGCGGGCATCGACCTGGCCCTCGCCCTCGTCGAGGAGGACCTCGGCAGAGAGGTCGCGCTCGCCGTCGCCCGCTATCTCGTCGTCTTCCTCCGCCGCCCCGGCAACCAGGCCCAGTTCAGCGCCCAGTTGTCCGCGCAGACCGCGCGCCGCGAACCGCTGCGCGAGGTGCAGCGCTGGATCACCGAGCATCCGGAGGGCGATCTGACGGTGGAGTCGCTGGCGGCGCGCGCCCGCCTCTCGCCACGGCACTTCGCGCGGGCCTTCCACGCCGAGACGGGCATGACCCCGGGCCGCTACGTCGACCGCGTACGCCTGGAACACGCCCGCAGGCTCCTGGAGGACACCCGCGGGGGAGTGGAGGAGATCTCCCGCAGTTGCGGCTACGGCACCCCCGAGGCCATGCGGCGCGCCTTCCTCAACGCGCTGGGCGCGTCTCCGGCGGAGTACCGCCGCCGCTTCAGCGCGGCTCCGTCGGCCACCCCCGTCGAATAGCGCCCCCCGATCCGTCCAGTGACCAACCGACGAAAGGACCCTGACCCCATGCAGATCGCGATCCTTCTCTACGACAAGTTCACCGCGCTCGACGCGGTGGGCCCCTACCAGACGCTCAGCGGACTGCCGGGCGCCGAGACGGTGTTCGTCGCCGAGGAGGCGGGCCCCGTGCTGGACGACTGCCGCAGCCTCTCCATCGTGGCCAGGCCGCTGGCCGAGGCCATGCGCCCCGACCTCGTGGTCGTGCCGGGCGGGCCCGGACCCGACACCGGCAACGAGACGCTGCTCGACTGGCTGCGCACGGTGGACACGGCCACCACCTGGACGACCTCCGTGTGCACCGGCTCCCTCCTGCTCGCCGCCGCCGGGCTGCTCGAAGGCCGCCGCGCCACGACGCACTGGCTCGGCATGGCGGAACTGGAGCGGCTCGGGGCCCGGCCGACGGGGGAGCGCGTCGTGTTCGACGGCAAGTACGTGACCGGCGCGGGCGTGTCGGCCGGGATCGACATGGGCCTGACCCTCGCGGGGCGGATCGCGGGCGACGAGCTGGCGCAGACCGTCCAGCTCATGATCGAGTACGACCCCCTGCCGCCCTACGACGCGGGCTCCCCCGAGAAGGCCCCGGCTGCCCTGGTGGAGCGCTTGAGGTCCGGGGTTTGATGTAGTGGGGCATGAGCATTTTCGTACGGGCCCGCTTCGACGTCAGGGACGGTCGGCAGGCCGAATTCGAGCGCATCGCACTGGCGTTGCGCGACGCGGCGGCGGCCGAGCCCGGAACCGTCAACTACCGCTGGTTCTCGATGCCCGATCCCGGCTGCTATCTGGTACTGGAGGAGTACACCGACTCCGCCGCTGCCGTGATGCACAACGAACACCAGGCGGAGCTGCTGGCGCGGGTGGGGGAGACCGCGGAGATGATCTTCGCGGAGATCTACGGTCCGGTGGGGCCCGAGGTGCGCGAATGGGCCCGCACCAGGCCGCAGGTCAGGGTCTACCCGGACTTCCCGGCCCAGTAGCCGACGCGGCTGAGGGGCCGCAGCCGTCTGGCCGGGCCCCTCAGCCGTCCCATCTCCTGTCCAGTCCCGTCCCGCCTCAGCCGTCGTAGAGCCCGTCCCGCTCCAGCTCCCGCAGCCGCGCGCAGTCCGCCTCCACCTGGGCCGCGTCGTGCGAGCTGAGATAGACGGCCCCGGGGCACGTGGCCAGGTCCACGGTGCGCGGTGCCGGACCGCCCTCGGGCAGGTTCGGCACCAGCGCGGCGAAGGAGGGGAGAGCCCTGACGGGGTCCCAGCGCGCCCCGGAGGGCACGGTTCCGTCGTGCGGGCTGATCAGGTTGACGCACCGCAGATGGGTGCGCGGCCGGTACGGCTCCTGGGAGCCGCCGGAGAACTCCTCCGGGTGGGCGATGGAGAAGGCCAGCCGGTCCACCTGGTCGGTGCCGATGCACCGGGACAGCACGTCCGGCATCTGCCCGCCCCCCAGCCGCGCCCCGCACTCGATGAGCACGGGGCCGTCCTTCGTCAGCATCACCTCGGTGTGCGCGGCGCCGTTGCGGATCTCCAGCGCGTCGAGCACGGCGAGGGCGT
This sequence comes from Streptomyces sp. NPDC054796, assembly GCF_053611545.1. Taxonomy (NCBI): domain Bacteria; kingdom Bacillati; phylum Actinomycetota; class Actinomycetes; order Kitasatosporales; family Streptomycetaceae; genus Streptomyces; species Streptomyces sp. NPDC054796. The sequence goes on along the minus strand of NZ_JBSHAO010000026.1, from coordinate 23,282 downwards.
AGTCGCCGATCTGGCGGGCCTCGGGGTCGTCGGGCGGCAGCAGGATCTCGTAGTCGTTGATGGAACGCCCGCCGGGCACCGGGCGCTTGAAGTAGTGCCAGATCTCGACGATGCGGTGGACACCGTTCCTGCTGACGGTGTTCACATAGTGCTCTTCGCCGACGAGGAAGCGCTGTGCCAGTACGGTCCCGTTCCCGCGGCCGTAGCGGTCCGTGCCGCTCAGGATGCGGGCATGCGCGGCGCGGACGTCGTCGGCCGAGTCGCAGATGAGGACGTTGTCCGTGCCCGCGCTGGCGACCGGTTTGAGGATCACCGGCCACTCGCCGCGGTCGACGGCCCAGGCCACCACCTCGTCGGCCGAGGCGGAGACGAGGCTGTCGGCACTGGCGAGCCCCGCGTCGCGCACGGCCCGCTGCATCTGGAGCTTGTTCCGCCGCGCCTCGGGCCGCCGCATGCCGTTGCCCGGGGTGCCGAGCGCGACGGACAGCTCGTTGGCGAGCAGCACGCCCGACTCGGCAGCCGCCACCACGTGGTCCACGCCGTGCCGCCGCAGTTCCGCCGCCGTCGCCGCCACGTCACCCTTGTGCGCGATATCGACGGAGAAATCCTCGGGACGGTATTCCAGATAGGTGTCCGGGAATTCGGAGCGGACGTGGAGGAATTCGACGCCGTAGCGACGCAGCGCCGCGGGCAGCAGGCGCCCGGCACCATAGGCGTCCACAATGGCACACGTCATCACACAAGCCCTTCCAGCTCAGTTCTCCAGCTCGGTTCTCTAGCTCAGCTCTTCTTTGCTCTGCGCCGGTGCCGTTTCGCTTTGTGCCGGTTCCGGTTTCGGTGCCGTCGGGAGCGGTTTCTCTTCCTCCGGTGGTGAAGTCCGCGCGTCGTACCGGCTGCGCGCGAGTGTTCCCGCGCCGACGAGCACGACAATCGCGAAGATTCCCGTCAGCGTGAGCGCCGAAGGACGCAGCCTGCCGTCCAGGAACTGGAGCAGGAACGTGATGAGGGGGGAGAGGGAGAGCAGGAGCGAGGTGGTGATCGGTTCGGTGTGGCGGATGCCGATCTGGAGCACGTAGATCGGCAGTCCGACGCCGATCACGGCGACGATCAGACCCGGCACGAATCCCGCGCCGAGTTCGGGCTCGTCGCTCAGTGCCGTCATGACCCAGGAGATCGCGATCATCAGGAAGAACCGGATCGCGAGCACCGCCTGCGGACTGTGCCCGGTCTCGCTGAGCCGCTTCATGTAGATGATGTTGGCCGTGGACCCGACCCCGCACAGCAGGGCGAAGAGCATGCCCAGCGCGGCCTGGCCCGTGCCGACGTCGCCCACGCCGCTGCGGCCCGTGAAGGAGCCCCAGACCAGCACCCCGAGAACGGCCGAGATGCCCAGCGAGACCCCGATCTCGGCCCCGATCACCGAACTGCCGCGCCGCAGCAGCGGGCCCATCAGCAGGGTGAGCACGGGCCCGAGCGCCACGACGACGATGCTCACCACGGCGGGTTCGAGGTATTTGAGCGAATACAGCATGGAGAGCCATGTCACGGCGGTGGTGACATTGATGGCGGTGACGTCGTAGCTGTGCGTGCGCATCGGCCGGAAGGTGGCGGCGGCGCCTCGGCGGGTGATCTCCAGCCCGAGGAAGAAGACCGCGGCCAGCGAGAAGGAAATGGCCGCCATGGTTTCTGGACTGATGACCTGGAGCTTGTTGCCCCCGTAGACGTCCAGTGCGGCGGTCAGAGTGGCGAATCCGAGAATCGGGGCGACGCCACGGCCGATGTGCGAGGTGCGTAAACCAGAAGAAAGTTCAGCCAATTACTGGGTCTCCAATGGAATTTCTACGGCCGGTCCTTGACGGCCGCGCTAATCCGTGCGCGCAAGCCGTCAAGTCCGGTCCAGCAAACCACAGCGGGGTGACCCGCGCAATGCGGTCAAGAGCCGTGTCAGCCGGTCGTGCCGAGTTGTCCCGTGGCCTCCAACTGCTTGGCCGAGGCGAAGTAGTGGGCGCCGGTCTCGTGGTTGTCGAGGTGCTGGTAGAAGCCGCGCAGACCGCGGAACTCGTACACCACATCATCGGGGTCCGGCGGCACGGTGTCGCCCGCCGCGATCCTGCCCAGCGCCTCCGCCGCGTGGAACGGGAAGGCCACCGGATCGCTGACGTACTCCTCGCCCTCCACGCGCCAGCCGGCGGGCAGTTCGCTGCCCGGGGGCTGGTAGACGGGGCGCGACCAGTGCTCGAAGGTGTAGAGGTGTGCGCCGTACGCCGCCCACTCGGCGGGGAACCTGGGCACGATCTCCTCGGCCCACCAGCGCGCGATCTCCGCCTCCAGCGCCGGATCGCCGTAGAGCATGCGGTGCCCGTTGGCGACGGCGGGGGACTCGGCGAGGACGGGGAACGACGCGCGGAAGGCCGCGACGGAGGGGTGCGACGAGTCGTCGATCCACCGCATCAGGGACTTGATGACCTGCGTCTGCGTCATCCCTCCCAGCAGCCGCGCCGGGTGCCACAGCCGCTTGAAGAACTGGTTCTCGCCGAGGATGCGGGCGAGATACATGAAGCGCTGCATGCTCAGGTTCTCGGCGAACGTGGAGGAACGGTTCGCCAGCACATACTCGAAGTCGTCGGACTGGCCGCGCAGGGTGACGAACCCGTGCAGCTCACGCTGCTCGCTGTAGGCCGTGTTGGGCAGGAGCAGCAGCGGATAGACCGCGATGCGGGGGACCTTCTCCGCGAGCCTGTCGTACCCCTCGAAGAACGACTCCGTCGTCTCGCCAGGCGCTCCCCAGATCAGCTCGACGAAGGACTCCATGCCCTCGTCGGCCAGCCAGTCCGCCAGCTCCTCCCACTGGTTGAGCTTCATGTTGCGGCGCTTCATGTCGGTGAGCGCCTCGTCCGAGAGGGTCTGGAGCGCCAGGGTGAAGGAGCTCTTGAAGCCTCGGTCCCTGAGGGTGCGCACGATGCGGTGGAAGCGCTGGGACTTGTTCTTGGCCCAGTTGGCCTCCAGGGCCGCGGGGAACCCGTACTTCTCGTTGACCCTCAGCAGATCCTCGGTGAACTCCTCGTCGGCCTCCAGCATGCCGAAGTTGGCGTCGCACAGGAACACGGTGGGCACCTTGTGGAACCCGAAGAGGTCCAGCTCGGCGGCCAGCCGCTCGCGCGAGAAGGAGCGCACGCGCTGCCCCGTGGCGCCTCCCCAGTAGCAGAAGGAGCACTTGTACGGGCAGCCGCGGTTGGTCTCCAGCAGTGCGAATTCATAGGGGAAGTGCCCGTTGTGGTCGAGCAGGGGTATCGCGCCGGTGAGGAAAGGGGACGGAAGAACGTCCAGATCGTCGATACGGGCCCGGTCCTCGGTCGTGGTGAACTCCCCGTCGGGAGTGCGGAACGAGAGACCGGGCGTGCTCGTCAGATCGGGTTCTTTGCGGTCCTTGAGAAGGGCGGTGATGAGGTCACGGAAGGTCAGCTCGCCCTCGCCGTTCACGATGATGTCCACGGTCGGACACTCGCGGAAGACCTTCTTCGCCTGATGGCTCACATGGTTTCCGCCGAAGACGGTGTGGCCGTCGGGCTTGAGCTGCTTGTGCAGTTCGGCGAGATGGGCGAAGTTGCGGTAGTTCCAGCCGAGCACGGAGAAGGCCAGGACGTCGGGTACGTCGTCCTCGAAAATGGAACGGGCCATGTCGGTTACCGACGAGCCGCCCCGCAGGTTGTGGATGCGGACGTCGACCTCGGGAGATAAGTCGGCGTCGGCGTCCAGCAACGCCTTCAAGTACCCGGCGGCCAGGGGCATGGAATCAATGGGCAGGTCCCAGGCGCTCTGCTGAACCAGGCCAATCTTGAGCATGGTGCTGGTACCTCCGTGTGGAATGAATTAATCCGTGTCAGTCGACCGCGGACCACGTGACGCGGGTTTCGGTGGCCGGATCGAAGTCGTAGAGGCTGACCGCCTCGGCGTGCGGCGCCACCAGCGCCGCCAGCTCGCGCTGTGCGTCGGCCAGTACCTCCGGTGGCACGACGGGGGCGACCCCTTCGAGGAGGAGCATGACGTTCCGGGTCCGCTCGGTGACCTTGGTGCTGTCGGCGTCCCGGTGGTTCCAGTGCCGCGTCAGCACGTTGCCGCCGTCCGCGTAGACCACTTCGCCGTCGACCGGGGTCTCCCGCTCGTCCGGCTTGCCCAGGGGGACGTGGACGTCGCCGGGGCGCGCGTAGCGCAGGCTGAAGCCCTCGGTGATGCCGTCGAGGTCGTAGCCGCCGGTCGGCAGCATGTAGCGGAGCGACACCAGGTTGCACGTGTCGACCAGCGGCGAGATCCGGGGCACCCGGCCCGACTTGACGAGGCGTCGGCTCAGGGCGTCCACGCTCGGCCGTGTCCTGCGGGGATTCGTGCCGAAGCTGCGCAGCAGGTCGTGCCAGACCGCGATGGCGGGCTCCTCCTGACCGGGGAGGTGCCGGGTGCCGTCGCGCACCTCGGTCTCGAAGAGGCTCAGGGCCTCCTCGGTCTCGGGCCACGGCTCCGCGTTCTTCACCCCGAGCACCAGCACGGCCGCCGTCCGGCAGTCGGGATAGCGCTCGGCGATCTCGGGCGCGACGGTCAGGGTCAGACCGCGTGCCCGCTCGTCGGCGGTCGTCGCGGTCGGGGCCGGGGCCGTGGCGGAGGCCGAGGTGCTGGTCGTCGTGGTCGCGGCGTCGGTCGGGTGGGTCATCGCATCTTCCTGGGGTGCTCGTGCGTGTGCTCGTGTTCGTGCTTGCGCGTGTGCCGGCAGCCGTACTTGTGCGGCTGCGGGTTCACGTGTGCGTTCGTGGTGGTGCCGGTGCTCATCATGGGCCGTGGCGCCGACGAGTGTGTGCCGACGTGGTCGGCGTGGGGGCGATTGCCCAACGGGTGAGGTGTCCGCCGGGACACGGAGACGCGGGAACGGCGCCGTCCGACGACATGGCTGCTGCTCCTGGTCAGGCGCGGATGGCCGCACTGCGCGTTCCCTTCCCCCGTGTTTCCCCCGTGAGCGCGCCGGTCCGGGCCAGGCCCGGACTGTGGGCCGGGTCTTCCTGCGGCGGCTGTGGCGACGGAAACATCGCCACGAAGCATGGACGCTACGTCCAGGAGGCGGCGGATGCCAGATCTCTGTCGTACTCCGATTGGTCGCCGATCACTTTTGGCCAGACGGGCAAGATCGATAAAGGGCCCCTGAGCGCGATGGGCAGCAGTTGGCGGCGCGATCCGAAATGATCGTCCGAGTGGATGTGACTGTCGTCACACTTGGGATTTTGCAGTTGATTCCCGCACCGGGCGCCGCCACTTTTGGTGAGGCACCGGAAATCACAGCCGAGATGAAGGATGCATGCGAATTGAGCGCGACCGTTACCCCAGAGAACGTCGATTCGATCCTCGATAAGCACATCGCCGAGAACTTCGACGAAGAACGCACCCGGAAGGCGTCCCAGCAGTTTCGGCGCGAAGGGTACGTGAAGGTACGCGACCTGGTTCCTGATGCCGTCTTCGAGGCTTTACAGGAAGAGACCTACCGGCTGATCGATCAGTACGAGAAGCGAATAGACGTCACTCTTCCCGAGACCAGCGATTCGCCGCGCTACATGAGCACGGTGAGCGCTTCGGCAATTGCTGAGGACGGCGTCATCATTCCTGCGGTATACGCCTCGGAATCGCTCAAGGCGGCACTCTCCCGTATCGCGGCCGAGCCCGTCATCGACTGCCCGTGGGAAGGCGAGAAATACGCCATTCTCCACCAGCACAAAAAGGGCGACACGCACGGCTGGCACTGGGGTGACTTCAGCTACGCCATTGTCTGGCTCATCGAGGCGCCGGACCTGAAGTACGGCGGAGCCCTCCAGTGCGTACCGCACACGGACTGGGACAAGTCCAACCCGCGGGTCATGGACTACCTCCTGGAGAACCCGATCCGCACGTACGGGAACGTCACGCGCGACCTGTACTTCTTCCGCACCGACACCACCCTCCACAGGACGATCCCGCTGTCGGAGGACAAGACCCGCATCATCCTCAACACCACGTTCGCCGGAGAGAGGGACCTCAACAAGGAGGTCACTCACGAGACCATGGGCGCGATGTTCGACTAGCGCGCCCGGCGCTACCGGGCCGCTGCTCCCGGCCGTCGGCCGGGGCCCGTCACAGGGCCCCCGGCCGACGCGCCGGATCGGCGCGGTGACCCGAGGGGCGACCCGAGCGGTGACCCGAAAGAAGCGGCCCGGGATGTCCAGTTCGGCACATACCCGGTGACCTGCTCGCCTGGCACAGTGAGGCCATGGACGAGAGCGTGGCGCACATCTCCGGGTTCGGGCGTGAGGTCAGGGCGTTCGAGGCCGCCGTGCGGCCGGTCGCCGCGGCCGGTGAGGCGCCCCTGGTGCCGTCCTGTCCGGGCTGGACGGTGACCGACCTGATCGCGCACCTGGGCGCGGTGCACCGCTATGTGCTCCGTCTCCTGCGCGAGAGGGTCCAGGAGGAGCCCGACCCGACGGATCTGGGCTTTCTCGGGCTCCCCGCCGAACGCGAGGGCTGGCCCGTCTCGTTCGAGCAGACCCCGACCCTCGGGCCCGTCCCCGGCCCCCTCGTCGACTGGTTCGCCGAGGGAGCCCTCGCGCTGGAGGCGGAGTTCAGGAAGAGCGACCCGCGGGACCCGGTGTGGACCTGGGCCCCGGAGCACACCGCGGGCTTCTGGATGCGCATCCAGGCCATCGAGGCCGCCGTTCACCGCTGGGACGCGGAGAACGTGGCCGGGGAAGCGGGCCCCTTCGATCCCGCGCTGGCGGCCGACGCCGTGGCCCACACCTTCCAGGTCATGGCCCCCGCACGGCGCGCCTGGGCGCAGGCCCCGCGCGGCGCGGGCGAGCGCTTCCGCTTCCGGCGCACCGACGGCCCCGAGGTGTGGACGGCGCACTTCGACGGCGACGACGTACGGCTCCTCGGCGAGTCGGCGCCCTGGGACGTCGAACTCGCGGGCACGGCCTCCGACCTGATGCTCTTCCTCTGGGAACGGCTCCCGGCCGACCGGCTCGACGGAGTGCGGGGGGACCGCGCCCTGCTCGAACGCTACTTCGCCCTCGTGCCGCCCCGGTGACGCGCGTCCCCTGAGCCCCCGCCCCTGCCCCTGAGTCCCCGCCTCTGAGTCTCGCCCAATTGTGCGTGCCCGGACGGTGTACGGGGCAAGAGAAGCATGAGGCGGTTGAGGTGGATGAGGCTCGGCTTACGCGGTGACCGGGCGCTTAGTACGCTTAACGGCGCAGGTCAGGGACGGGCGGGGACCGGTCAGGTGGAGGTGACTCCCCATCGGCGCCCGACCCGGACCCGGACGGGACTCGTACGGGAGCGACAGAACGGAGCGAGCGGACGGAGCACGAGGGCACGGCGCCGACGGGCGCCGCTCCGCGTCTCCCCGACACCGTAGGGACTTCAGAGCGGCCCGGTCGCCGACCGGAGCGCGGGACCTGGCAGGGATACGGAGGCGAGTGTGGCTGCGGGCGCGACTTCGGATGCGGCTTCCGGCGACGGGCGGTTCGACGCGCGGTCGGCGCTCCCACCCGGCGCCCGCCCGTACGTATGGGCAGGGGCGGCAGGGCCGGGTTCCCCCAGCTCCCGGCCCGTGCCCCCTCCGCCGCCGCCCGCCCCTGCCTCCGGGGCCGCCCCTGTCTCCGCCCCCGCCCCCGCTCCCGTCCTCGCCGAGGTCACCCGGCGTCCTGACGGGACGTCGACCGCCGCCGTGGACGGCAGGAGTTTCGCCCTGCGGCCGGTGCGGACGGACCACGACAGCCTGTTCGGCGCCGTGCTGTCGGGCGCTTCCGCGCAGGGCATCGCGCCCGAGACATGGCAGCTCGACGTGCCCGCGCTGCGCGACGTCGTACGGAGGCGGCTGTCCGATGGCCAGGAGCCGCGTCCGGGGACCGAGGTGGACGACCCGCGCAGCCCCGTCGACGTCGTCCTGGACGACCTGCGGGAGTGGCACCGGGCGCGGTCGGGCGGGCCTGGCGGCCCGGGTGGTCCGGGCGGGACCGGGACGGCGGGGACCGCGGGGACGGTGCCGGACGAGGCACGGGAGGCCGAGGCCGCCGAGAACGCAGCCTGGGACCTCATCGCCGAACGGGTACGCGCGAACGACCGGGAGGTGTGGCGTCAGCTGCTCGAAGCGAGCCCCTACCCGCGGCTCGCGCGGATCGCCCCCGACCCGGCCACGGCGAACCGGCTCGGCAACGACGGGCTCGCCGCAGCCGCGGTCGAGCACCCGGATCTGTGGTCCTCGCCGTTCGGCGACCATGTACCGGTCCTGATCGCCCGCACGCTCGGCGTCGAACTCACCGTCGTGTCCGACGGGTCGGGACCGCTCCGCCTGAACGAGGGCGCGCGGGGCGGCCGACTCTACGTCTATTACAACGGGCGGGACCGCTATCAGGCGCTGACGCCGGTCGCCGGGCCCTCGATGCGGAGGTCCGCCGCGCGAGGGCTCACGGCGTCACCGCCGGCGGCTCCGGTCACGGCGCCTCCGGCCATGACCGCCGCGCCCATACCCATGCCTCCGTCCATGCCCGTGCCGAGGCACACGCCCACGCGGGCCGTGCCCAAAGCGGAGGCCGTACCGGAGCGCGCGGGCGCTGCCGGTGCCTGGGACGCGGCACTCACGGAGTGGCTGGACGCGCTGGACGCGGTGGAGACCGTCAGGGCGCGGGAGCCCCGCGCGGCGGCGCGGTGGGACGCGGGCGAGGCGGCCTCCTCGGTGCGCGGGACCGCACGTACCCCGGGGGACGCCGCGCTGCGGGACGCCTACCACCGGCTGGACGTCGCGCGTACGGCAGCGGCCGAGCTGTACGAGGGCGCCACCGGGACCGGCGAAACCCCGGAGCGGAGGGCCGGTGTGGCCCCGGTGCCGAGACCGGTGCCGACGCCGAGACCAAGACCGAGACCGGCCTCGACGCCGGTTCCGACACCGCTTGAGCGCGGAAGCGGAACAAGCCCCGCTCCTGCTCCCGCACCCACGCCCGCTCCTGCTCCGGCCCCCGCTGCCGGAGACCAGGGCCCGCGCACCGTCGAGGCGGAACTCGACAGGACCAGGCAGCCGCGCATCAGGAAGGGCCCAGCCGTGCTGCCGCCCGGACCCCCGCCCCCTTCGGTGCGGTTCGCCGACGGCAGCCGGCTGCCCGACTTCCTGCACGCCCACGTGCCGAGCAGGCCCGCCAGTTGGGCGGCACCGGAGACGGAACGGGAAGCGGAAGCGGCGGCACGCGCGCGGGCCGACTCGAACCCGGCGGGCGGCAGCCCCGTCTTCTTCGCGGGCGGCGAGCTGAGGTTCCGGGGGCGCGAGAGTGTCGCGGACGAGGTCGTCGCCGGGCTGCCCGCGCGGGTGGCGGCGGGCTTCGACCGTATGGAACTGGTGCGCAGGCTCGGCACGGAAGCGGCGTCCTTCACCGCTTCCGGCGGCTCCCGCTTCGTCATGCGCGCCCGCTCAGGGGAGGCATACGAGGTGGCGGTGGAAGCCGTCCCGTACCACCGCTGGCAGCGGTTCACGGACGACGCCTCGCAGGAGACCAGGCTCGACCTGCACCAGCGCGCGCAGGCGAACACGGGCGGCGGCAAGTCGTTCGGCTCGCCCTGGCGGATCCCGCTGACGTTCAGCCTGGGGCCGCCGAACGACTGGCTGGTGAAGTTCGGCCTCGCCGCAGGGCGGGACCACAGGGCCGGGTACTACACCTCGAACCAGGGGCTGAGCCACACCGAGGTCCGGTACGCCGAGGGCTCGCACCTGCACCTGGACGATGTGTACTTCCGCGTCCGCGTCGCGCACCTGACGCAGGCGCCGAAGGGGTCCCGCGCCACCGCACCGCCCGCGCCGGGCGCCCCGTCCGGCGCACGGCCCGAAACCGGCACCTCGGCGACCGGCACGTCCGCCACCGGAACATCGGCGACCGGTACGTCGGCGGCCGGTTCGCCCGTCGCCGACGCGCCCGCCTGGGTGCGGACCCCGGTCGCCGACACCGGCTTCGCCGTGCGCGACGGGCTGTCCTGGCGGCTGCCCGACAGCCTCACCACCCCGGCACGGCGCGGCCACGCGCCCGCCGTCATCGACTTCCGCAGCTCCGACGACGCGCACGACGCCCACGACTCCCGCACCGCCCACGGCACCCCGCGCCCCGTCACCGACGGGTACCGCGTCTCCCACCGCGAGGGCATGCTGCTGCTGGACCGTCCCGAGGAGTGGGCGCTCGCGAAGTTCGGCGTGCGGCCCGGCAGTTCGGCGCACCGTTCGCTGACCGGATTCCTGCGCCCCGCGCGGCTGGAGACGCTGCTGCCGCGCCTTTCAGGACAGGTGACAGGACCCGAGCTGACGCGCGGGTGGCGCCATACCCCGCTCGGCCATCTCGTCCTCGACCGGCTGGAGAACACCCGGGCCACCCTGGTCACGGAGGCCACGAAGGTGGACCTGCGCGACCTCGTGCAGAACGGCAGGCAGAACGAGCGCTCCAGCGGCCGGGAGACGAACCTCGCCGTCTATCTGACCGCGGGGCCGAACCACGACTTCGTCAACATCGGCACGGACGTGCGGGTCCAGGGCGGCCCGTACGGGCGGCTGGACGCGGCGCTGGAGCGCAGCCACTACGTCGGCAGCACGGTCACCAGGAGGCTGGCAGGACGGGTCAAGGCCGGTACGCCGGTCGCGCTGTACCGGGTGGAGAAGACGCTGCACCTGCGCAGGTCGGGCGAGCCCTCGTCCGCCGCGCGGCCGTTCCGCGTCGTCACGCTGGACTGGATGAGCGAGTCCGAGGCGCGGCGGCTGCGCGGCTGGGACGACGGCAGCAGGCTGCGGACCGAGGAGCCGTCGGCGCCCGAGTACCTCACGCGGGACCACCCCCGGCACCTCGGCCAGACGCGCGCCGAGCGCTTCACCCCCGCGATCGCGCCCCCGCAGCCGCCCGGCCAACCATCCGCGCAGCCGCCCGGCCAACCATCCGCGCAGCCGCCCGGCCAATCATCCGCGCAGCCGTCCGCGCGGCCGTCCGCGCGGCCGTCCGCGCGGCCGTCCGCGCAACCGCCCGGCGAGGGGCGCGCGCTGATGGACACGTACGTGGACTCCGTCATGGCGTCGCTCCAGCGCGCGTACCCCGAGCTGATCGCGGCGAGCTGGGAGGAGGGAGCGCGCGGGTCGTGGCTGTCCCAGGTGGTGCGGGGCCGTCGCGCGTCCGAGGCGGCGCTGGGCAACCGGCGCCATGTCCGCGACGCGCTCGCCAACACCCGCCAGGTCAGGGAGGGTTCGGACCGGCACACCCTCGAACAGAGCCTGGAGGCGCTGGCGACGACGGGCGTACGGATCGACCTGGTGGACCCGCACACCTTCCGCCGTGGCCACCTGTCCGTTGTCCTCACGGCCGAGCTGACGGGACGGCGCTACGAGGGCACCTCGTACGACCGGACCCTGCGCACCTCCGTGATGACGAGCGAGCGGGGCGAGCAGTCGACGCAGGCCACGCTCGCCGCCGCGGCCGGAGCCGAGGTCGGCATCTCGCCGCGCTCCCACGAGAAGTCGGAGGTGACCGGCTGGCCCGGCCGCATCGGCACCTTCGGGGTCGGCCTCCGTGTCGGGGACCAGATACAGCGCAGCACGCAGTCGGGTGTGGTGCTGCACGGCGAGAACGTCAGCGCCTCCACCGGGCCCTCGCACCTCTACGGTTACGACGTGTCGCTCGGCGCCACCGTCGAGGGCTACCGTCGGCCCCGCGCCTGGACCCGGCTGATGACGCTGGGGGTGCTCGGCATGGGCTTCGCCGTCTCCCCCGTGGAGAGCAGGCGGCTGCTGGAGGCCGGGGAGGAGACGCTGGGCCACGTCCTGCTGGCCGCCCCCTCCGCGCACAGTGCCCCGCGTGCCAGGGCGGCTGCCCGGGTGCGGAGCCAGGCGGGGCCCGAGGCATCCGAGGCCAGGGACACCAGGGCACAGACGGCTGCGGCGAAGCCCGATCCCGCGAAGCCCGCTCCGACGACGGGCGTTCCGGCGCGCCCCGCGTCCAAGGAACCCGAGCATCTGACGCCCGACGAGGCGGAACGCCTCGTGGACCGCCCCTGGTCCGTGCCCAGGAAGGAGACCGCTGAGGCGGCCCGCGTCCGCGAGCTGATGAGCCGTCCGGTCGCGGTCGCCTCCGCGCACGGCGGCAGGCTCAGGGAGAAGCTCGGCCTGGAGGCGGCCGACGAGGCCACCGGCGGTTCCTGGCACACCGCCACCCCCGCCGCCCCGCTGCGCACGGCGCTGGGACGGGCGCTGACCGACAACACCTTCACCGGGCATCTGGGCCAGGTCCTCGGCCGCTGGGGCATGCGCGTGACGGCGCTCAATGCGAGCGGCCCGTACCAGAGCCACCAGCTCAAGGCGGCCGTGCACGGAGAGGTCAAGGACCCCGTCGTCGTCGGCGACCCCGAACGGCACGGCACCGAGCTGACGACGGGCGCCGAGCGCAGGATCACCGGTACGGCGGCGCGGTCGACGCGCGTAACAGGTGGCCTCCAGGGCGCCTACATGCACCAGCACGACGACGGCCACAGCCCTGTGTTCGGCTCGTACTCCTCGGCCGCGCAGCTCAGCGCGGGCCGCACCGCCACGCGCTCGCTGACGCAGAGCGCGGGCCGGGACACGGTCTTCTCGCCCTCCGGGCGCATGTACCTCGTGAGCGCGGACGTGGAGGAGCGCGTCGCGGTACGAGCCCACTGGAGCGGGGCCTTCGGGCTGCTGGGGACGCGCTCCGCCGACGCGCTGCGCCGTACGAAGGACCGTGTGTGGCGCGGCGCCGAGCGGCTGCGGGGCACCCAAGCCGCCGCCGCGCCCGCTGCGCCGCCGCCCGATCCGGACGCGCCGCCCCGCACGCCGCACGCCGCGGGCCGTAAGCACCGGGTGGCGGACGGCGTGCTCATCGAGGTCCCCATGCCGGACGCGATCGAGACCGGCCTCGCGCCCGACGGGCTCCCGGCGACGACACCCCGGTACGTGGCCGGCGGGTACCGGCTGCCCGGGTGGGCACAGGGAAACCGTTTCTTCTCGCATCCGCTGGGCCGCCTCGACGCGAGCCCGGTCGCCGAGCGGCTGCTGCCGAGGCTGCGAACCCTCGGCGTGCGGTCCGACGACCGGGACGCCGTGCTCCAGGCGCTCGGCCCCGACGCGCTCAACGGCCAGTTGATCGAGCTGACGGGTGAAGGCGTGACGGTGCCGGTGCGGGCGCACGGCAGCCAGGCCCGCTTCCTGCGCCATCTGCACCTGGGCGCACGGCAGTTGAACGTGCGCGTCAAGCTGACGCCGCGCCGTACGACCGTGCGGCGGATGCGTACGGGCTGCGAGTTCGAGGACTACCGCACGCGCGGTGTCTCCGGCGAGGTGTCCGCTGCCCGGGACACCACGCGGGACCTGGGCGCCGGTGTCGCCCAGAGCGCGTTCTCCGGGCGTGGCGAACTGGCCGCGATGGGGCCGAGCCTGGCGGAGAACACCTCGTCGGCCCGGCAGTACAAGAACAGCGAGGGCACCTCGTCGCTGCGCATGCCGAACATCGCGACCACGCAGGGGCACGGCGAGGTCATCACCGAGTACGACCTGACGGTGACCGTCGAGGGGGTCGGCGGGAAGGCGCGTCCTGAGACGTTCACGAGCCCCGTGGGCGAACTGCGCGAGCTGATGCCCCTGAGCGTGCTGCGTCCCGAGACCGGCAAGGGAGCCCCCGGGGCCGCCAGCACCAAGGGCGGGCCCGACACCGGCTCCGGTACCGGGACCAGTACCAGTACCAGCACCGCCACCAAGGCCGACGCCGTGCGGCAGGGGCTGCCCGAGAACGTCGCGGCGCCCCCGGAGGCGATACGGGTCTGGCGTGCCCAGGACGCGCGCGCGGGCGGGCCCGAGGCATGGCGCCGTCGCGGCACGCACGACGGCGGCCTCAGCACCCCGCCCGAGACCGGGTTCCTCGCGGTGAGCGTGCTCGGCGCAGGGCAGGTGCGCGACGCGCTCACCCTCGCCGCCGGGCAGTCCTACGGCGTCGGGGCCCGCACGGCGGGCGAGCTGAGCGGCGACGGCCTCCAGCAGGCGCTGGCCGTGGCCCGCCACACCCCGCTCACCCACCTCGGCGCGCAGACCGCGCACGCGATGGAGGAGGCCACGGGCCAGACCGGGCTGACCGCCTTCTTCCCGCATGCGCTGCGGCCCGAAGGCCACCGACTGCCCGGCATCGCCGCGCCCCGGCTGCTGGGCGAGTCGGCGCGGGCCGACATCCGCCTGTACGCGCGCCCCGACGTGCGCAAGGCCGTCCTGCTCACCGTCGAGAACACCCCGCGCATGGAGGGGGTACGGCGCGACACCGAGAGCAGCAGTCAGGACGTGTCCCAGTCGGGCACGCACGAGGGCCAGTTCGGGACCACTCCCTTCCTCAGCACCGCCCCCGCGGGCACCGTCGTGCCCGGCGCCACCGGAACCGGCTACGCCGCGCCCGACGGCGCCGTCAGCAAGGACGGCCTGGACACCACGCGCGGTACATCCCACAAGGTCGAGGCGCCGCGCGCCATGCTGTTCGCGCTGCCCGTCAGTTGGCTCGCGGTGGCCGACGTGCACCGCACGCTGCATGACAACGCTGCCACGGGGGCCGTGCGGGACACCTTCGGCGGCGCCCCGCGCGGGCCGCGCGGCGCTGAGACCGAGACCGTGGTGCTGGCCTGGGTCCGCGAGGACGTCGCCACGCGGATGGGGCTGATCAACAGCGACACGTTCCCCAAAGAGGCGGGCGACGCGTGGAACGCGCTCGGAAAGGCGTACGGCGCGCTCTCGCACGCCGACGACGCGTACTACACCGCGCGCGCCGCGGTCCGACGCGCGTGGCTCGATCTGCCCGAGAGCGCGCGTCAGGTGGCTCGTCGGGCAGGAGAGACCGGTGACTTCACCCGCTCGGAGAAGGACGGCCCGGCGCTCGCCGAGTGGAAGCGCGCCGCGGCGGAGACGGCGCTGTGGCACGGCCGCGCCGACGAGGCGGCGGCCGACGTGCACAGGCTGCGGACCTCGGCCGAGCGGCTGACGGCCTGGTACCGCCTCCCCGCCCACGACCGCGCCCCCGCGCCGGTGCGCGGCCCCGACGTCAGCGCCTCCCCGGAGGCGAAGGCCGCGGAGGTGAAGGCCCAGGGCGTGCAGGCCCAGGGCGTTCCGGAACCGGTCCCCGACGCGGCGCCCGCGCGAGGAAGTTCGGGTGCCCGCGTGCCGAAGCCCGAGGTGCCCGCCTACGAAGTGCCCGCGTGGCTGCCGCAGCCGCCGCCCGCGTACAAGGTGGACACCCCGGACAAGGACGCGGACAAGGACGCGCCCACCACCCTGACCGCACCCAACGGCGGGCCCCGCTACACCGTGCACGACGTACCGCACGACGGCTCCTCCCTGCTCCACGCGCTGGCGTACGGCGCGGACCGGCTCGGCCTGCTGGACCGGCTGCTGCCGCCCGACGCCCGGCCGGGGGCCACGGGGGGCGTGGTACGCGCTGACGCGGTGCGGCAGCGGCTGGCCGAGGCGCTCGACGAGCCCCGTAACGCCGACCTCGCCGCCATGGCCGCGCTCGACCCGGACGACACCTACACCCCGGCCGACCTCACCCGCAGCGGCGTCACGCTGCGCGGGGAGGCGGAGCGGGAGGAGTTCGCCGAGACGGGCAATCTGCCGCGCGGCACCTCGCCGACCGCAGGACAGCGCCTCGCGCTCATCCACCGCCTGCTGAACCGCCCGGCCGTCGAGGAGCGCGCCTCCTGGGACCACGACGCCGCCGACCTGATGCCCGCGCTGGGGGCGCGCGTCCTGGGCGTTCCGGTGACCGTCGTGACGAAGGACGGCGCGGCCCTGCGCTTCCCGCCCTCGGCGCCGGAGGAGGGCCAGGACGACAAGGGCGCCAAGGACGCGAAGGACATCAAGGAGGCGAAGGCCGAGCCCGAGGACGCGGCGGCCAAGGCGCCCGGCGTGCTGCTCCATCTGTCCGACGACCACTTCCGTATCGCCCTTCCCGAGGGCGAGCGGTTCACCGGCCTGGTGACGGCGACGACGACGGCGACGGCGACGACGTCAGCGAAGCCGACGGGCCACGGGCACGGACAGGCCACCGGAGCCGACCTCGGAACCAGCCCCGCGCCCGCGCCCGCCCCCGCTCCGGTCACGAGCCCCGTCAGCGGCGCCGTCCCCCAGCGTCGGCCGCACGCGGCGGTCGTCGCCGGGACCAGCCCCGTCGCCGCGGCTGTTCCGCCCGCCACCGCGACCGTGCCGCCCGCCACCGCCGTGCAGCGGCCGGGCCCCGGCCACGCGCCGCCGTCACCCGGGCGGCGGTCACGGCGCTGACGAGGGCCGGACCGGACGCGCCGTCACGCCGTGCGGCGCTTCACATCGCTACCCGGTACGGGTCCAGGTCCGGGGCCGGACCCGGGTCAGGCGGCGCGCACTATCTCGCGGCGGACGGCCGCCTGCCACGTCGAGCGCAGGCGGTCCAGCTCGGCCAGTGCCGAGGGGGTCCAGGAGGTGCGTCCGGAGGCGAAGGCGCGCAGCGCGGCGTTCGCCTCGGCGGCGGAGGGCAAGGGGGGATTCGGGGACAGGGCGGCCGACTCCGGTACAGGGTCGGGTGAAGTGGGCATGGTTGAACTCTAGGTCCCGGCACTGACAACGGCCGATTCCATTTTCGTGCCGCAGCCATATGACCGAGCGGTCTGTTCGACCCGTCAGGCGGCTTCGTACACCGGGGAGTCGGGCGCGCGGGGGCGCGCGGAGACCGTCGCGAACGGGGGCCTGAAGGCGGCTCATGCGGGCGACGCCGTTCATCCTCGCTGGTGACAGCCCATGCGAGCGCTGTACGTGCTGCGGGTGACGCTTTCACGGGAGTGAAGTCGCGTCGGCTTCGCGCCAGGAGCCGCGCGCGAGGGGCCGCGCGGCGGCCGGGAGCGCGCGTGAGGAACGTCACCGTTTCGCACCCTCGATCGGGCGACTCCGCGATCCGCTACCGGATGGTCTTGTTCCGCCCGGCCACCGGAACCGTCACCCGACCCGTCGCCCGTCCTGCCACCCGTTCGGCCCAACGCGCGGCCACCGGGGCGGACCGACGCCGGTTCGGGTGCGACGCGCGAGGTCACGGCGTCGTCGGGGGCCTACGGGCACCGCGGGTACGGACCAACTCCCGTCATGCGGCACACTGTTGCCGCCCAGGGGGCGCGCTCCCATGGCCCGCGCGCCGGTGTACGTACCCGGCGCGTAGGCCCGAAGAGCGCGCTCGCACGGCCCCCTTGTCGTCCTGTCATCGAACCGACCGATGGACCGACCGATGGAGAAGGTGCAGTGACCCCGACGCCCGAGATCGACACGAGCACCCCGCACTCCGCCCGCGTCTACGACTACTGGCTGAACGGCAAGAACAACTACGAGGCCGACGCCGAGGCGGCCCGCAGGGTCTCCGAGATCTGGCCCACCGTGCGCGTCGGCGCACAGCTCAACCGCGCCTTCATGCACCGCGCGACCCGCTGGCTGGCCGCGGAGGCCGGGATCCGCCAGTTCCTGGACGTCGGCACCGGCATCCCCACCGAGCCCAACCTCCACCAGATCGCCCAGTCCGTCGCGCCGGAGGCACGCGTCCTCTACGCGGACAACGACCCCATCGTGCTCCAGTACGCGCAGGCACTGCTGCACAGCACCCCCGAGGGCCGTACGGCCTACCTCCACGCCGACGTGACCCGTCCGCGGGACATCCTGGAGTCGTCCGAGCTGCGGGAGACCCTCGACCTGGGGCGGCCCGTCGCCCTCTCGCTCATGGCGCTGCTCCATCTGATCAGCGACGAGCGCGGCGCGTACGAGATCGTCCGCACCCTCGTGGACGCGCTGCCCTCGGGCAGCTACGTCATGCTGACGCACGCCACCGACGACCTCGACCCGGAACTCATGGCACGGGTCGCGACGTTCTACGAGTCGTCCGTCACGGGCGGCGGCCAGCTGCGGTCGAAGGAGGGCGTCCTGCGCTTCTTCGACGGCCTGGAACTGGTCGAACCCGGCCTGGTGGTGGCCCACAGGTGGCGCCCCGAGCTGAATCTGACGGACGATGTTCACAAGCCCCGTGCGGCGGCCGAGCACGGGGAAGCGGACGAGCCGGAGGAGGCCGTGGTGCCGGAACGAGAGGTCAGCGACGCCGAGCTGTCCGTGTACGGAGGAGTCGCACGCAAGCCATGAGCTCCGCACCCGCCGAAAGACCGCCCCGCGCCGCAGGACGATGGCGGCTGCTGCCCGATGCCTTCGGTGCCGCGCCCTACGGGGAGCGCTGGGAGCGCGTCCAGCGCTCGCCGCAGTTCCGCGACGGCCAGTTCCGCAACGAGCAGCCCGCCAGGACCATGTCCCCGGGCGCCCTGCTGCCCCTGCTGCGGGCATCGCTGCGCCGTGAGACCCGGCTGCGCAGGTCACCCGCGCAGACCCCGCCGCTGGTGCGCCCCGCCTTCGCCGAGCGCGACGAGGCGCCGGGCACGGGACTCCGGGTGACCTGGCTGGGCCACGCCTCCGTCCTCGTGGAGATCGACGGCCACCGGGTGCTCTTCGACCCCGTGTGGGGCGAGCGCTGCTCACCCTTCGCCTTCGCGGGGCCGCGCAGGTTCCACCCGATGCCGGTGCCGCTGTCCGAGGTCGGGCCGCTGGACGCCGTGGTGATCTCCCACGACCACTACGACCACCTGGACCTGCCGACGATCCGCGCGCTGGCCCGTACGGGGACGGTGTTCGCCGTGCCGCTCGGGGTCGGGGCGCATCTGGAGCACTGGGGCGTGCCCGAAGCGCAGCTGCGCGAACTGGACTGGCACGAGTCGGCGCACGTCGGCGGCCTCACCCTGACGGCCACCCCGGGGCGGCACTTCTGCGGCCGGGGCCTGAGCCGCCGCGCGCTGACGCTGTGGGCGTCGTGGGTGGTCTCCGGGCCCATGCACCGCGTCTTCCACAGCGGCGACACCGGCTATTTCCCGGGCTTCGCGAAGATCGGCGCCGAGTACGGCCCGTTCGACGCGACGATGATCCAGATCGGCGCCTACAGCGAGCACTGGCCCGACATCCACATGACGCCCGAGGAGGGCGTCACCGCGCACCTGGACCTCGCGGGCCCGCAGCCGGGTGCCGAGGATGCTCCCGGGCCCGGGTCCGGGAACGGCGTGCTGCTCCCCATCCACTGGGGCACCTTCAACCTCGCCCCGCACCCGTGGGAGGAGCCCGTCGAGCGGACGGTCGCCGCGGCGGAGGAGTCGGGCGTACGGGTGGCGGTGCCCAGGCCGGGCGAGTCCTACGAGCCCGCGGGCGCCCTGCCCGCGGCCCCCTGGTGGAAGGCGCTGGCCAGACGCCCCGAGCCCCTGGCGACGGGCCCCGTCCCCGAGGGCGGCAGGTCGGGCACCATGGAGGGGTTGGGTTCCGGCGGCTGAGGCTGAGGCTGAGGAGAGCGGTGGCTGAAGAGACGGAGATCCGGTCAGCGGCGGATGCGGCGGCGCACGCCGGCATCCAGGCGTTCGGGGTGCTCCTGGACACGGCGGCGCTGATGGAACGGCTCTTCGGCAGCCGCCTCCAGGAGGAGTGCGGCATCACCCACTCGATGTTCGAGGTGCTGCTCCACCTTGCCGACAGCTCTGAGGGGGCGCGCATGAGCCGCCTCTCCCAGGATCTGATCCTCACCAGCGGCGGCGCCACCCGGCTGGTCGACAGGATGGTCGGCGCAGCGCTCGTGCGGCGTACGCGCTCCGCCGACGACGGGCGCGTGCAGACCGTCGTCATGACCGAGGAGGGCGAGCGCGTCCTCATACGCGCGGCCCGCCTTCACGCCCAGCAGCTCGACGAGCACTTCTACGGGCCGCTCTCCGGCAGCCAGGCGGCCGTGATGACCGCCGCGCTGGACCGCCTCGGACAACACGCCCGCACGGTCCTCCCCACCTTGCGCTGACCCGCCCGCGCCGCGCCTTTCCCCTGTCCGCCTTCCGCGCCGAGAGCGCCGAGCGGCTTGTAGTAACCGCACAGTTCTCCCACCGTGAATCGGTGCGCTCACTCGACCGTGCGGAACGCCGTGAACTGGCACTGTGGCCGTCGAGCGAGGCGGACCCGGCCCATCGGACCCGGTCCCACCTTGTGTGCTCCCTACGGATCGATGGAGGAAACGTGACGGATCACCACGGCGACGTACTCGTGACCGGCATGGGCGCGATCACGCCCCTCGGTGCCGATGTGGAGGCGTCCTGGTCGGCGATGCTGGCGGGCGCGTCCGGTGTCACCGCGCTGGAGGAGGAGTGGGCGGAGCGGCTGACGGTCGGTGTCGCCGCGCGGCTGCCCGTCGACCCGGCGTCGCTGATGAGCCGCGTCGAGGCCAGGAAGCTGGACCGCTGCGAGCAGATCGCCATGATCGGTTCCCGGGAGGCGTGGCGCGACGCGGGCAGCCCGGAGGTCGCGCCCGAGCGGCTGGCCGTGGTCCTCGGCACCGGAACCGGAGGCGTCCTCTCCACGCTCGGCCAGGACGACCTGTTCGAGGAGTCGGGCGGACGGCGGCTCTCCCCGTACGCCGTGCCCATGCTCATGCCCAACGGGCCCGCGGCCTGGGTCAGCATGGAGCTGGGGGCACGGGGAGGCGCCAGGACGCCGGTCAGCGCGTGCGCCTCGGGCGCCGAGGCGCTGGCGATGGGGCTGGACCTCATCCGCGCGGGCCGGGCCGACGTGGTCGTCGCGGGCGGCGCTGAGGCGTGTCTGCACCCCTTCACCCTGGCCGCGTTCGCGCAGATGAAGGCGCTCTCCCCGCGCACCGAGGAACCGGCCGCCGTCTCCCGCCCGTTCGACGTGGACCGCAGCGGCTTCGTGATGGCCGAGGGCGCGGGCGTCGTGGTGCTGGAGCGCGCGGACTTCGCCCGCGCCCGTGGTGCCCGTGTCCACGGCACGCTGGCCGGGGCGAGCGTCACATCGAGCGCGCACCACATCACGGCCTCCGACGCGGACGGCCAGATCGTCGCCATCGAGGACGCGCTGCGCTCGGCCGGTCTGGCGCCGGGGGACCTCGACCACGTGCACGCCCATGCCACGTCGACGGAGTCGGGGGACCTGGCGGAGGCGGAGGCGGTGCGCCGCGCGGTCGGCGACCATGTGGCGGTCACCGCCACGAAGTCCATGACCGGGCACATGCTGGGCGCCTCGGGCGCCGTCGCGGCCATCGCCGCGCTGCTGACGCTGCGCGACGGCCGCCTCCCCGCCGTCCGCAACCTCGACGACCCCGACCCGGCCGTCGGGCTCGACGTGGTGCGCGGCGAGAACCGCGCCGGGGACTGGCGGGCCGGGCTCGTCAACGCCTTCGGGTTCGGCGGACACAACGTGAGCCTGGTGCTGACGGGGGCGCTTGGCTGACTCCGTAGGGGCCCCGTAGGCGCCCGCCCGGTGCGGGCGGCACCCGGCTCCGGCTCCGGCCCCCCGGGGAAGAAAGTTTCCGGCGGTGGAAATACCTGAGCGCTCAGGAAATGTTGTCCGTACGGATGCCCCCGCATCCCGACACGCGCACCCCTCCCGGAAACGGAGCACCCCATGAAGATCCTGCTGTTCGGCGCCACCGGCATGGTCGGCAGCCGCATCGCGGCCGAGGCCCTTCGGCGCGGTCACGAGGTCACCGCCGTCAGCCGCTCGGGCAAGGCCCCCGCGTCCGGGGAGGAGGGCGGGCTGACGGCCGTCGCCGCCGACGCGTCCGACGCGGGCACCGTGACCCGCCTGGCCGAGGGCCACGACGCGGTGGCCTCGGCCCTCGCGCCGCCCCGCGACGGCAGCGCCCCGGCCGCGCCGTTCCTCGCGGACAACCGCGCCCTGATCGAGGGCGTACGGAACTCGGGCGTGCGCCGCCTCGTCGTGGTCGGCGGTGCGGGCAGCCTGGAGGTGGCGCCCGGTACGGAGCTGGTGGACACTCCCGGCTTCCCCGACGCCTACAAGGGCGAGGCCCTGGCCCACCGCGAGGTGCTCGCCCTCTACCGCTCCGTCGAGGACCTCGACTGGACCTACGTCTCCCCGGCGCCCGAGATCGGCCCCGGCGAGCGCACCGGCACCTACCGGCTCGGCGGCGACCAGCTCCTCGAAGGCGGCGAGCGCATCAGCGCCGAGGACTACGCGGTCGCCTTCCTCGACGAGCTGGAGAAGGACGCGCACCCGCGCACCCGCATCTCGGCCGCGAACTGACCCGTACGGCCGCGTCCGCCGCACCCCTACCACTCCGCGCGCCCCCGCGTGGGGGGTGGCCGGGGCGCGCGGAACGGGGCGGGCGCGCCTAGGGTTGAAACGTCAAGAAAGACCGCGACACACGCGACACAAAAGACCCCGACACACACGAGGATCCCCTGTGAGCAATGTCCCCGCCAGCACGCTCAACAACGGCCGGACGATGCCCCAGCTCGGCTTCGGCGTCTTCCAGGTGCCGGACGACGAGGCGGCGACCGCCGTCACCGCGGCCCTGGAGGCCGGATACCGCAGCATCGACACCGCGGCCCTCTACGCGAACGAGAAGGGCACCGGCGCGGCCATCGCCGGGTCCGGCATCCCGCGCGACGAGGTCTTCGTGACCACCAAGCTCTGGAACACCGAGCAGGGGTACGACTCCACCCTGCGCGCCTTCGACGAGTCCCTGGCCAAGCTGGGCATGGACTATGTGGACCTCTACCTCATCCACTGGCCCCTCCCGGCCCGCGATCTGTACGTCGACACCTGGCGCGCCTTCGAGAAGATCTACGAGGAGGGGCGCGCCAAGTCCATCGGCGTGTCCAACTTCCAGCCCGCGCACCTCCAGCGGCTCTTCGACGAGAGCGGCATCGTCCCCGCCGTCAACCAGATCGAGCTGCACCCGCGGCTCCAGCAGGACGCGCTGCGGGCCTTCGACGCCGAGCACGGCATCGCCACCGAGGCGTGGTCCCCGCTCGGCCGCGGCAACGGTGTGCTGGACACGGCCGCCGTGACCCAGGCCGCCGAGAAGCACGGCAAGTCGCCCGCGCAGATTGTGCTGCGCTGGCACATCCAGTTGGGCAACATCGTCATCCCGAAGTCGGTGACGCCCTCCCGCATCAAGGAGAACATCGACGTCTTCGACTTCGAGCTGGACGGCGACGACCTGATCGAGATCGGCACCCTGGAGACCGGCGAGCGCGTCGGCCCGGACCCCGACACCCTCAACTGACCCGGCCGCGCGGGGGGGGGGGGGGGGGGCCGGACGCGCACCCCCCCCCCCGGGAGGTATACCCGGCGGCCGGGTGAAGGGGCCCACCCGCGGCCGGCC
>NZ_JBSHAO010000025.1:0-132083 GCF_053611545.1 Streptomyces sp. NPDC054796 | reverse complement strand
CGGGCCAAAAACCTGGTGCGGCCCGGCCTGGCCGGCCCTCCACTGGTGAGTAGCGGGGACAGGATTTGAACCTGCGACCTCTGGGTTATGAGCCCAGCGAGCTACCGAGCTGCTCCACCCCGCGTCGGTGAAATGAACACTACGCCATGCGGGCGCTGAGGCGAAATCCGTTTCGGAAGGCGCGGCGCACCCGGAGCCGATACGCGCCGGAGCGGGCGCGTCTCCTCCCCGCCGGGCGTCGGCCCTCCCCGCCGTACGCCGCGCCCCGGCGCCCGGCAAGGCCCCCGACCTGCGAGATCTCGCACGGCCCGCCGGGTGCCGGGGCCTGAACAGTCGTTAACCTGGGTATCTGCGCGGACAGAGCGCGGACAAAGGGGGAACAGGCATGGAGGAACGGCTGGAGGAGCGGCCGATCGCGCAGAGGCTGCAAGCGGCGCGCCGGTGGTTCGAGGAAGGGCTGCTGGCGAGCATGGAGGCGGCGGGCGAGGAGCCCGTCTCGCTGGCCCAGGCATCGGTTTTCGCCTATCTCGACCCGGAGGGCACCTCGATCGCCGAGCTGGCCCGCCGCGCCGGCGCCGCCCGCCAGAGCGTCCATCAGGCGGTGCACGACCTCGTCGGCCGCGGCCTGCTGCACTTCGAGCCGGACCCCGGCTCGCGACGCCGAAGGCTCGTGCGGATGACGCCGGAGGGCGAGCGCCGTCACCGCAGAGCGCTGAGCATGCTGGAGCAGATGGAGCAGGCGCTCGCCGAACGCATCGGCCACGCGCGGGTGGACGCGCTGCGCACCGCCCTGGAGGCCGACTGGGCCGACCCGCCGTTGGTCGTCGCCTGACGGGGCTGTCCGACGAGGCCGTCCGATGGGGCGCCCGAGGCCCGACGAGTCACCGCCGCCGCGCGTGGCCGGTAAGCGCCGCTGCGCTGCGCCCCGCTCCCGTGCGTCCTTCCGTCCGGGACCGGGCCCTCCCCACACTGTTGCCAGCATCGGCGACGGCATCGGCGACGGCGGGAGGCTGGGGCGTGGTGGCCGGAGGGCGGAGTCGGCGTGGAGGCCCGCGACGCGGGAGCGTCCGGCGCGCGCTTCCGGCGCGTCGGCGGGCAGCCCTGTGGGCGGGCGGGGGAGTGCTCGCGCTCGTGCTGCTCGCCGGATCGTGGCCGGTCGCGGGTCCGTACGTCCTCGCCGCGCTCCTCCTCGCAGGTACGGGAACGCTCGTCTGGTGGCTGTGGCGCACCGACCGCCAACTGCGCGGCGGGGACGCGGACTGGCGGCGTCAGGAGGAGGTCAGGGCGGGACGGCGGACGCTGGCCGAGGCCGACGGGATGTCGGGGACCGCGTTCGAGGAACTGGTCGCCGGGCTGTGCCGGAGGGACGGCTGCACCGAGGTGCGACGGGTCGGCGGTGCCGGTGACCACGGCGCCGACGTCGTGGGCAGGCTGCCCGACGGCCGTACCGTGGTGGTGCAGTGCAAGCGCTACGCGACCAGCGGCGCCGTGCCCAGCCGTGATCTGCGCGAACTGCTCGGGACACAGCAGCACTTCTGCGCCGAGGCGGCCGTCTTCGTGACGACCACCCGCTTCACGGCTCCCGCCGAAGCCTTCGCCCGCCAGCACGGCATCCTCGCCGTGCACCGCGACCACCTCGGCCTCTGGCACAGCGGCACCCCGCTGACGGCGCTGTTCGCCGTCAACGGCGCGGGCCAGGGCGACCGCAGGCACCGGGCCCGCTGGAAGAAGACGTACGGGACGTAGCCGTAGCCGCGCCGGAACTCCGTGGTCCGGTGCGGTGGAATCATCCGACCAGTGGGGCGAATCCGCGCGCGTGTCTGGACCTCCCCGAGGGGCGTAGATGTACGGTGCATGCGACCCGGCGGTGATCGTTCAGACGGCACAGGGCCGGTGTCCGTTACGCCGTCGCACACCGGAGGGCCCCATGCGCAAGAGAACCGTTACGGGCGCGCTGAGCCTCGTCGCCGCCGTCGGGATCGTCCCTCTGGCCGCCGTTCCCGCGGCAGCCACGCCCCCGTCCGCCGGGGCCCTGTCCGCCGGGTCCCCGTCCCCGAAGGCACCGGCAGCCGCCGCTTCGCGTGCTCACTGCCCCCAACTGTCCACGCGTCCGGGCTGGTACGGCGACAACCGCGAGCGCCTCCAGCGGATGATCGACGAGCGGGGACTGTGCGGAAAGCACCACAAGAAAAACGCGGATACGGAGGAGCGAGGGCCGAAGCGGCCCGTCGCCGCGTTCGACTGGGACAACACCGTCGTCAAGAACGACATCACGGACGCCACGCTGACCTGGGCACTCGCGCACGACAAGATCCTGCGCCCCGCGCGCTGGAGCGACACCAGCGCCTGGCTGACCAAGGCCGCAGCGCGTGCGCTCACCGAGGCGTGCGGCACCTCCGTGCCCGTCGGCAGCCCGCTGCCCACCTCGCGCGACACGCGCTGCACCGACGAGATCTTCGAGATCCGCTCCGAGGCGCGGACCATGGACGGCAGCGCCGCGTTCGGCGGCAAGTGGAACCATCGCCGCACGAAGCCCGAATACGCCTGGGTGCCGCAGCTCTTCGCCGGGCACACCCCCGCGCAGCTCACCTCGTACGCACAGCAGGCCAGGGAAGAGGCGCTCGCGGCGCCCGTCGGCAGCGAGCGGAAGGTGGGGACCCACACCGTCCCCGGCTATGTCCGCTACTACCCGCAGCAGCGGGACCTGATCCGGACGCTGCAACGGGCCGGATTCGACGTCTACATCGTCTCCGCGGGCTCCGAGCCCGTCACGGAGGCGTGGTCGGCGGGGGTCGGGATCGACGCCGGGCACACCATCGCCATCCGCAGCGTCCTGCGCGACGGCCACATCACCACCGGCACCAAGGGCTGCGGCGGGGTGCCGGACGGCAAGGGCGACTCCATCCCGTACATCGACGGCAAGCGCTGCTGGATCAACCAGGAGATCTTCGGCGTCGAAGGGCCCGACGCCTGGAAGCGCCAGGACGCCGCGCACCGCATCGCCCTCGGCGGTGGCGACGCCAACACGGACGTCACCTTCGTCGGGGACGCCACCGGGGCGCATCTCGTGCTCAACCGGAACCAGGACGAGATCATGTGCCGCGCCTACGACAACGCGGACGGACGCTGGGTGCTCAACCCGATGTTCATCGAGCCGCTGCCCCGCAAGAAGGACGGCTACCCCTGCTCCACCACCGGATACACGGAGCCCGACGGCACGCTCGGTCCCGTGCGGCGTCTCGACGGCGGCGTCGTGCCGGATCAGGCGGACACGGTGTACGGGGGCTGACGGGCGCTGACGGGCCGTAGCCCGCGGTTCCCGTTCCGCCCGTCCTTCGACCGGGTGTACGGGAACCGCGACCGTGGCAGCGGCGTCGTAGCGATCATGTATGAGGACGCGGGGCGGCTGATCGACGCCTGGGAATCGGTACGCCACGGTCACTACCCCGGTGACCAGGAGGACATCGACGCCGTGGTCCTCGACTGCGTGGACCGGCTCGACCGCGAACGCGCCCAGCGGAGCCCCGACGCAGACCGCGTGGCGTTCCTGACCTTCGGTCTCGTCCTCATGTACGGCTACCTCGCGTGGGAGCCGGGCCCCGGCGTCGTGGACCGCGCCGTCGCCGCGCTGCTGACCACCGCCCGCGCCGGGGGCGACGACGCCTGCGGCCACCCCTCCCACCCGGCGGACGACGACCTGGAGGCGCAGCTCGAAGGGTTCCCCAGCGTGCTGCGCCTGCTGGCCGACCCGCACGGGGCGGGGAAGGGCGCGGGCGCGGACAAGTGGAGCGACCTCGACGACTGGACGGACCCGTACTCCGGTACCCCTGCGGTGCCCGACGCCGAGTGCCGCTGGCGCTGCCCCCGCAACATCGCCGCGTTCGCACTGGAGGCCGCCGACGCCATCCGGCCCGGCGCCGCGGCCGACGCTCGGCCAACCTGACCGTCGCTCCCCGCGCTTCGCCTCGGCGGAGCCCGGAGCACGTCAGCCCCCTCCACCACCACCGCAGCCTCCCCCTCCACAGCCGCCACCGCTTCCGCATCCGCCACCGCTTCCGCAGCCGTTTTCGCCGCCGCAGCTCCCTCCGCCTCCGCAGCCCCAGCCTCCGCTCCACGGGGAGCGCCGACGGCGTGAGAGCACGCGTCGCCGCGCCAGGTGGAGGCAGAGCAGCGCGGCAACGACCAGCCCGGCGCCGGGCACGTGATCTCCGTTCAGGAACATGCCGAGTGCCACGAAGGAGGTGAACGCGGCGGCCAGCGCCAATGGGGCACCGCGCGCCGCGGCGCGCAGCCTTCCGCGTCCACGTCCGCGCCGGAGGGGGACGCGGGCCGTCCACACCGCGGCGGCGGCGAGGAGCGCCGCGGCGACCAGCAGGGTCGCGGCACCCGAGAACTTCCTCTCCGCGAGGCCGAGAGCCGCAGCGCAGCCGAAGGACGCCCCCGTCAGCGCCAGAAGGCCCGCGCAGGTCCGGCAGACGACCTTGGCCGCCGTACTCGGCGTACGCCGTGAACTCGCGGTACTGGTCCGTCCCATGCGCGCCACCCCCTGAGAGGGACGACGACGGAGCGGCGGCGAACGGTTGCCGGACCCGGCACGGACCCGGCACGGACCCGGCACGGACCCGGCACGGACACGGCGGGCGACGTCGGGCACCGCCTTAAGCGACCCCTTAAGTCGCCGTTGACATTCCCGTGCCCCGGGCGCCCAATGTCCCGACATCCGGGGGAGACCAGGCGGGCGGCCGGGCGCGCACGCGCCATGGCGACGGCGGAGAGGGAGGGGTCGCGGATGCAGGTTCCCGCGCCGTTCGAGTATGAGCGGGCGAGCAGCGTCGACCAGGCGATCGGCGCCCTGGACAGGCTGGGCGAGACGGCGCGGCTCGTGGCGGGCGGCCACAGCCTGCTGCCGATGATGAAGCTGCGGCTGGCCAACTTCGAGTACCTGATCGACATCAACGATCTGTACGACGAGCTGGGTTACATCGTGGTCGAGACCGGCCGGATCCGGATCGGCGCGCTCACCCGGCACCGCGAGCTGCTGGAGTCGGCCGAACTGGCCCGTCACTTCCCCGTCTTCGCCGACGCCGAACGCGTCATCGCGGACCCGGCCGTCCGCAACAGGGGCACCCTGGGCGGCTCGCTCTGCCAGGCCGACCCGTCCGAGGACCTGTCCGCCGTGTGCACCACGCTGGACGCGAGCTGTGTGATCCGGGGCCGCGACGGCGAGCGCGTCGTGCCCATGGAGGACTTCTACCGAGGCCCGTACGAGACGGCCGTGGGCGCCGCCGAGATGCTGACCGAGGTCCGGTTCCCCGTACGGCCGGGCGGTTCCAGCGCCTACGAGAAGGTGGAGCGCCGCGCGGGCGACTGGGCCGTGGTCTCGGCGGGCGCCGCGGTGTGGCTGGACGGCGGTGTCATCGCCGACGCGCGCGTGGGGCTGGCCGCCGTCGGGCCGAACACCACGGGCCTGCCGGAGATCTCGCGCACCCTGCGCGGCAAGGCGCCCACCGAGGAGCTGTACGCGCGGGCGGGCGAGATCGCCGCGCGCTCCTGCGAACCGGTCGACGACCGCAGGGGCAGCGCCGCGTACAAGCGTCACCTCGCGGAAGAGCTGACCGTACGGGCCCTGCGCCGCGCGGTCGCCCGCCTCGCGCACGCCGACCGAGCAGGCGCCGACGGAGAGGGAGCCTGAGCATGCGCGTCACGATGACCGTCAACGGCGAAGAGGTCACCCGGGAGATCGAGGGGCGGCTGCTGCTGGTGCACTTCCTGCGCGACCACCTCGCGCTGACCGGCACCCACTGGGGCTGCGACACCAGCAACTGCGGCACCTGCGTCGTGTGGATGGACGACGAACCGGTGAAGTCCTGCACCGTGCTGGCCGCGATGGCGGGCGGACACCGCGTCAGGACCGTCGAGGACCTGGAGTGCGACGGCGAACTCGACCCCGTACAGCGGGGGTTCATGGAGTGCCACGGCCTCCAGTGCGGCTTCTGCACTCCCGGCATGATGATGACCGCGCGGGCCCTGCTCGACCGCGACCC
This sequence comes from Streptomyces sp. NPDC054796, assembly GCF_053611545.1. NCBI lineage: Bacteria > Bacillati > Actinomycetota > Actinomycetes > Kitasatosporales > Streptomycetaceae > Streptomyces > Streptomyces sp. NPDC054796. Next base: position 126,039 of record NZ_JBSHAO010000025.1, on the reverse strand, counting down.
CGCACCCTCCGAGCGGGAGATCAGGGAGGCGGTCTCCGGCCAGATCTGCCGCTGCACGGGTTACTCCAGCATCGTCCGCTCCGTCCAGTGGGCCGCGGCCGAGGAGGCCGGAACCCGCACGCGCGTCGCGTCCGCGGAGGACACGGAGGGCGCCCAGGGCACCGCACGCTCCGCGTCCGCTGTCGAAGGAGGCGCCGCGTGAGCACCACGGCGCACCACCGCCCCGTCACCGCGTTCGAGGACAACGACCGCAAGCCCTGCGGCCACGGCCGGATGCTCCGCAAGGAGGACCCGCGGTTCGTGCGCGGCAAGGGCCGCTACGTCGACGACGTCCAGTTGCCCGGCATGCTCCATCTCGCCGTCCTGCGCGCGCCCGTGGCACACGCGCGGATCCTGCACGTCGACACGAGTCTCGCCGAGGCACACCCGAAGGTGAAGCTCGTCGTCACCGGCACGATGCTCGCCGAGAAGGGCCTCGCGTGGATGCCCACGCTCTCGAACGACGTCCAGGCCGTGCTCGCTACGGACAAGGTGCGCTTCCAGGGCCAGGAGGTGGCCTTCGTCGTCGCCGAGGACCGCTACGCGGCACGCGACGCGCTGGAGCTGATCGACGTCGACTACGACATCCTCGACCCCGTCATCGACGTCCGCACCGCGCTGGACCCGGACACACCCGTGATCCGCGACGACATCGAGGGCAAGACGGACAACCACTGCTTCGACTGGGAGACCGGCGACGCGGCGGCGACCGAGGCCGCCTTCGCACGCGCCGACGTCGTCGTCAGCCAGGACCTCGTCTACCCGCGCGTGCACCCGGCGCCGATGGAGACCTGCGGCGCCGTCGCCGACTTCGACGCGGTCGAGGGGCGCCTGACGCTGTGGTCCACCACTCAGGCCCCGCACGCGCACCGCACCCTCTACGCGATCGTCGCCGGGCTGCCCGAGCACAAGATCCGCGTCATCTCGCCCGACATCGGCGGCGGCTTCGGCAACAAGGTGCCCATCTACCCCGGGTACGTCTGCGCCATCGTCGGCTCGCTGCTCACCGGCAAGCCGGTGAAGTGGATGGAGGACCGCTCGGAGAACCTCACCAGCACCGGCTTCGCACGCGACTACGTCATGCGCGGGGAGATCGCGGCCACCCGCGAGGGACGCATCCTCGCCGTCCGCACCCATGTGCTCGCCGACCACGGCGCGTTCAACGGCACGGCGGCGCCCGTCAAGTACCCGGCGGGCTTCTTCGGCGTGTTCACCGGCAGCTATGACATCGAGGCCGCTTACTGCGCGATGACCGCTGTCCACACCAACAAGGCGCCGGGCGGCGTCGCCTACGCCTGCTCGTTCCGCATCACCGAGGCCGTGTACCTCATCGAGCGGATCGTCGACTGCCTCGCGTACGAACTGGACATGGACCCGGTCCAGTTGCGGCTGCGCAACCTCCTGCGGCCCGACCAGTTCCCGTACACGAGCAGGACCGGCTGGGTCTACGACTCCGGCGACTACGAGCCGACGCTGCGCCGCGCCATGGAGCTCGCCGGATACGGCCAACTGCGCCGCGAGCAGGCCGAGAAGCGGGCGCGCGGCGAACTCATGGGCATCGGCGTCGCGTTCTTCACCGAGGCCGTGGGCGCGGGGCCGCGCAAGGACATGGACATCCTCGGACTGGGCATGGCCGACGGCTGCGAGCTGCGCGTCCACCCCACGGGCAAGGCGGTGGTGCGGCTGTCCGTGCAGTCGCAGGGGCAGGGGCACGAGACGACGTTCGCACAGATCGTCTCCGAGGAGACGGGCATCCCGCCCGCCGACATCGACGTCGTGCACGGTGACACCGACCAGACCCCCTTCGGCCTGGGTACGTACGGCAGCCGCTCGACGCCGGTCTCGGGCGCGGCGGCGGCGCTCGTCGCGCGCAAGGTGCGGGACAAGGCCCGGCTCATCGCCTCGGGGATGCTGGAGGTGCCCGTCACCGACCTCGCCTGGGAGAAGGGCTCCTTCCACGTCAAAGGCGACCGCTCGGCCTCGGTCACCATCCAGGACATCGCGATGCGGGCACACGGCGCCGGAGACCTGCCCGAGGGCCTGGAGGGCGGACTGGAGGCGCAGATCTGCTACAACCCGGAGAACCTCACCTACCCGCACGGCGCCTACATCTGCGTGGTCGACATCGACCCGGGCACGGCGCGGGTGACGGTCCGCAGATTCGTCGCCGTGGACGACTGCGGCACCCGCATCAACCCCATGATCATCGAGGGGCAGGTGCACGGCGGACTCACGGACGGCGTCGGCATGGCGCTGATGGAGATGATCGCCTTTGACGAGGACGGCAACTGCCTCGGCGGGTCCCTGATGGACTATCTGCTGCCGACGGCACTGGAGGTCCCGGACTGGGAGACCGGCTTCACCGTCACCCCGTCCCCGCACCACCCCATCGGCGCGAAGGGCGTCGGCGAGTCGGCGACGGTGGGTTCGCCCCCGGCCGTCGTGAACGCCGTCGTCGACGCGCTCAAACCCTTTGGTGTCCGCCACGCCGACATGCCGCTCACCCCCTCGCGGGTGTGGGACGCCATGCGGGGCCGGGCCACTCCGCCGATCTGAGGGGGCGGGACGCGATGACGGGTGGCGAGGGTGCCGCACAGGGGTTCACGGGGCAGGGCCTCGCGGCGCGGGCCAGGGAACTGGCCGCCAACCGCGTGCCGTTCGTGCACGCCAAGGTGGTACGCGCCCAGGTGCCGACCTCGGCGCACCCCGGCGACGAGGCGATCGTGCTGGTGGACGGCGCGATCGACGGCTTCGTCGGCGGCGTGTGCGCCGAACACAGCGTCCGGACGGCAGCGCTCGGCGCGCTGCGCGACGGCGGCTCCGTGCTGCTGCGGGTGCTGCCGGAGGGAGCCGACGGCTTCCCCGAATCACCGGGCGCGCGGATCGTGGTGAACCCGTGCCTGGCCGGGGGCGCGCTGGAGATCTTCCTCGAACCGATGCTGCCGCCGCCGCTGATCGAGGTCGTCGGACGTACGCCGGTCGCCGACGCGTTCGTGGCACTGGCCGACGTGCTCGGGTACGCGACCTCGCGCGCCCTGCCCGGCCCGCTGCCGGAGCACACAGCGGCCGTGGTCGTCGCGAGCCACGGCCGCGACGAGGAGGCGGCGCTGCGGGCCGCGCTCGACGCGGGGGTCGGACATATCGCGCTCGTCGCGGGCCGCCGCCGCGGCACCGCGGTCCTCGACGGCCTCGGCCTGACCGAGACCGAGCGCTCCCGGATCAGCACACCGGCCGGTCTCGACATCGGCGCCCGCAGCGCGCCCGAGGTCGCGCTCTCCCTCCTCGCGGAGTTCGTCGCCGTGCTGAGGGCGGGCGGGGGAGGGGGCGGCGAGGCGGCCGGAGCGGCCGTCGCCGTCGCGGCCGGTGAGGTCACCGATCCGGTCTGCGGCATGACGGTGACACCCGTGGCGGACACCCCGCGTCTGCGTGTGGACGGCGCCGACCACTGGTTCTGCTCCACCGCGTGCCGGGACAGCCTGGCACGGACGGCGGGGAGGTAGCGGGTGCCGGCCGACGGCTTCGCGGACGCGGCCGAGGTCCGGCGCCGTCTGGACGAGGTCGATCACCTCGTCGACCACGGCACCGCCACCGCGCTCTTCCTCGCGCTCGCCCTCGACCGCCCGCTGCTGCTCGAAGGCGAACCCGGCGTGGGCAAGACGGCCGCGGCCAAGGCACTGGCTGCCGCGCTCCGCACCCCGCTCATCCGGCTCCAGTGCTACGAGGGACTGACAGCGGCCGAGGCCCTCTACGAGTGGAACTACCAGCGCCAGTTGCTCGCCATCCGGCTCGCCGAGTCACGCGGCGAGAAACTCACCGACGCCGACCTGTTCACCGAGGAGTTCCTCCAGGACCGCCCCGTACTGAAGGCGATCCGGCACGCCGGGCCCGTACCGCCCGTCCTGCTCATCGACGAGATCGACCGCGCGGACGACGAGTTCGAGGCGCTGCTCTTCGAGTTCCTCGGCGAGTCCGCCGTCACGGTCCCCGAGCTGGGCACCTTCACCGCTGCCAGGCCGCCCGTCGTCGTCCTCACCTCCAACCGCAGCCGCGAACTGCACGACGCGCTGCGCCGTCGCTGCCTCTACCACTGGATCGACTTCCCCGAGGCCGGACGGGCGGCGGAAATCGTACGGCGGAAGGTACCGGCGGCGAACGAGCCGCTGCTCGCCTCGGTCACCGACTTCATCGGCCGCGTCCGGCGGCTCGACCTCGACAAGGCCCCCGGCATGGCCGAGACCATCGACTGGGTCTCGGCGCTCGCCGCGCTGCGTGCGTCCCGCCTCGTACGCGCCGACATCCTCAGCACCCTCAGTGCCCTCGCCAAGAGCCCCGACGACCGTACGGCGATCACGGAGGCGCTCGAAGCGCTCGGCCACCCGTCGCCCCCTTGATCCGCTTCCGGACCCGGACCCGGACCGGGACCCGGGCCCGGCCCCTGACCTGGACACGGAGGAACCCATGAGGATCGACCACGAATTCAGCGTCGGCGCTCCGGTCGAGCACGCCTGGGAGGTGCTCACCGACCTCGAAGGCATCGCCCCCTGCATGCCGGGCGCCCAACTGACGGGCGTGGACGGCGACGTGTACGCGGGCAAGGTGCGGATCAAGGTGGGACCCGTGGTCAGCCAGTACGCGGGCACGGCCAGGTTCGTCGAGAAGGACGACGGCGCACACCACGCCGTGATCAGCGCGAAGGGCAAGGACTCACGTGGCGCGGGCAACGCGTCCGCGCTCATCGACGCACGGCTGCTCGCCGACGGCGCTCGCACACGCGTCAGCGTCACCACCGAACTGAACATCACCGGGAAGATCGCCCAGTTCGGCAGCGGCATGATCAAGGAGGTCTCGGCCAAGCTGATCGGCCAGTTCGCCGACAACCTGGAGGCCGAGCTGAATGCCACCCGGCCCTTCGAGCCCTCGCCTCAGCCCGCCCCTTCACCGGCTCAGGGCGAGGCGCACCGGCCGCTGGACCTCACCCATCTCGCGGGCGGCTCCCTCGCCAAGCGGCTGGTCCCGGCGCTGGTGGTCCTCGCCCTCGTCGGCGCCGCGCTCGTGTACGTCGCCGTCCGCTGACGCGCCCTCCCGTGCCCACCACACCCACCGCGCCCACCACACCTTTCGCCCTCCTGCGGGGCGTGGACCGCGCCGCCTTCGCCGTCGCGCTGGCCGTGCGGCTGCGCGCGTACCGGGTGCCGGTGGGCTTCACCCGCGTCGAGGACTTCGTACGCTCCCTGGCCCTCGCCCCACCCCGTACGCGCTCCGAGCTGTACTGGACGGCACGCGTCTGCCTCGCCCGTGCCCACGCCGAACTCCCCGCCTTCGACGCGGTGTTCGCGGCCGTCTTCGACGGCGCGGTCCTCGGTACCGACCCGCACGCCCGTCGCACGGCGCCCCAGAGCACCAGCCCCCAGGACGACACCCGCACCCCGCCCCCGCACTCGCCCCCGGGCACGGCGCCCACGGGGCAGCGGCCGCGTCCCGCGCTGCCCTGGGCGACGCGCCCGGCCGTACCGGAGGAGCCGGGGGAGCCCGACGGACAGGAGCCGGCCGCCGTCCCGGCACGCCTGCCCAGCGCGCTCGCCGCACTCGCCGACGTACCGTTCGCACGGCTCGGACCCGACAGCACCGCACTGCTCGGCCAGTGGCTGCGGGCCGCGATCCGCGCATGGCCCACGCGGCGGACCCGGCGGTACGCGCCCGCGCGCGGTGGCCGCCGGATCGTGCTGCGCCCCACCATCGCCCGCGCACGCCGCACCGGCTGGGAGCCGGTGCGGCTGGTGCGCGCCGATGCCGTGCACCGGCCCAGGCGGGTCGTCATGCTCTGCGACGTCAGCCGCTCCATGCAGCCGCAGGCCGTCGCGTATCTGCACCTGATGCACGCGCTCGCGCGGCACGCCGACGCCGAGGTCTTCGCGTTCTCCACCTCGCTGACCCGGCTGACCCCGGCGCTCGCCCAGCGCTCGGCGCGCGAGGCGGTGGACAGGGCGACGGCGCAGGTCACCGACCGTTTCGGCGGCACGCGCATCGCGAGCAGTCTGCGGGCGCTCCTGGCCTCCCACCACGGCGGGGCCCTGCGCGGCGCCCTCGTCATCGTCGCCTCCGACGGCTGGGACGCGGACGCGCCGCGCGAGCTGGCCACCGCGATGGCCCGGCTGCGCCGTCGCGCCCACCGGGTGATCTGGGTGAACCCACGGGCCGGGACCCCGGACTTCGAACCCCGCGTCGCCGCCATGGCGGCGGCCCTGCCGTACTGCGACGCACTGCTGCCCGGAGACACCTTCCGCGCGCTGGCGGCCGTGATCGCCGAAATCACCCGGACGCCCCCTCAGGACCGCGGACCGGCCCGACCGGGCGGCCCCCCGAAGCCACCGCACACCAAGTTGCTGAGCAAGTTGCCGAGCTAGTTGCCGAGCGGCACCCCGTGCTCGTCGGCGAAGGCCCGTCGGCACAGGCCATGGCAGAAGCCGTACAGGGTTCCCTCGTGTTCCAAGGTGAGCGTGGACGCGTCGAGATCCACGCTCATGCCGCAGACCGGGTCGATCAGTTTGCCCTGCGGCGGTCCGGGTGCCGGGTGGACGCTCGTGTTGTCGCGGTACGGCCGACTGATGAGTTCCGTGAGGTCCAGGCTGCTCATGGCCCTGCCGTGGATGCCGACGCCTCCCTCCGAGATGCCCTCCACGAGGATCACGGCGTGGGGTTCGCGCCGCACCCGCTCGGGGTCACGCCCTGCGGCGAGTTCGGTCTCGGCCAGGACGTCGGTGAGGATCCGCACGACATGGCCGCTCATGTCCTTGCGCCACGAGGCCGGAACGGTGACCCGCACGAGATACCGCGGCGGGTTCGCGGGATCGGCCGTCGGCCTCTGGCCGAGAACCCAAGTGCCGGGCTCGTGGACGAGTACCTGAGTGATCGCGCGCTGGGCGTTGATGACGTCCATGGCGTGACTGTCGTCCTCGACCATGAGCCGGTCGATGGCCCGGCGCCCCAGTTCTTCCCGCTCCTCTTCGTCCAAGGCACCCCTGGGCACGAAGATCTCGATCAGCAGCATCCCGTACTCCTCCCTGCGAGTCTCCTGCGAGCGGCTGTCGCCACGCGGCCCACAATGCCCCCAGGGGGTATGCGGGGCATCCGCCGGGCGGAGGATCTGTGTCCTACCGCAGGGGAAGTAGTCATGGCTGAACGCCATGTGAAGGCGCTCCCTAGCTCCACAGCGTGACGTGGATGGCGGGCCGGAACCGTCCGGCCGTGACGCCCGCGCCCCGCAGCATCGCCTGCGTCGCACGCGGGGTCGTCATGAAGCGGGTCAGCTCGGCCGCCACCGGCGGAGCGTCCCCGTCCGGGAGCGTGACGCTGTGCCACGCGCCCTGTGCCCGCGCGGACTTGGCGGGCAGCCGCAGAAGGTCACCGCTCGCCAGCTCCTGCGAGACCGCGAAGGAGGTGGCCAGCGCCACGCCCTTCCCCCGCTTGGCCTCCTCCAGCGCCGCCGCATGGCTCTGGAAGATCCGCTGATGGTCCTCGGGCACGCCGATCTGACGTATCAGCGCGGACATGAGGCCGCTGCTGGCAGCGGCCGACGGGCCGAGCAGCCAGGTCTGGCCGCGCAGTTGGCTCACGCTCGCGGGCACCGTGGCCAGCGGATGGCGCGCGCCCGCGACGGCTATGACCTGGTAGTTGAGGAACGGCGTGCACGCGAGGGCGGCGTCCAGACCGGCCGGGCGGGGGCCTATCGCGATGTCGACGGTCCGGGAGCGCAGCAACGCCGCGAACTCGTCCGGGCCGTGCACGCTCAGCTCGACGTCCAGATCGGCGGCGCGACCGGCGAACAGCTCGATGAGACCCGGCGCCGCCAGTTCCGCGAACAGGCTCGACGCCGCGACGCGCAGCAGACGGCGGCCCGATCCCGCCTGGCGTACCTCCAGGAGCGTGCGGTCCTGGAGCCCCAGCAGCTCCGCCGCCCTGCTGGCCAGCCGTAACCCGCCGGGTGTGAAGGCGAGCCCGGCGCCGGTTCGGGTGAAGAGCCGGTCGCCCAGTTCTCTGCGCAACTGGCCGACGTGCATCGACACCGCGGCCTCGGAAACGGACAGTTCGACGGCCGCCTTCCGCACCGACCCGAGACGCACCACGGTCACGAACGCCCGGAGCTGAGTCGGCGTCACCTCTGCCTCCGCTCTCCCCGCGCACCTGCGTCTTGTGACGCGGCGTCAAGCTATCCCCTGTACTCGTCGATGGGCTATGGGCCGGGAGACGCCGCTGGCCCCGGCCCGCCGCGCACCGGTGAGTTTCGCCCGTCGTGACGGTCTGTTCCTCGACGACGTTTCTCCGTGGGACACACGGAGCCCGCAGACGAGGAGAAGACACCATGCAGAAGATCACCACGACCCTGTGGTTCGACAAGCAGGCGGAGGAGGCGGCGGACTACTACACCTCCCTCTTCGACGACTCCCGGATCCTGGAGGTCAACCGCTACGGCGAGGCGGGGCCCGGAGAGCCGGGCACGGTCATGACCGTCACCTTCGAACTCGCGGGGCAGCGCTTCATCGCCCTGAACGGAGGCCCGCACTTCACCTTCAGCGAGGCCATCTCCCTCACCGTCGACTGCGCGGGCCAGGACGAGGTGGACGAGATGTGGGCGAAGCTCAGCGAGGGCGGCCAGGAAGGGCCGTGCGGCTGGCTCAAGGACAAGTACGGGGTGTCCTGGCAGATCTGTCCCCGTACCCTGACGGACCTGCTGAGCGACCCCGATCCCGAGAAGGCCAACCGGGTCATGAAGGCGATGCTGGAGATGAAGAAGATCGACGTGCAGGCGCTGGTCGACGCCTACGAGCAGTAGAAGCCGCCAGAGCCCCTGCCCCCGCCCCCGCTTCCCGCTTGCCCCGCCCCGGCGAAGAGCCGGTGTGATCCCTCTACCGGTCGGTAGAGGGGGCCCATACGCTGTCCGGCCATGACCGATGCACGCACACGCATGCGCCGTGGCCGGGCCGCGCTGGCCTTCAGCTTCTTCGCGCAGGGCGCCGCCTTCGCGCTGCTGGTGACCCGGATCCCCGCGATCCAGGACCGGTACGGGATATCGGACGCCCTCCTGCCGGTCTTCCTGGCGGCGGTGCCGGTCCTCGCGGGGGTCGCCAGCGTCGGCACGGAACACCTGGTCCGACGGGTGCGGCCCAGCCATGTGCTGCGCTGGTCCCAGCCGGTGGTCCTGCTCGCGCTCCTGGGCGTCGGCGCGGGCGGGACGGTGGCCGAAGTCGCGGTGGCACTGGGCGCGTTCGGGCTGGCCGTGGGCGCGCTGGACGCCTCGATGAACATGCTCGGGGTGAGCCTCCAGCGCGCCTACGGACGCAGCATCATGCTCGGCTTCCACGCCGCGTACAGCCTCGGCGGCATCGTCGGAGCGACCCTGGCCTGGGTGGGCGCGCACGGCCAACTGCCGCTCTTCGTCTCGTATCTGCCCGTGGTCGTGGTGCTGCTGCCCGCCGCGCTCGCGGGCAGCAGGTGGTACGCGGACGCGACAGGCACGGCGGCGCAGGGAGAACCGGTCGAAGCGAGGGGCGGAACGGGGGGCCAGGGGAAGGAGCCCGCGGCCTCACCTGTGGTGTTCCGGCTGCTCCTGCCCCTGTGCCTGGTGATGACGTTCGCGTACATCGGGGACTCGACCGTCTCCAACTGGAGCGCGAAGTACCTCCAGGACGTGCTGGGCAGCTCGGAACAGCTCGCGACCGTTCCGTACAACGTCTACATGGTGACCACACTGCTGGGCCGTTCGCTGGGCGACCTCGGTGTGCGGCGCTTCGGGGCCGTCGCGGTCGTGCGTGCCGGTACCGTCCTGGCCGCCGCGGGCTTCGCCGTCGTCGCGGGAGCGCCGGACGCCTGGACGGGGATGCTCGGGTTCACGCTGCTCGGGCTGGGGCTCTGCGTGCTCGTCCCGCAGACCTTCGCGGCGGCCGGACGGCTCTTCCCCGGCGCCTCGGACGCGGCCGTCGCCCGGCTGAACGTCTTCAACTACGTGGGATTCCTGATCGGTTCGCCCCTGGTCGGGTCCCTCGGCGACGCCTGGGACTACCGCGCCGCGATGCTCGTGCCGATGGTGCTGGTCCTGGTGACGCTGCTGTACGCCCGCTCCTTCGCCCCGGCCCCGGCCCCGACCCCGGACCCGGCGCGGAAGCCCTCCGGCCCCACCCCGGACCCGTCGGGCTCGTCGGACCCCGCCAGTACCCCGGCCCCGGGAAGCGCGGAGGGCCCGGCCCGGTGAGTACCGGACCGGGCCCGCAAGGCCACGCGGCCAGGGCGGCGGCGGTGCGGACGGCGCACCGCCCGTGAACGGCCCCGCCGCCCCCTGAGCCTCCGTCAGACGTCAGGCGGCGCTGCGACGGGACGCGCCCGACGCACCCGCGGCGGGACCGCCGCGCCGCACCTGCGCCCGCTTGCTGCGACGCCCGCGCGTCGAGGTACGGCTGCGCTGCTGGGGCCGCTCGGCGACCGGAGCCGTGATCGTCACGGGCACCCCGGACGGCGGCCTGGCGCCGGTGATCCGGACCAGCTCGGGGTCGCCCGCGCGCACCTGCGTGATCTGCGGCGTGATCCCGGCGGTCGCCATGAGCCGGGACATCTCCCGGCGCTGCTCGGCCGTGATCAGCGTGACGACGCTGCCCGACTCCCCGGCCCGCGCGGTGCGCCCGCTGCGGTGCAGGTAGTCCTTGTGGTCCGTGGGCGGGTCGACGTTCACGACGAGGTCGAGGCTGTCGACGTGGATGCCACGGGCCGCGACGTTCGTCGCCACCAGGACCGTCACATGCCCGGTCTTGAACTGTTCGAGCGTCCGGTTGCGCTGCGGCTGCGACTTGCCGCCGTGCAGTGCCGCGGCCCGCACCCCGCTGGCCAGCAGCCGACGCGTGAGCCGGTCGACGGACCGCTTGGTGTCGAGGAACATCAGCACCCGGCCGTCGCGCGCGGCGATCTCGGTCGTGGCGGCCTGCTTGTCCGTCTCGTGGACGTGCAGGATGTGGTGCTCCATCGTCGTGACGGCTCCGGCGGACGGGTCCACCGAGTGCACGACGGGGTCGGTGAGGAACCTGCGCACCAGCTTGTCGACGTTCCTGTCGAGCGTGGCCGAGAACAGCATCCGCTGCCCCTCCTCGCGCACCTGGCACAGCAGCTCCGTGACCTGTGGCATGAAGCCCATGTCGGTCATCTGGTCGGCCTCGTCCAGAACGGTGATCCGCACCTGGTCCAGGTGGCAGTCACCGCGCCCGATGAGGTCCTTGAGCCGGCCCGGTGTGGCCACGACGACCTCCGCGCCACGGCGCAGCGCGTCCGCCTGACGGCCTATGGACATGCCGCCCACGACGGTGGTGACCCGCAGCCGCAGCGCCTGCGCGTAGGGCGCGAGCGCGTCGGTGACCTGCTGGGCCAGCTCGCGTGTGGGGACCAGTACCAGGGAGAGCGGACGCCCGGGTTCAGCCCGTTGTCCTGCCGTACGGGCCAGGACCGCGAGGCCGAAGGCCAGGGTCTTGCCCGAGCCGGTGCGGCCCCGGCCGAGCACGTCGCGGCCCGCGAGCGAGTTGGGCAGGGTCGCGCCCTGGATCGGGAACGGCTCGGTCACCCCGAGCCGGGTGAGCGTGGCCAACAGCGGCGCGGGCATGTCGAGTTCCGCGAAGGTCGCGGCGGCGGGCAGCGCCGGGGTCTTGGTCTCGGGCAGGGCGAACTCGCCCTGCGGAGCGGCGGAACGGGGACGGCGCGTGGCCTTGCCGCGCTGACGGCCGCCACCGCCACCGCCAAAGCCGCCGCCGTTGCCGCCCGGCCTTCCGCCGCGCGCGGCGTGGCCGCCACCGCGGGAATAGCGGTCGCGGTCCTGCGAACGTGTACTGCGGTTCATGTGGAACCTTCCTCGATACGGCGCGTGTCGAGGAAGACTTGGCGGCGCACAGGCCGCGCGAAGAATCGCAAGAACGAGCCGGGAAACGGTGGCCGAAGCGTGCCGGAGAAGACCGTACGAGAAGCTTCGGAAGCGGTCTGCACGGGGACCGGAGGGGCACCCGGAGGGGTGTCCGGTACCCCGGACCGCGAGATCGGGCAGCCGCGGCTGTCGCGCTGCCCGCCGGCGGGCGGACGGCTGTCGTCCGTCGCCGGGGGAGACGTCGGCGCCGGAAGCCCCGAGGGGCGCGGCGCGTCGTGGCGGGTCAGCGGCCCGCGTGGACAGGCAGAGCCCGCACCGTGCGGTGCGGGCCCCGACCGTACTGAGTCCGGGATCAAGCCGGAACGATGTTCTCCGCCTGCGGGCCCTTCTGGCCCTGCGTGACGTCGAAGCTGACCTTCTGGCCTTCGTGGAGCTCACGGAAACCGTGACCCGCGATGTTCGAGTAGTGGGCGAAGACGTCAGCGCCGCCACCCTCCTGCTCGATGAAGCCGAAGCCCTTTTCCGCGTTGAACCACTTCACTGTGCCGAGTGCCATGTCGAATCTCCTTCGATAGGGGGCAAGGTCGGAAACCGCACTGCGCGGAATCCGTGTCGCCGCAATGAGCCCATCCGGAGATGACCGGTAAACAAAAATACGCCCGCGGGTCACATCCCGTCAGGCGCACAAAAATGATGGGTACCAAAACTGCAACTGACACGAAGGTAGCACGGATCCGCGATCAGTGCGCGGGCCCGTGGGAGCGCGTGGGTCACCGTGGGACACATCACCCGCGGTCGCCGGGGTAGGAGGTGGACGGGCGCCGTGCCGACAGCGGCGTGCCCGTGACCCGCGGCGTCGGCCGTCGCGGGCGAGGGAGAAATCGAGAGGAGGGGTCATGGCAGGAATCGTGAGCCGTATCAAGGCGTTCGCCCGGAGCCCGCAGGGGCGCCGGATCGTGGACTCGGGCAGGCGCGCAGCGGCCGACCCCAGGAAACGTGCCCAGGCGAAGCAGTTTCTGCGGAAGCTGCGCAAGCGCCACTGAGAACCGGCCTCTCGTGCATGCGCCGGGAGCGCCCGGCGCATGACCGCGGCGAGGCAAGCTGAGCGCTGAGTGACGGTGCGTGCCGCTCCGTGATCGCGACGGGGCGGCGCGCACGGCGACGGGGCGGGCGGTGGCGGACGGTGCCCGGGGCCGGGGCCGGGGCCAGGGGGCGGGCCGGAGTGGTGTCCGAGGGGCCTGCGATGCTGGGGCGGTGCCCTCCATACCGGTCACCCCGCAACCCCCGCAGCCCATCACGACCGCCCCGCCCAGCTCCCCCTCCGCGCCCCTGCTCACGCAGTCCTGGCTCGATCTCGCCTTCCTCCACTGGGCGGCCGACTCCGCCGATGTCGCCCCGCTGCTGCCCGAGGGGACCACGCCCGATGTGCACGAGGGGGTGACGTACGTCGGTCTCGTCGCCTTCCGGATGCACCGGGTCGGATGGTTCCGGCTGCCGGGCGTGCCGTACCTGGGGAGCTTCCCCGAGACCAACGTGCGCCTGTACTCGGTGGACGAGCACGGACGGCGCGGGGTGGTCTTCCGCTCCCTCGACGCCTCCCGGCTGATCCCGGTGGCCGTCGCGCGCGCCCTGTTCCGGCTCCCGTACCTGTGGTCGCGCATGGCCGTACGCCACGACAGGGACAGTGGCACCCTCACCTACACCAGCTCCCGGCGCTGGCCGGGGCCGCGTGGCGCGCACAGCCGGATCACGGTCAAGGCCGGCGCGCGCATCGAGGAGCCGACGGAACTGGAGCACTTCCTGACCGCACGCTGGGGCATGCACAACGCGTTCCTGGGGCGCCCGCTCTACCTCCCCAACGCGCACCCCACCTGGCCGCTGCACCGGGCCGAGCTGATCGAGTGCGACGAGAACCTGGTGACGGCGGCCGGACTGCCGGCCCCGGCCGGTGAGCCCGTCAGCGTCCTGTACTCGCCCGGCGTCCCCGTCCGCTTCGGCCTCCCCGCACGCCCCGGCGGCATTCCGACCCCCTGAGCCCAGCGGAAAACCATTGGGCGGCGCCCGAGGCGCGTGCTTACACTCGGCGGCATGGCCAGGTTCTTCTACTTTCTCTGATTCCGGCCGCGGACGCGGCGTGACCGGCTGACCCCTCGCGGTCGGCGCGCGGTCCCCGCATGTCCTCTTCCGCGACCGGCCGACCCCAGCTCCGCCGCCCCCGCGCTCCGTGCGCGGGATCGCGGGCGTGTCACATCAGGGAAAGAACCATGCGCGAACGCGCTCAACTGACCATGAAGGACGTATCCAAGGCGTACGGCGACCGCGCGGTCCTCGACCAGGTGTCGCTGACCGTGCGCCCCGGCGAACGGGCCGCCGTCATCGGCGAGAACGGCTCGGGCAAGTCGACGCTGCTCAGACTGCTGGCCGGTGCCGACCTGCCGGACACCGGAGAGGTCACCGTCCGCTTCCCCGGCGGCGTGGGCCACCTCGCCCAGACCCTCGGCCTCGCCCCCGGGGACCGGGTGCGTGACGCCGTCGACGCTGCCCTGTCCGAGCTGCGGGACCTGGAGCGGCGCATCGCGTCGGCGGAGGCGGCACTCGGCGAGGCGGGGCCCGATGAACTCGCCGCGTACGGCGATCTGCTGACCGCGTACGAGGAACGCGGCGGCTATCAGGCCGCAGCCCGGGTGGACGCGGCCCTGCGCGGCCTCGGGCTCGCCCATGTCACCCGGGAGCGGCTGCTCGGGTCGCTCTCCGGCGGGGAGCTGGCCCGGCTCGCGCTCGCGTGCGTCCTGGCCTCGGCGCCCGAGCTGCTGCTCCTGGACGAGCCCACCAACCACCTCGACGCGCGTGCGACCGAGTGGCTGGAGGGCCGGCTCAGGGCGTATCGCGGCACCGTCGTGGCCGTCACCCACGACCGTGCCTTCCTGGAGCGGATCGCCACGACGATCCTCGACGTCGACCGCGACACCCGCTCGGTGACCCGTTACGGGGACGGCTGGGAGGGCTACCGGAAGGCGAAGGCCGCCGCGCGGTGGCGCTGGGAACAGCGCCACCAGGAGTGGCTGACGGAGGTGGCCCGCACGGAGGAGCTGGTCGCCGCCTCGGGGCAGCGGCTGGCGGCCTCGGGCAAGGATCCGGGGCAGGGCTTCGGCAAGCACCGCAGGTCGCACGAGGCGAAGCTGTCCGGGCAGGTGCGGGCGGCCAGGGAACGCCTGTGGCGGCTCCGTGAGAACCCCGTCCCGGCTCCTCCCGACCCCCTCGCGTTCCGCGCCAGGCCGCTCACCGGAGACGGGGGCGGCGGCGAGGGCGGCGACGGGACCGGCGCGGGTTCCGTCGCGGGTGAGGGCGTGCGCGTGGCCGAGCTGGAAGGGGTCGTGGTCGGGGACCGGCTGCGGGTGGACGGACTGCGCGTGAAGCCCGGCGGGCGGCTGCTGGTGACGGGGCCCAACGGCGCGGGCAAGACCACGCTGCTGCGTGTCCTGGCCGGTGACATCGCGCCGGACGAGGGCACCGTGCGTACCACGGACCGCGTCGGCTACCTGGCGCAGGAGCTGCCGCCCGCCGCGCCACGGCTGCCGCTGCTGGGCGCCTTCGCGGCCGGACGGCCTGGGCAGCCGGAGGAGTACGCGGGGGAGCTGCTGGGCCTCGGGCTCTTCCGGGAGGAGGATCTGGCCGTTCCCGTCGCCTCGCTCTCGGTCGGCCAGCGGCGCAGGCTGGAACTGGCCCGCCTGGTGACCGCGCCGGCGGATCTGCTCGTCCTCGACGAGCCCACCAACCATCTCGCGCTGAGCCTGGTGGAGGAGCTGGAGGAGGCGCTCGCGGCGTACGAGGGCGCCGTCGTGGTGGTCTCCCACGACCGACGCTTCCGTGCCGGATTCCGCGGGGAGCGGCTGGAACTGAGGGCGGGGAGGGTCGAGAACTGAGGACGCGGGCCCGAGTGGACGTGTGCGTGGCGGACACGGGCCGCCTCGCCCGGGCCTCCCCGGGGCCTTGCCCGGGCCCCGACGGGTTCCGGAGCGGTCTCGGAGCAGTCGTGGAGGGCGGATGGGAGGGGGTACGAAGCCCGTCACATCCGTGTTTTCCGGACCACGCCGCCAAGTGGAATCGCTGTGAAGGGTCAAAGAAGGAGCCGACAGGCGCATACTGGTGGAGATGACAAAGCCAGCCGCCACGCGGCGCAACCTGCCTACCAGCCCCTTCAAAGCCCCGGTAGCGCCGCCCATCAAGCGGTTCGCCGTAGGGGACAGGGTCACTCACGATGAACACGGCCTCGGCCGGGTCATCGGCATCGAGGACGAGATCGCGGTGCTCGTGGACTTCGGTCCGTTCCAGAAGCGGATCACCAGTCCGTTCGCCAAGATGACGACGCTCTGAGACCGACGGTCTCCGCGGGTGACTGCGGACCACCGTCGGCCGGTACCGGTCTCCGTCGGCCCTCCATGGCCCACGGGGACCGGTACGAGTGCCGTACCGGCGCGCGGCAACGCACCTCTCCTCAGTCACGCAACATCACCGAAAGGCAGGCATCCACCGCGATGACCTCGCTGTTCTCCGCATCCGAGCCCGTGCGTCCCGCCACGAAGGGCTCGCCGCCCCCGGCGATGAACCCCTTCCAGGCCCCCGCCTTCGACGAGTCGGTCGTCCTCGCGCCCGAGGACCCGGCGGACGACGTCGACGAGCGGGGCAGGCCCCGCACGCCGTTCCTCCCCGCGGTCTAGAAACCCGTACGCGGCGGCCCCGCGCCCTTTTCCGCCCTTCCGGCGGCCCGCGGCTGCTTCCCCGCGCCCCAGCCCCTGACTTCCCGACGCGACGGTCCACGGTGACCCGTCGGGCCGCGTGCCGTGCGCCGTGTGCGGCCCCGCGCCGCGCCGTCGCGCCGGTACGGATGTGAACCTCCGCACACGGGGCGGCAGTTGGGGTGTCAGGCGCATGAGCTCCCGTTGCCTGACGAAGGGCTCGGATCTAGGCTGCCGGTTACGGACCCGCCCCGGACCTCGGCAGGCCCGCCTGATCCGCTCGGTGTGTTCACCGAGCCGCAGGTGTGTGGAAAACAGTGCTGCCGGATCCGTTCTTTCACCGCAGCGAACGCGCGGGTCCGGTATGCCCTTCACGGCCACCACGCTTCCTTCACGCGGGAGCGTGCCGCGGCGGGAGGGCGGAGGAGCGGCCCGGGGCACGAGGGGGGGCCTCACTGTGTCCCGGGCCGCTGCGACCGCCGCCGATGAGCGCGGCGGCGGTCGCACTCCGGGGCCGCCGTCCGGCGCCGCCGTCCGGGGCTCCGAAGGCTCCTCCCACTATGGGCCCCGGGCGCGGACTCTGTACCCCTCCGCCTGCCGGCTTGTTCCTGGCGTCCGTCCCCGTCGCGCGATGGAGCCCTGGAGCCGGGGTGTAGTCCTTGAGATGGAGGCGTCCAGGTGGGTCCTGGGAGGGATGCCAAGGCGTGCGCCGCTGAATAGTGTCGTTCACATGGCTCTCCAGGAAACCCGTGCCTTCGACGAGGAGCGGGACATCACGACACCCGCACGCGGCGAGGCCGCCCCGTCCGGCGGCGCGGACCCGTCCGGTGGTACGGGCGTGGCCGCCACCACCGGCGTGACGGCCACCGCGTCGGCCACAACGGTCTCGCGTGCTCCGTCCGGCTCCGGTCTGCCCGCGCGCTTCGCGCGGGAGGCGGCGGCGGGGCTGGGCCGTGATCTGCTGCTGGGCGCGTTCTCGCCGCGTCCGCTGCCGCCGCTCGCCGGGCTCCCCGTGCCGTCGCGGGTCCGGCGGGCCCTGCCCGGCGCGCTCGTGCGGGCGCTGCGCTGGATCCCGCACGCGGCGGTCGTCGCGCTGACGCTGCTGCTGGTGGCGCTCCAGGCGCAGGCCGAGGTGCCCGTCCGGGACAAGGTGGCCGGAGGGCTGCTGATCGCCGTGCCCCTGCTGCTGACGCTGCGGTGGCCCGTCCTCGCTTCGTGGCTCCTCCTCGCGGCGGCCGGGGTGAGCCTGTTCCATCCCTGGGGCCTGGAGGGGCCCTTCCCGTTCGCCGATCTCGGGGCCTGGCCCGATGTCGCTGGGGGTACGGCAGGGCGCCCCTGGGCGATGGCCGGGCTCCTGGCCTGCACGGCGGCGATGCTGCTCGCCGCGTTCCGGCTGCCGCCGAGGGCGGTCGGATGGCTGTGGGCCCTCACCGTCGTCGTCGCGGCAGCGGGCAACGGCCCGTTCGCCTTCGGCACACTCGCCACGGCACTGTTCGCGGCCCTGATGCCGCTGACCAGCGTGATAGCGACAGGCCGGAGAACGGCACGCGCCGAGGCCGCGGCGCACGCTGCGGCCAGCGAGGAGGAACGCGCCCGGCGCACGGTGCTGGAGGAGCGTGCGGTGATCGCCAGGGAGCTGCACGACGTCGTCGCGCACCATATGTCGGTCATAGCCATCCAGGCCGAGGCCGCGCCCCACCGGGTGAAGGAGCCCCCGCCGGAGCTGGAGGCCGCCTTCGCGACGGTACGCGAGAGCGCCCTGATCGCCCTCACGGAGCTGCGCAGGGTGCTGGGCGTCATCCGGACGGCGCCGTCGGCCGGTCCTGACGCGGCACCCGAGGCGCCGCAGCCCACGCTCGGCGATCTCGACGGGCTGCTCGCCGGGGTACGGGCGGCCGGGCGGCGGGTCGAGACCTCCGTCGGCGGGCGGGCGCGGTCGCTGCCGCGCGGCGTGGAGCTGTCGGCGTACCGCATCGTGCAGGAGGCCCTGAGCAACGCGCTGCGGCACGCGCCCGAGGCGCCCATACGCCTCGAACTCGCCTACTCGGACGGCGGGCTGGATCTCCGCGTCGTCAACGCTCCGCCCACGCGTCCGGCACCCGCCTCACCGGGAGCGGGGCACGGCCTCACAGGGATGCGGGAGCGCGTCACGATGCTGGGCGGGTGGCTGGACGCGGGCGGCACGGAGGAGGGCGGGTTCGCGGTGACGGCGTTCCTGCCGAGCCCCCGTACGGGCGACGGTGCGTCCGGCGCGCGGGACAGCCCCGGGACGCGGGACAGGCATGGTGTGCGGGACGAGCGGAGGGTGGCGGGGGATGGCTGACGAGGGCGCGATCCGGGTGGTTCTGGCGGACGATCAGATGATGGTGCGCGAGGGTTTCTCGGTGCTGCTGGGCACCCAGCCCGATATCGAGGTGGTCGGCGAGGCGGTCAACGGGCGCGAGGCCGTCGAGAAGGCCGTCGCACTGCGTCCCGATGTCGTGCTCCTCGACGTCCGGATGCCGGAGATGGACGGGCTGGAGGCCACCCGCGAGATCTCCGTCGCGGCGCCGGAGACCAAGGTGCTCATCCTCACCACCTATGACCTGGACGAGTACGTCTACCGCGCCCTGCGGGCCGGAGCCAGCGGCTTCCTCCTCAAGGACGCCTCGACGCGTCAGCTCGCCGACGGCGTACGGGTCGTGGCCGCGGGGGAGTCCCTGCTGGCGCCGACGGTCACCCGCCGCCTCATAGCCGAGTTCAGCCGTCTCGTCGGAGAGGAGGCGGGCCCGCGCCGCCCGATGAGGGAGCGGGTCGCGGACCTCACCGAGCGGGAGACGGAGGTGCTGGCGCTGGTGGCGCAGGGCCTGTCGAACGTCGAGATAGGCGCCCGCCTGCTGGTCACCGAGTCGACGGTGAAGACGCACGTCAGCCGGATCCTGGTCAAGCTCGGGCTGCGTGACCGTACGCAGGCGGCGGTCTTCGCCTACGAGAGCGGGGTCGTCGTGGCGGGCGGAGCCGCCTGACCGAGCCGCGGGCGCCCCCCGGCGTCCGCCCGCCTGACCCGCCCCCTCGCCTGCTCCGCCTCCGCCCGGCACGTGTGCGTCCGTCGTCTCGGCGCCCGCGCCCTCACCGTCCGGCCCACCGGGCACGTCGCACGACGTCACGCCACTTCACACCGCTGCACCTCAACCCACATTCCGACCCCTCAAGGAAGAGAGCACCCTCGCGATGCCCGAAAAGTCACGTAAGTCGCTTAAGGTCAACCGGTCGAAGCTGGCGCACAAGGCCGCGTACGCCGTGCGCAACCCCGCACGCATCGCCCCGTATCTGCGGCGGGCCGCCCGTGACGGCTGGCTGCGGTTCCGCAGCCCGGACCACGTCGCCTACTACCGGGCGGTGATGGCCTCGGACACCGCCAGCAACCCGGAGGCCGCGGTCGGGAGCAGGAGCCACGAGCGGTGGCTCGCCCTCGGGCAGATGCAGTTCGACTACCTCCAGCGGCACGGGCTCCAGAAGCAGCACCGCATGCTGGACATCGGCTGTGGCAACCTGCGCGCGGGCTGGCGCTTCATCGACTTCCTGGAGCCCGGGCACTATTACGGCATCGACATCTCGCCCGACATCCTCGTCGCGGCCAAGAAGACCCTGGTCGGCTACGGGCTCCAGGAGAAGGTGCCGTATCTGACGCCCACACAGGACCTCACCCTCGACTTCCTCCCCACCGGCCACTTCGACGTCGTGCACGCGCACAGCGTGTTCTCCCACTCGCCGATCGAGGTCATCGACGAGTGCCTGGCGCACGTCGGCCGCGTGCTGGCGCCCGACGGCTTCTTCGACTTCACCTTCGACCGCACCGAGGGCGCCGAACACCAGGTACTGCGCGAGGACTTCTACTACCGCACGGAAACCCTCACCGGCCTCGCCCGGCGCCATGGTCTCGAAGCCCGCTTCATGGACGACTGGGAGCAACTGCCGCACGGGCAGTCCAAGATCCGCGTCGCCCGCCCGGGGGCCCGGGCGCTGGAGGGGCCGGAGAGGAGGGGAGCGGCGGAGAAGGTGGAGGGGTAGCCCGCGCCCGAAGGGTCGCTATGTCGCTACACAACGCGCGGAGGAGGGGGAAGACTGCGCGGGCACGGGACTTCCGCCCCGGCCCGGACGTGGGTCCGGGCGGTGCCGTACGCGCACCGCACACCGTGCCGCTATCCATCCGTACGCACAGGGAGAGACCATGGTCCAGCAGAACGCCGTGCCACCGGAGCGGTCCGGCCGCGTCGACACCAGCGTTCCGCACTCCGCACGGATCTGGAACTACTGGCTCGGCGGCAAGGACCACTACGAGGTGGACCGTCTGGCGGGCGACCAGTACCGCGAGGCGTTCCCCGGCATCGACGACCTCGCGCGCGTCGCCCGCTACTACCTCATGCGCACCGTCCGCTATCTCGCCGGAGAGGCGGGCGTGCGCCAGTTCCTGGACGTGGGCACGGGCCTGCCGACCGTCGACAACACCCACGAGGTGGCCCAGCGTGTGGCCCCGGACTCCCGGATCGTCTACGTCGACAACGACCCCCTCGTCCTCGTCCACGCCAACGCGCTGCTCACCAGCTCGCCCGAGGGCAGGACCGACTACATCGAGGCCGATCTCCGCGATCCGGAGAAGGTGCTCGAAGGGGCCAGGAAGACCCTCGACTTCACGCGGCCCGTCGGGCTCATCCTCAGCGGGGTCATGGGCCACATAGCCGACTACGAGCAGGCGCGCGGCATCGTGCGGCGGCTCATCGAGGGTCTGCCGCCCGGCAGTTACCTCTCCCACCACGACGCGGCCGACGAGAACCCGGACACCAACGCCGCCCAGGACGACTACAACGACTCCGGCGCCGTCCCGTACATCCTGCGCACGCGCGAGCAGATCGAGGGCTTCTACGAAGGTCTGGAGCTGGTCCCGCCGGGCGTCGTCCGCATCACCGAGTGGCGGCCCGACGCCGACCCCGGCACGGTCCCCCGCGCCGGCGCCTTCGGCGGAGTGGCCCGCAAGCCGTCCCCCTGACGGTCCCGGGGGCGCGGCGGGACGCTTGACTTGAACCTTTGTTCAAGTCGCATGGTCGGGGTGTCGAAACCACCACTCACCCCGGGGAGCCACCATGCACGCTGTCGTTCTGCACACCTTCGGTCCCGCGGAGAACCTGCGTTACGAGACCGTCCCCGACCCCGTGCCCGGCCCTGGACAGGTGCGTATCGCCGTCGCCGCAGCGGGTGTGCACGCGATCGAGGCCGTGATGCGCTCGGGCCGGAAGAACGTGCTCGCGCCGCCCACGCCCCCGCTGCCCGCCATCTTCGGCGGGGAGGTGTCGGGCACCGTGGAGTCCGTCGGGGAGGGCGTCGATCCGAGCTGGGCCGGACGTGGCGTGGTCACCCGGCACGGCGCCCCCGGCGGCTACGCGGAACTCGCCGTCGCCGACGTGACGGAGCTGCACCCGCGCCCGGAGGCGCTGAGCGACGAGACCGCCGTCGCCATGATCGTCACCGGGGCCACCGCGCTGGCCTTCCTGGACGTCGCCCGGCTCACCGAGGACGACGTGCTGCTGGTGACCTCGGCCGCTGGCGGCATCGGCCGCCTCGTCGTGCAGTACGCGCGGGCCCGCGGCATCCGGACCGTCGGCGCCGCGGGCGGCACGGTCAAGGTGGCGGCCGTGCGCGCGCTCGGCGCTGACCTCGCCGTCGACTACGACGAGCCGGGCTGGGAGAAGACCGTCGCGGAGGCACTGGGCGGACGACGCGTCACCGTCGTGCTCGACGGGGTCGGCGGAGACAAGGCGCGCGCCGCGTTCGGGCTGCTGGCCCCCGGCGGACGGTTCGTCTCCATGGGCAGCATCTCCACCGTCACCTTCGCGCCCTCGCCCGAGGAACTCGCGGCCCACGAGGTCACGTTCGTCGACGCACTCTCGCTGCTTCTCGCCCGGCCCGAGGACACCCCCGCACTCGAACGGCGCGCCCTGGAGGCCGCCGCGGACGGCAGCCTGGTGCCCGCCGTCCAGACCTTCGCCCTCGCCCAGGCCGCGACGGCGCACGCCGCGCTGGAGAAGAGGGAGACGACGGGCAAGGTGGTACTCGTCCCGTAGCGCCGAGCCCGGCGGGCGACGGCCCCGGGAAATTCGGGTGCCGACGCGCGCACGCTCCGTCTACCGTCGCCCGCATGGACGTGACCTTCACCCGTACCGGCGAGCGGCGTTACGCGGTCGGTGTCTCCGTGCCCGGGCAGCCGGACCGGGGCATGGATCCGGCGCCGGGCTATGACACGCACATTCCGCACGACCTCGTCCACTACGTCGTGGAGGCCGAACTCGGCCTGGCCGCAGGGCTCTACGGGCGCACGGCCGAGGGCGGCGGCAGCTTCCTCACGCGGGGAGAGGCGGGCGGCAGCGGGCGTGATCTGCGACGGCAGCGGCGCAAGCAGCGCCGTCGCGAGGACCGGCTGCGCGAGGACGACCACGCGCGGCGGGGCGACATGGCCGTCTCGGAGCGGTTCGCCGGGATCTGCGATCTCGCATGGCGGCGTCGGCACGGTCAGCGCGGCGAGGCGGCGGGGTGGGTGCCGCACGAGCCGCTGCCGCCGGAGGACGAGGCGGTGGTGGAACGGATCCTGGCCCGCCTGGACGAGGTCGCGGCACTGTGGAACGGCCTGCCCGTCGGCGGCTCCCTCACCTTCGCCTGGCCCGCCGTGCGACCGGTGGAGGCACCCCGCGCGGGGTGAGCCCGTCCTTGCCCTCCGCTTCGTCGCGTCGCCGACGCCTTTGCCGAGCACGGTCACGGGTGGCGGTCAGGCTTGCTCCGCGGCGCGCAGGGCCCGCGCCAGCCACTCCAGCTCCGCGGTCGCGTCGGGCGCCGAATCCTGTCCGCGCACGCGGGCGACGAGCCTGCGATAGCGCTCGGCGCCCGCCTCGATCCCTGCCTCCAGGCTGCGCAGCACGGCGGCCCGATCAGTGTCGGCGAACAGCTCGGACAGCACCTCGGCCGCCTCCGGCCCCTCGGGGGCGACCCCGCGTTCCCTGGCCTCCGCGACGGTCTGCACGATGTGCCTGGCCCACCAGATGGAAGCGCCGGGGGGACGCTGCTGCTCCGGGGTGGGCGTGTTGAGCCGCAGCCATGTGCGCAGTCGGGTGCGGAAGCCGGGGTCCCGCACCAGTTCGGCCAGCTCGACCCAGGCGTCGACCTGCTCGGGTGTGGGATCGTCGGGCAGATCGACGCTGAAGGTGTGCAGGCGGTCGCGCAGGCGCGGTTCGATGTCGAGACCGCCGAACACCTCCTCCTTGAACTCGTCGATGATCTGCTTGCGTTCGGCGGCGGAAAGCCGCGCCAGCCGGTTCATCAGTGCTGTCTCCTCAGCGGTGGAGTCACGTATCGCCACGGTGGACAGAACGGCCCTGCTCACCTTGAGCGAGCGGATCTGCGCGTCGAGCGCGGCCACGTGCGCGTTGGCGACCTCGGCGACCGTGGTCCGGCCGCTCAGCACACTGCACACGTCGTCGAGCCCGAGGCCCAGCTCCCGCAGGGTGCGGACCAGCTCGACGCGGGCCACGGACCCGGCGTCGTAGAGCCGGTAACCGCTCGCGGAGCGGGCCACGGGCCGCACCGCTCCCTCGTCCGACCAGAAGCGCAGAGTGCGCACCGGAAGTCCGGTGCGGTGCGCGAGCTGGCCGATGGTGAGCACGTCGGGGCGTTCGTCGTCCATGGGCGAGATCCTGGACCCTCCAGTCGCTGGAGACTCAAGAGCATCAGTGCGACAGGGGCCACGGGAACCCACGGGATGTCGCACACAGGCGGTCAGGTGGTCAGAGGATCTCCAGGGGCTGCTTGCCCGGCGGGGGCGGGAAGGCCGCGTCCAGGGCGCGCAGGTCGTCGTCGGTGAGTCGCAGGCCGAGCGCGGCGTGGTTCTCCTCCACATGCTCGCTGGACGACGCCTTGGGGATGGCGATCACCCCGTCGTGCCGCAGCACCCACGCCAGCGCGACCTGCGCGGGCGTCGCCCCGTGTGCCTCGGCGACGGAGCGCAGCGCCGTGTGGCCGAGCAGCCGGCCCTGTTCCACGGGGGAGTAGGCCATGACGGGAACGCCGAGTTCCCGGCAGCGGGGGAACAGGTCGTACTCCGGGCCGCGCCGGGTGAGGTTGTAGAGCACCTGGTCCGTCTGGAGCCCCGTGGCAGCGGAAGGACCGGGCAGGCCGGGCAGCGCGGCGAGGTCGTCCACGTCGAAGTTGCTGACGCCCCAGGAGCCGATGCTGCCCTCCCGCACCAACGACTCCAGGGCCTCCACCGTCTCCGGCAGCGGCACACCGCCGCGCCAGTGGAGCAGATACAGGTCGATCCGCTCGACGCCGAGGCGGCGCAGGCTCGCGTGGCACGCCTCGGACGTGCCGCGGGCGTCCGCGTTCCAGGGCAGCACCTTGCTCACGAGGAACACGTCGTCGTGCCTGCCGCGGATCGCCTCCCCGACCAGTTCCTCGGCGGCGCCGTCCCCGTACATCTCCGCCGTGTCGATCAGCGTCATGCCCAGGTCGATGCCGGTGCGCAGCGCCGCGATCTCCCGCTGGCGGCGCGACGGGTCGTCGCCCATGTGCCACGTCCCCTGGCCCAGGGCCGGAACGGCGGTTCCGGAGGGAAAGGTCACTGTCCGGCCCACGCTCATCGCGCGTCCCTTCTCGTCGTTCTCGCCGCTCGTGCGGCGGTGGTCGGCTCGCGGCACCAGTCTCGCGCATGGCCCGGTCTGGCCTGGCCAGGTCCGGCCCGGGAAGCGGAAGCGGGCGGGGTGGGACGGCCCCATGGCACCGTCCCACCCCGCCCGTACCCGTCCCGCCTGAGCCCGCGTCACAGGCGCGCCGTCGTCAGTCCAGCAGGCGCTTCCAGTCGAGTGCGCTCAGGTCGCCGGAACCGGCGAGGTGTCCGCCCGCGCGGCGCAGGGTGGTCACGGCCTTGCCCACCTCGCTGTTCTCACCGGGCCGCACCCGCGGGGTGATCAGCGGCCACAGGTCCGCGCCCAGGTAGCCCGTCTCGTCCACTCTCTTGTGGTGCAGGGCCGAGCAGGTGTGCTGCTCGATCTCGTGCGACGAGGCCAGCTTGGCGACGGCCGCCTTGGTGCGCTCGCCGAAGACACCGTCGGCCGGGAGGGAGTCGAAGCCGGCGGCCCGCAGCAGGTGCTGCGCGGCGCGCACGCGGGAGCCGGTGTCTCCCGGGCGCAGCAGCGGCCAGATGTCGGGGGTCGCGACGGACGGGGTGCCCAGCTTGCCGGAGACGGCGTCGCGCAGCTCCTGGAGGCGGCCGTAGAGCACATCGCCGGGGCACGCGGTGGAGTTGAAGTCGCGGTGGCCCTTGATGTTCTCGACCGGCTGCTTGTACTGCGCTGCGATCCAGGCGACCAGCCCGACGAGGGAGTCCCACAGCGCGTCGGGGACGTCCACCTCGGTGTAGAGGCCCTCGTTCTCGATGCCGATGACCTCGCTGTTGTGCCCGCCCACGTTGGCGCCCTGCACATGCTGCTTCCCACCGCGCACCGCGGCCAGGCTCTTGTGGCGCCCTTCGAGCACATAGCCGCCGCGGCTGTTGGTGAACTGCTGGCCGGTGTCGGCCCAGCCCTGCCCGTCCATGTGGTAGTCCTGGATGTCCCGGCAGATCTGCTTGGCGTGTGCCAGCGAGTAGTCCTCGCTGTTGCCGGGCTCGGCGGTGTGGTGCACGACGATGTAGGTCGGCACCCGGTCCAGGACGACGATCTCCGACGAGGGCGGACGCGCGCCCCACTCCTCGGTGCTGTAGATGCGGGGCTCTGCGGCGGTGGCGCCGGCCTCCTTCGCGCCGCCCGCGCGGCCCGTGGCGAAGGTCCCCGTGGCCTGTGCGGCACCGACGCCTCCCAGGCCCAGGGCGCCCACGGCGCCTACGGACAGGCCGCCCCGCAGCAGGGAGCGACGGTCGAATCCTCCAGGTTGCGCAGCCATCTCGGTCTCCTTCTGAAGTGGTGGGGGGATGAGGGGAGATGCGCTCTGCCGGACGTCACGGCCCTGGCGTGGTGGCCGTCGGCCGGGGTGCTACGTGTTCCGTCGGGGTGCTACGTGTTCCGTGGCCGAGCGCGGTGAGGGTCCCCAGAATGCCGGGGCGCGGACGGCCGCGGGGTGCACGGCGGGGTGACACCGTGCTCGTACATGTGCGCGCAGCGGGCATGGGCGGTGCGGTGCTGTCCTTTCGAAGGGCCACGGGTTTCGCCGCGCCACGCCAGTAAAGGCAGCGCACATGTACGCGACAACCCCAAACGGCCAACCGGGGGCACTTTTCCGGACGGCTGAAAGAACGGGTGCTGTGCGAATCGCCCGATAGCGCGCGAAGGGGAAGGTGCCTTCTCTGGTCGGACCACTGGAGCGGGCCGGTGGGCCCGGCCCGGGGAGGGCGCGATTCCGTATACGGGCCGTTGTGACGCATCTTGACAAGCGCATTGGTCTGGACCAGCTTTACGTCCACGGTGACCGCCGCGGTCCGCCACGGCATGGCACGTCACAGCACGGCACGACACCGCCCCACCCCCCTCGCCCGTCCCACCCCCTTCCCTCTCCACGGAGGCACCAGTGGACCGCACCTCACGCGATCGCACCTCACGCGTACGAAGATGGCTCGGCGCGACCCTCGCCCTCGTGCTCTCCTCCGGGCTCGCGCTCGCGGGTTCGGCGGGCACGGCGCAGGCCGCCGACGTGAACGTCGCGAAGAACGCGGGCTTCGAGTCAGGGCTCACCTCCTGGGCCTGTTCCGGCGGCAGCGGCAGCACCGTGACGTCCCCGGTGCACGGCGGCACGTCGGCGCTCAAGGCCACCCCGAGCGGCCAGGACAACGCCAAGTGCGCCCAGACCGTCACGGTGAAGCCCGGCTCCACCTACACCCTCAGCGCCTGGGTGCAGGGCGAGTACGCCTACCTCGGCGCCAGCGGCACGGGCACCACGGACGTCTCGACGTGGACGCCGGGCGGCGGCACCTGGCAGCAGCTCAGGACCACCTTCACGACGGGCGCGAACACCAAGGCCGTGACCGTCTATACGCACGGCTGGTACGGACAGGGCGCCTACTACGCCGACGACCTCACCGTCATGGGCCCCGACGGCGGCGGGGGCGGCGACCCCGAGCCCGGCATACCGGGCACCCCCACCGGGCTCACCGTCGGCACCGTCACCTCGTCCTCCGTGACGCTGAACTGGGGCGCCGTCACCGGCGCCACCGGCTACAACGTCTACCGCAACGGCACCAGGGTCCACTCGTCGACCAGTCCCTCGGCCACCGTGACCGGGCTGAGCGCGAGCACCGCGTACCAGTTCCAGGTCACCGCGACCAACGCGGCGGGCGAGTCGCCCAAGTCGGCCACCGTCACGGCCACCACCAGCGGCGGGGGCGGTGACCCGGGGCCCGGCGTGCCCAAGCACGCCGTGACCGGCTACTGGCAGAACTTCAACAACGGCGCCACCGTCCAGAAGCTGCGGGACGTGCAGGCGCAGTACGACATCATCGCGGTGTCCTTCGCCGACTCGACCACCACGCCCGGCCAGATCACCTTCAACCTGGACCCGGCCGTCGGCTACGGCTCGGCCGCCGAGTTCAAGAGCGACATCCAGGCCAAGCAGGCGGCGGGCAAGAGCGTGATCCTGTCCGTCGGCGGCGAGAAGGGCAACGTCGCCATCAACAGCGACGCCTCCGCCACCGCCTTCGCGAACAGCGCAGCCGCGCTCATGAACGAGTACGGCTTCGACGGGATCGACATCGACCTGGAGCACGGCATCAGCTCCACCTATCTGACGAAGGCACTGCGCCAGCTCTCCGCCAAGGCCGGGCCCGACCTCGTGCTGACCATGGCGCCGCAGACCCTGGACATGCAGTCCACGTCGACCGAGTACTTCAAGACGGCACTGGCCGTGAAGGACATCCTCACCGTCGTCAACATGCAGTACTACAACAGCGGCGCGATGCTCGGCTGCGACGGCAAGGTCTACTCGCAGGGCTCCGTCGACTTCCTCACCGCGCTCGCCTGCATCCAGCTGGAGGGCGGTCTCGACCCGTCACAGGTCGGCCTCGGCGTCCCCGCCTCCACGCGCGGCGCGGGCAGCGGCTACGTGGACCCGCAGATCGTGAAGAACGCCCTCGACTGCCTGGCGCGCGGCACCAACTGCGGCTCGTTCAAGCCCGCACGGACCTATCCCGCGCTGCGCGGCGCGATGACCTGGTCCACGAACTGGGACGCGACGGCGGGCAACGCCTGGTCCAACGCCGTCGGCCCCCACGTCCACAACCTGCCGTAGCGGACCCCGGTGGGGGCGGGCCTCCCGCCGTCGCCGCACCCGCGGCGCTCCCGTGCCACCGTCACGGCACGGGAGCACCGCGCGCAGGGGAGCGCGCCGTGGGGCGGGTGCCCCGTCGTCAGCCGCGTCCGCCCGCCGTCAGGCGGACGCGGCGTTCAGGGCCTCCACTTCGGCGTCGGACAGCCGCAGATCCTGGAGCGCGACGAGGGCCGGCACCTGCTCCACCAGCCGCGCGGAGGCGATCGGCGCGGCCACCGTCGGCTGCTGGGCGAGCCACGCGAGTGCGACGGTCGCCGGCTCGGCGCGGTGCGCCGAAGCGACCTCCTCCACGGCGGCGAGGACCTTCATGCCGCGCTCACTGTCCGCGTAGCCACCGGCCAGGCCGGGGATGTTGCGCACGTTGTCCACCGTCCGGCCGGGCCGGTACTTCCCGGTCAGGAAGCCGGAGGCGAGAGCGAAGTAGGGAACACAGGCCAGCCCCTCCCGCAGTGCGATGTCCCGGCGCTCGCCCTCGTAGGTGTCGCGGGAGACGAGGTTGTAGTGAGGCTGGAGCACCTGGTAGCCCGCCAGGCCCTCGCGGCGCGCGAACCGCAGCGAGGCGTCGAGGCGTGCCGGGCTCATGTTGGAGGCGCCGACGGCCCGCACCTTCCCGGCCCGCACCAGCTCGTCGAGCGCCGTCACGATGTCCTCGACCGGCACCGACTCGTCGTCGAAGTGGACGTAGTACACGTCGATGCGGTCGGTGCCCAGGCGTCGCAGGGAGTCCTCGGCCGCGGCCTTGATGTTGTCGGGCCGCAGGCCCTTGCGCTGCGGGTGGTCCCCTACCTTCGTCGCGACGACGACCTCGTCCCGGTTGCCGCGAGCGGCGAGCCATCTGCCGATGAGGCTCTCGGACTGGCCCGCCTCGTTGCCGGGGAAGTGGTACATGTACGCGTCAGCGGTGTCGATGAAGTTGCCGCCCGCGGCGGTGTAGGCGTCGAGCACGGCGAACGACTGCTCCTCGTCGGCCGTCCAGCCGAACACGTTCCCGCCCAAACACAGCGGGGCCACCGAGAGCCCCGTCCCGCCCAGAGTCTTGTGATCGAACATCGCCCCATTAAACCCGCGCCCATCCGTTCTCCCGCCCCCGTGCCTCAGTGCGAGTCGCGGGGCACCTCGTGGCCTCGGCAGCCGCGCAGGAAGCCGAAGTCGGCGCCCTTGTCGGCCCCCTCGACGTGCTGGGTGTAGAGCCACGCGTAGCCGCTGGTGTGCCGGGGCTCGGGCGCCCGCCATGCCGTACGGCGCCGCTCCAGCTCCGCGTCCGTCACCTCCAGCCGCAGGGCGCGCTCCGGCACGTCGAGGACGACGGTGTCCCCGTCCCGCACCAGTGCGAGCGGGCCGCCCGTCGCGGCCTCGGGGGAGACGTGCAGGACGACGGTGCCGTAGCCCGTGCCGCTCATCCGCCCGTCGCAGACGCGCACCATGTCGGTGACGCCCGCCTTCAGCAGCTTGGTGGGCAGCGGCACGTTGGAGACCTCGGGCATGCCGGGGTAGCCCTTGGGCCCGGCGTTGCGGATGACGAGGACGGTGTTCTCGTCGACGTCCAGCTCGGGGTCGTCGCACACCGCGTGGTACGCCTCAGGGGAGTCGAAGACCCGCGCGGGGCCGCGGTGCGTCAGCAGATGCGGGGAGGCGGCCGACTGCTTGATGACCGCGCCGTCAGGGCACAGGTTGCCGCGCAGCACGGCCGTGCCCGAGCCCGCGGGCTGGAACGGCGCGTCCAGTCCTGTGATCACCTCAGAGCCTGTACGGGTGGCGCCCGCGACGTTCTCCGCGATGCTCGCGCCGGTGACCGTGAGCTGTCCGCCGTGCAGCAGACCGCCCCGCTCCAGCTCGTCCAGCACGGCGGGCAGGCCGCCCGCGTAGCAGAAGTCCTCCATCAGAAAGCTGCCGCTGGGCATCAGGTTGACCAGCGTCGGCACATCGCGCGCGAGGGCGTCGAAGTCCTCGGGGGCCAGCTCGACGCCGGTACGCCCCGCCAGTGCGGTGAGATGGATGATCGCGTTGGTGGAGCCGCCGATGGCCGCGTTGACGCGGATGGCGTTCTCGAAGGCCGCCCTGGTGAGGATCCGGGAGGGGCGCAGCTCCTCGTGCACCATCTCCACGATGCGGTTGCCCGCGTTCTGGGCCGTCTCGAAGCGCCGCGCGTCCACGGCGGGCCACGTCGCCGAGCCCGGCAGCTGCATGCCGAGCGCCTCCGCCACACAGGCCATCGTGGAGGCGGTGCCCATGGTCATGCAGTGCCCGTTGGACCGCGCCATGCAGCCCTCCGCGAAGAAGCACTCCTCCTGGGTCATCCGCCCCGTCTTCAGATCCTCCTCGAACTGCCACACGGCGGTCCCCGAACCGACGTCCCTGCCCTCGTACTTGCCGTTCAGCATCGGTCCGCCCGTCACCATCAGCGCCGGGAGGTCCACGCTGGCCGCGCCCATCAGCATCGCGGGCGTGGTCTTGTCGCACCCCGACAGCAGCACGACGCCGTCGAGCGGGTTGGCCCGGATCAGCTCCTCGACCTCCATGGCCATGAGGTTGCGGAAGAGCATGGCGGTCGGGCGCATCAGCGTCTCGCCCGTCGCCATCGTGGGGAACTCCAGCGGGAAGCCGCCCGCCTGCCACACGCCGCGCTTGACGGCCTCCGCGACGCGGGTCAGATGCGCGTTGCACGGCGCGAGTTCCGACGCGCTCGTCGCGATGCCGATGACGGGGCGGCCGTCGAAGACACCGGGGCCGAAGCCCTGGTTGCGCATCCAGGAGCGGTACACCATGCCGCCCCGGCCGCTCGCCCCGAACCACGCCTGACTGCGGCGGTTCCGTGCGCCCGTGGTGTGCTGCCGCTCGTCGGTTTCGCGGTGCTGCCCGTCCGTCGTACGGCCCGTGTCGCTCAT
The DNA here is from genome assembly GCF_053611545.1 of Streptomyces sp. NPDC054796. NCBI lineage: Bacteria > Bacillati > Actinomycetota > Actinomycetes > Kitasatosporales > Streptomycetaceae > Streptomyces > Streptomyces sp. NPDC054796. The sequence goes on along the minus strand of NZ_JBSHAO010000025.1, from coordinate 94,156 downwards.
ACGGCTCAGTTTCCTCTCGTCGCGGGGGTGGGGGTGACCGGCGCCGGGGAGGCGCCGGTCAGCCGAAGAGGTCGAGGAACTGCTGCCGCACCGTCAGCACGGACAGCGCGCCGAACAGCACGATGCCCCACACGAGCGCGGCGGCGCGGTAGCCGCGCACCTTCAGCGGCGCGGGCAGCGCCCTGCGGTTCATCACGAGCAGCAGCGCGGAGTAGACGAACATCATCAGCCCCGCCACACAGGCCGAGATGACCAGCAGCACCAGCGGCTGGTCGAGCCCGAGGAGCAGGACGGTGACGCCGATCGCCACGAGCCCCCACACCAGGCAGAAGTACAGGCGGCTCTCGGAGTGCCGCGAGCGGCGCAGATACGTCGACTTGAGGACATCGGCGGCGAGCCTGCTCGTGTAGTCGACGATGCCCGTCGCCGCGCTGAACAGGGAGAACGCGCCGATCAGCCAGAAGAACACCCCGAACCAGCCGCCCACCTGGGCCTGGAGCACCTGCCCCTCCTCCTCGACGAACCCCACGTCGTTGGAGAGCCCGGGGGTGCCGAAGAGCGTGGAGTGCGCGAGCAGGGAGGCGAGGACGATCGTGACGACGGTGACGAGGCCGAAGGTGAGCGCCTGCTCGGTGTTGGCGAAGCGCCACCAGCGCTTCCAGCGGGCGAGGTTCTCCCCGGTGGGGACGAAGACGTACCCGGCCGCCGAACGGGTGGCGTCCTCCTCCTTGCCCGTGACGGGGCTGACCAGGCGCGGTACGTAGTGGCCCATGCCGAAGCCCTTGTCGCGGATCCAGTTGCTCTGGCACAGGTTCTGCCCGCCCCCGGCGCCCGCGTAGGCGATGGCCCCCATGAGCACGGCGATGCCCAGCTCCGTCGGGAACTGCCCCACGTGGGTGACCGCCTTCGGCAGCTCACGCCAACTGGCCGCCTCCACGGCGAAGATGACGGCGAGCAGGAAGAAGACGCCGATCACCGCCACCTTCAGGAACAGCATCCGTTCCAGCGCCGTGTAGACGACGGGCGCGAGGGTGAGGATCGCGCCGATGAGCAGCAGCAGGCCGATCGCGATGACGGTGGGTTCGCCGCCGAAGACGTAGGACAGCATCGTCGCCGAGCTGGTCGCCCAGCCGGGCCAGAGGTTCGACGCGTACGTCAGCGTGGCGAGGACGGCGCCCCAGTGCCGCCACATCCGGTTGAAGCCGGTCATGGCGGTCTCGCCGGTGGCGAGGGTGTAGCGCTCGACCTCCATGTTCAGGAACCACTGCGTGACGACGCCGACCACCGCGCCCCACAGGAAGAAGAGGCCCGCCTGCGAGGCGATGTAGGGCCACAGGATGAACTCCCCCGAGGAGAGGCCCACTCCGGCCGCGACGACGCCGGGCCCGATGATCCGCCACATCTTCGCGGGCGGCTCCGGCAGCTCCCTGACCTCGGGCGCGGGGAGGTGGCGGGTGCTGAGGGGGAAGGGGGCGGGGGCGGCGGGTGCGGTACGGGCGTCGGCTGGGCTGCCTGGGCCACCTGCCCCGTCGGATCCGTCCCCGCCGGGCGCGGGGGTGTGCTCGGCGTGCGTCATCGCGGAATGCCTCCTCGGCCGGGGCGGACTTCGGGTGGACTCACGGGCGCGCAACGCGGGTGCAATCATTAAATGATTCGATGAATGCCGTCCAGGGGGTGCGCACAGACAATGCCGCGGAACGGGACCGGACACGGGGACACGCACGGGTGCGGGGTCGGGTGCGGGGACACGCACGGGCTCACGTCCGGCGGCGCGACGGCGCCCGCGCCCAGGGTCGCGACGGGACCCGCGCCCAGGACCCCGCCGTCCCCGCCGTCCCTGCCGACCGCGCACGAGCGGGTGGTCGCCGAACTGGGCCGCCGCATCGTCGCGGGCCGCCCGGCGCCGGGGCAGCCGCTGCCCGTCGAGGACGACCTCGCGAACGAACTGGGTGTCAGCCGGGGCGCGTTGCGCGAGGCGGTCAAGGCGCTCGCGGCCAAGGGGATGCTGCGGACCAGGCCGCGCACGGGCACGCGCGTGCTGCCGCCTGAGCACTGGAACCACCTGGACCGGGACGTGCTCCGCTGGCAGCAGGACTGCGACCCCAGGCCGCTGCTGCGCGAGACCGGCGAACTGCGCCGCATCGTCGAGCCCGAGGCGGCGCGGCTGGCCGCAGAGCGGAGCACGGCGGAGGACGTGCGCGCGCTGCGCCAGGCGCTGGAGGCGATGGAGGTGGCCGCCGCACACCCCGAGCGCAGCGGCTACGTCGAGGCCGACAGCGCCTTCCACCGCGCGCTGCTCGACGCGAGCGGCAACCGGCTGCTGGGCTCGCTGGGACGCGGCATCGAGGTCGCGCTGGAGCACAGCTTCGCGGTGAGTTCGCAGACGCACGGCGCGGTCGAGGCGTCGCTGCCCGCGCACCGGGCGATCGTCGACGCGGTGGAGCGGGGCGACGCTGCGGCGGCCTCTGACGCCATCTCGGGCATCATCGCCGCCGCGGAACGGGAGATAGCGCAGTCACCCGTGCTGCCTCCCGACGCCGCGCCCTGACCCGGCAACCTTCCGGCCCTCGGCGGCGACCGAGGGGTGGAGCGGACCGTGCGGAGCCGTGCGAAGGGCCGTGGCACGCGCGGCGGCCGAAAACACCTGTAGCTACTTGCCAAGTTTTGTTGCATTCATTGACATAATCAATCAAGAGGCGACACGCTCACGGTCGTTCAGCCGCCGTGGCCGACGAGAGGCCGCGGTTTCTCAGGGGACAGACGGACGAACCGGGAGACACGCATGGCCATCTCACGAAGAGCGGTCCTGGGCGGCGCGGGCGCCACCCTCGGCGGTGCGATCGGCGCGTCGGCGCTGGGCGCCGTTCCCGCGGCGGCCGAGGCGGGCCCGTCGGCCGCGGCCCTGGCGCTCTCCTCGGGACGGAGCACCGACCTGCGCCAGGGCTGGCGGTTCGCGCTCGTCAACACCAGCGGCGCCGACGCGGAACGGCCGGGCGACGACGACCAGGGCTGGCGCGACGTGGACCTGCCGCACGACTGGAGCGTCGGCCTCGACCCGCGCAGGAGCGCCGAGACCACGGCGGGCAGCGGCTATCTGCCGGGCGGCCTCGGCTGGTACGTGAAGACGTTCACGCTTCCGCGCGAGGCGGCGGGCAAACGCCTGTCCGTCGAGTTCGACGGCGTCTACATGGACGCGCACGTCCACTTCAACGGCGAGGAGATCGGCGCCCACCCCTACGGCTACACCGGCTTCGCGCTCGACCTCACCGACCTGGCCCACACCGACGGGAAGACGCCGAACACCCTCGCCGTGAAGGTGCGCAACCAGGTGCCCAGCAGCCGCTGGTACTCGGGCAGCGGCATCTACCGAGACGTGCGCCTCGTCGTCACCGACCCCGTCCACGTCGTGCGCCACGGGGTGACCGTCACCACGCCGGGCCTGACGGGCGGCTCAGGACCCGCGACGGTACGGGTGGAGACGAGGGCGGTCAGCGCGGAGCGCCCCGTGCGGGCCGAGCTCACGGTGACGCTCAAGGACGCGGCGGGCCGGACCGTGGCGACCGGGAGCGGGCGGGTCGGCCTGGACGCCGAACCCGTCAGCGAGGCCCTGGAACTGAGCGTCACGAAGCCGCGTCTGTGGTCGACGGCCGAGCCCCACCTCTACACCGCGCACGTCAGGCTCTCCGTCGACGGAAAGGTGGCCGACGAGACCAGCGCCCGCTTCGGCTTCCGCACCTTCGCCCTCGACCCCGAGCGCGGCTTCTTCCTCAACGGCGAGGCCATGAAGCTGAAGGGCGTCAACCTCCACCACGACCTGGGCGCGCTGGGCGCCGCCTTCCACGTGGACGCCGCCAGGCGCCAACTGGAGATCATGCGCGCCATGGGCGTCAACGCGCTGCGCACCTCGCACAACCCGCCCGCGCCCCAGGTGGTGGACCTGTGCGACGAGATGGGCATCCTGTTGCAGGTCGAGGCGTTCGACTGCTGGAAGACCCCGAAGAACACGTACGACTACGGCCGGTTCTTCGAGGAGCACGGCGTGGCCGACATCAAGGAGATGGTGCACGCCGCGAAGAACTCGCCCGCCGTGGTGATGTGGTCCATCGGCAACGAGATCCCGGACAGCACCAGCGAGGCCGGAGTCGGCATGGCCGAGCGGCTCATCGAGGCCGTCCGCTCCGTCGACACCACGCGGGCCCTGGTGATCGGCACCGACAAGTACCGCAGCGTGCCAGCCGACGGTTCCCCGCAGGACCGGATCCTGCGCATGCTCGACGGCATCGGCCTGAACTACAACACGGCGGCCTCGATGGACGCCCTGCACAAGAAGTACCCCGACACCTTCTTCTTCGAGGCCGAGTCGTCCTCCTCCACCTCCACCCGCGGTGTCTACGACAACCCGGACCAGCTCAACACCGGCGAGAACTACACACCGGGCAGGCGCGGCACCTCGTCCTACGACAACAACCTGGAGTCGTGGACGATGAGCGGCGAGTACGTCCTCAAGAAGGACCGCGACAGGGAGTATTTCGGCGGCCAGTTCGTGTGGACGGGGATCGACTACATCGGCGAGCCCACGCCGTACGACGACGTCTACCCCGTGAAGTCCTCCTTCTTCGGCGCCGTCGACACCGCGGGCTTCCCCAAGGACCAGTTCTCCCTCTTCCGCAGCCAGTGGCGCGACGAGCCGATGGTGCACCTGCTCCCGATGGACTGGACGGGGCACAGGCCCAAGGAGGAGGTGACGGTGTGGGCGTACACCAACGCCGACAGCGTCGAACTCTTCCTCAACGGGACCTCACTGGGCGAGCGCCGCTACGACCGCAAGACCACGCCCTACGGCAAGGAGTACCGGGAGACGACGGAGGCGACCGGCGACGACAAGACCGTCACCTCCGGCCCCTACCCCGGCAGCTACACCAGCCCGAACGGCAGCGCCGGAAAGCTCCACCTGACGTGGAAGGTGCCCTTCCGCCCCGGCAAGCTCGTCGCCGTGGCCCGGCGCGGGGGCAAGGAGGTCGCGCGCGACACGCTGCGCACGGCGGGCGAGGCTGCGGCGCTGCGGCTGACCCCCGACCGCGAGAAGGTCACGGCCGACGGGCGCGCGCTGGTCTTCGTCACCGCCGAGGTCATCGACGCGCGGGGCGTGCTCGTGCCGGACGCGGACCACGCGCTCACCTTCACCGTGACCGGGGGCGGCCTGCTCGGCCTGGACAACGGGCAGCAGGAGAGCGCGGAGAACTACCAGTCCGACACCCGCTCCGCCTTCCACGGCAAGGCCCTCGCCATCGTCCAGGCGGACGGTTCCGGGGGCTCGGGCGGCGCGCTCACGGTGACCGCGCGCTCGGAGGGGCTGCGGTCCGACTCCGCCAGGGTCCGCGTGACCGGGGGCGGTGGCGGGGGAGGCGGCCGGGGCGCGTCCGTCGCCACGGGTGCGTCCGCCGCCGTCGCCACGGGCCGGGGCTCGACGGCCGCCGAGGAGAACCCGAAGGCGGACGCGAGCTTCTCCGGGGCGCCCGGCACCGTGCCCGCCGCGATGCTCGACGACGATCCGGCGACCGGCTGGTCGAACGCCTACCGCATGACCGCGACGGCCGTGCTGCCCGAGATCAGCCTCGCGCACGCCAGGGACTGGGTCTCACTGAGCTGGCCGCGTGCGCGCCGGATCGCGGGACTCGAAGCGTCGTTCACCACGGACGGTACCCACGCGCTGCCCGAGTCCGTCGCCGTCAGCTACTGGAAGAACGGCGAGTACGTCCCCGTCGACCACCTCGACGTCACCTGGGCCGACGGCTCGGGCGAGCTCACCCGGATCACCTTCGACCCGGTACGGGCCGGCCGCGTGCGCCTGGAGATGACGAGCCGTCACCCGCACGAGCCCAACGGCTTCCTGCGCATTGTCCGCCTCGCCCCGCTCCCCGCCACGCCCTGATCCCACGTCCTGACCACGCGCCCCTCGGCGGCCGGAGAACGGCCGCCGAGAGGGCGCGCTCGCCGTTCGGCCGCCCGTCAGCGCTGGTAGCGGGCCAGCACCCGGTTGCCGTCGCCGACCAGCCGTTCGCGCAGGCCCGCCACGTCCGTGCCCCCGTTGTAGAACTCCTGGAACGCCGGGGTGGCCACCTTGTCCAGCCACTCCGGGTAGCCGCGGACGCCCAGCGAGGGCGAGGCGACCAGGTCGGGCGCGCTGAGCGCGCCCGTGCGCCAGCCGTGCGCGCGGGTGCGCAGCCCGGGGTCCCGCAGCGCGGTCTCACCGGTCGGCAGGATCCAGTCGCCCTTGGCGAGACGGGCCAGCGGCCCAGGCCGGGCGAGGAAGGCGATGAACGCCACCGCCGCCTCCTTGTGCGCGCAGTCCTGTGCGACGGAGAGGGTCTGCGGGCTGATGCCCTGCTCGGTGCCGCCGCCCGAGGCCGCTTCGCCCCTGGGCAGCGGCAGGGTGACCCAGTCGAACCCCTTGGGCGCCTGCTGGCGCACCTGCTGACGGTACGAGAGGTTCAGCGGGACCATCGCGTAGCGCCCGGCGAAGAAGCCGGGCAGCACGTCGGAGCCCGACATGCCCAGGGTGCCGGGCGCCGCCGTGCGATCCTGGCGCAACTGGCGGCGTATCAGCTCCGGCACGGCCGCGTCGCGAGCCCCGAACCGCACCACGTTCTTGCCGCCCTCGCGGTAGAAAACCCGCCCGCCCGTCGTCAGCGCGAGGTTGAGGGACTGCGCGACCGGTTCCTTGAGCGCCCACGCGACCCCGTAACGGCTCCGCCGCCCGCCTCCGCGCGCCTCGCCCGACAGCCGCCGCGCCATCTCCTCGAACCGCTCCCACGTCCAGGGCGCCCCCGCTTCGGGGGGCTCCACCCCAGTGCGCTCCAGCAGCTTCCGGTTGGCGACGAGGACGCGCGGCTCCTGGAGGATCGGCACCCCGTGGACACCGCCCCGGAAGGTGGTGGTGCGCCAGAGCCGGTCCGGGATCTCCTCGCGCAGCGCGCGCGGCAGCAGGTGGCGCAGGTCGGCGAGATAGCCGCCGTACGCGAAGTCGGTGAGGTCACCCGCCTCGTCGTGGATGACGTCGGGCGCGCTGCCGCCCTCGAACGAGGTCAGCAACTGGTCGTGGACCGTGTCCCAGCTCCCCTGCACGTAGCGCACGCGGCTGCGGGGGTGCGCCCGGTTCCACTCGGCCACGAGCGCCTTGTTGACCTGGACCGACTCCTTCTGCCAGGCCAGGCTCAGATAGTCCAGGAGCACGCCGTCCGGGCGCGGCGACCCCGTACCGCACCCGGCCAGCGCGCCACCGCCCACGCCGCCGGCGGCGGCCGAGAGCGCCGCGCCCAGCAGCCGTCGGCGCCGCATCAGCCCTTCACCGCCCCGGCCATCATGCCGCTGACCAGGCGGCGTTGGAGGAAGGCGAAGAAGAGGAGGCTCGGCAGGGTCGCCAGCAGCGCCGCAGCCGCGAGGGGGCCGAGGTCGGCCACGCCCTCGGCGCCCAGGAAGCGGGTGAGGATGACGGACATGGTCTGTTTCTCCGGCGACTTGAGCAGGACGAGAGCGAAGAAGAACTCGTTCCAGGCGGTCACGAAGGAGAACATCAGCGTTGCGGCGACCCCGGGCGCCAGCAGCGGCAGCACGACGCTGCGCAGCACGCGCAGCCGCCCGCAGCCGTCCACCGCCGCGGCCTCCTCCAGCGAAACGGGCAGCGCCCTGACGTAGCTGCGGAGCATCCACAGCGCGAAGGGCAGGTTCCACACCACGTACACGGCGGTCAGGCCCGTCAGCGAGTCCACCAGGCGCAGGCCCTTCAGCACCATGAACAGCGGGATGATGACGAGGACGAACGGGAACATCTGGCTGACCAGCACCCAGCCCGAGGCGGTGCGGGTCAGCGGCGAGCGGTACCGCGCCATCGCGTAGGCGGCGGGCACCGCGAGGGCGACGGAGACGAGCGCCGCGCCACCGGAGACGAGCAGGCTGTTGAGTGCGGAGCGCAGCAGCGGCTGCTGGTCGAAGGCCGCGTCGAAGTTGTCCAGGGTGGGGTGGCGGGGCAGCCAGCCGGGGTCGACGCTGGCCAGTTCGGGCGGCGGTTTGAAGGCGGTGGACAGCAGCCACAGCAGCGGGAGCCCGAGGAAGGCCAGGTAGCACAGCAGCGCGGCGTACTGTGCGCCGCGCGTGGTGCGCTTGGCGCGTGCCCGGCGCCTGACGCGGGGGGCCGTGGCCCTGGCGCGGCCGGTGCGGTCCGTGCGGCCTGCGCGGCCGGTCGTCGGCGCGGTCACCTGTCGTCCTCCTCGTCGAGGCGGTTGCGCAGGAAGACGGTCAGCAGGACGGCGATGACGGCGACCATCACCAGCCCCATCGCGGCGGCGTAGCCGTACTGCCCGTAGCGGAACGCCTCCTCGTAGGCGAAGAGCATCGGCAGCCGGGTCTGCGCGCCGGGGCCGCCCTGGGTCAGCACGTAGACCAGGCCGAACGAGTTGAAGTTCCAGATGAAGCTGAGCGCCGTGATCGCCAGGACGACGGGCTTGACGGCGGGCCAGGTCACCGCGCGCAGCCGCCGCCACGCCCCGGCGCCGTCCAGCGCGGCGGACTCGCGCAGCTCGCCCGGCACGTTCTGGAGGCCCGCGAGCAGCACGACGGTGGTCTGCGGCATGCCCGCCCAGACGCCGACGACGATCACGGCGGGCAGCGCGAGGGAGGGGCTGGAGAGCCAGGCGGGGTTCTCGCCGATGAGCCGCAGATCGCGCAGCGCGCTGTTCAGCAGCCCCGCGTCCGGGTGGTAGACGAGCCGCCACATGATGCCGATGACCACCTCGGGCATGGCCCACGGGACCAGCGCCAGGGTGCGGGCCAGCCACCGCCACCGCAGGTTCGCGTCGAGGAGCAGCGCCAGCCCGGACGCCAGCACGAGCTGGAGCGCCGTGACGCACACCGCCCACGTCAGCCCGACGCGGAAGGAGTCCCAGAACAGCGAATCGAGCCGCAGGTCAGCGAAGTTGGCCAGGCCCACCGCCTTGGTGGGGTCGGTCCTTCCGGCCTGCGCGTCCGTGAACGCGAGGGAGATCCCGTACAGCAGGGGCCCGACGCTGAGCACCAGGATCGGCACCAGCGCGGGCAGCAGCAGGAACCAGCCGCTGCCGTACGGGCCCAGGGCCGAGCCGCGTCCGCTTCCGCTTCCACGGAGGGGGCGGGCGCCGGGTGGTGCGGTACGGTCCCGGCCCGTCATGGCCGTCCCGAACGGTGCGCGGGGTGCGCGGCCCTCGGCCCTCCGCCGTCCGTCATCGCAGCTCCCCCTCGTCGCACCGCCCCGGACGGCGGAGACGGTAGCAGGGCCTCGCGGGCGCTCCTAGACGAGGGAGACCATGTTCAGGCGGGCGCCCCGCCGTCGCGCCGCCCCCCCCGGACGGAGCACGGGGACGAGCGGCTTCCCGGCCGCCCGTTCCGCACCGGAGTACGGGGCTTCTGGGGCGCGTGCCCCGCTCGCGGGCGCCCTGGCTGGCTTCCCGGCGACTGAGCGCGTGTGACCTTTCGCGGTTTGAATGGGGGCGAGTGGACTACGGACGGGATGTCTCGGAAGCGGGCACGCCAGTGAGCGCCAGAACCGACCTGCACGACCCCGGGCGGGCCCAGCGCGGTGGTACGGCCGTGCTGGTGGTCGACCGGCACGGCCGTGTGACCATGTGCGCGGGCGCGGTGCGGGAGCTGACGGGGGAGCCGCCCGAAGCGGTCTGCGGAAGCGCGCTGGCCGACCTCCTCACGCCCCCGCCTCCTGGGCGTCCCGCGCCTCCCGGGGGCTCCGCCGCCGACCGCACCGGGGACGGCCGGGACGGCGGCGGCCCGCCGGAGGACGCCGCCCGCCGCCTCGCCCCGGACGGGCGCGCCGTGCTGCGGCGCCGCGACGGCGAGCCGCTGGAGGTGCGCGTCGAGACGCGCCGGATGCGGACCACCGAGGGCGCCGCGCTCCTCGTCGAACTCGTGCCGGTCCCCGTCGCCGACCGCAGGGACGAGAACGAGGCGCTGGTCAGGGCGCTGTTCGAGCAGACCAGGGTCGGGCTGGCGATCCACGATATGGACCTGCTGACGACGCGGCTCAACCACACCCCGCAGTCGACGGGCCCGCCGACGGAGGCGGGCGTCCACGTGTACCCCGTCGGACGCGGCATCGAGGAGATCCTGCTGCCCGGCGACGCCGCGGCGGTACGGGAGCGGCTGCGCCGGGTCGCGGAGACGGGCGAGCCGCTCGTCGACTGGGTGACAACGGCGCGGCGGCGGAACGCGCCCGAACGGGAGCGGACGCTCAGCTTCTCGGCGTTCCGGCTGGAGGACCGGCAGGAGCGGCCGATGGGGGTGGCGGTCATCTTCACCGACGTCACGGACCAGCACGTGGCCCGCGCGCGGATGGAACTGCTCCACGCGGCGGCGGAACGCATCGGCCACAGCCTGGACGTCACCAGCGTGGCAGGGGAACTCGTGGACGTGCTGGTCACCCACGGGTTCGCCGGGCTGGCTGCGGTGGACCTGTCCTCGCGCGTGCTGCTGGGCGAGGAGCCCGAGGGCTTCCAGCCGGGGGCATCGCTGCGGCGGGTGGCGGTGGCCTCGGCGGCGGGCGAGGGGCACTGGCCGTCGGAGATCCACCCCCTCGGCGCCACCATCAGGCCCCGCAGCCTGGAGACCGACAAACTGCGGCAGGGCGCCGTCGTCTTCCAGTCCGACCTCGCGGACTGGCGCGAGGACCTGGCGGGCGATCCCGAGCGCTCCCAACTGCTGCTCCCTTCGAGCGCGACGTCCTTCATGGCCGCGCCGCTGACCGCGCGCGGCCTGGTGCTCGGCGCCCTGGTGCTGTGGCGCACGGGCGACCAGCCCCCGTTCGGCGGGAGCGACGCCGATCTCGTCGAGGAGATCGCCTCGCGCGCCTCCCTCGGCCTGGACAACGCGCGCCGCTACACGCGCGAGCGCCGTACCGCCGAGACCCTGCAACGCAGCTTGCTGCCCCCTGCGGTGACCGACACGAGCGCGGCGCACACGGCGGGCATCTACCGTCCCGCGGGCATGATGGAGGGGATCGGCGGCACGTGGTTCGACGTCATCCCGCTCTCCTCGACCCGGCTGGCGTTCGTGACAGGCGAGGTCGCCGGGCACGGACTCGGCGCGACGGCGGCCATGGGCAGGCTGCGTACGGCGGTCCAGACCCTCGCCGATCTCGACCTCACGCCCGGCGAACTGCTCAGCCATCTGGACGACATCGTCCTCAGACTGGCCGACACCGAGACGCCCTTCGCGAATCCGGAGGAGGGGGGTGCGGGGCATGCGGGGGGTGCCGGAGGCGCTGCCGGTACGGAGGAGGGCCCGTCGGATCCACCGGGCCCGCCGGATCCGGGGGAGTCCGGACCGGGGGAGTACGGGGAAGAGGACCGGATGCAGTCGGTGGGGCGGCAGGTGGCAGGGGCCACTTGTCTGTACTGCGTCTACGACCCCGTCACGGGCCGCTGCGCCGTCGCCAGCGCCGGGCATCCGCCGCCCGTCCTCGCCAGGAGCGGGGAGGAGGCCGGGGCCGTGCGGCTCACACCGGGGCCGCCACTGGGCGGGGGAGCCCTCCCGTTCGAGTCCGTCGAGTTCGACGTGGGGCCCGACGGCCTGCTCGTCTTCTACAACGACCCCCTCCTCGCAGGCGGGAGCGGCACGACGCGGGAGGAGCGCGTGGCCAGGCTGGGCGCCGTGGTGGCGGAGGCCGCCACGCGGCACAGCACGCCGACCGGGGCCGGTCAGGAGATCCTGCGACGGCTCCTGCCAGAGGCGCCCGCTGACGACGTCTCCCTGCTCCTGGCCCGCACGCGGCTCCTCCCGGACGACGCGGTGGCGGCGTGGGAGTTCTCCGTCGACCCGGCGGAGGTCGCGCGCGCCCGCGTCGCGGTGCAGGAGCGCATGGCCGCCTGGGACCTGGAGCACCTGGCCGACACCACCGAACTGATCGCGAGCGAGCTGCTCACCAACGCGATCCGCTACGGCGGAGCACCCGTCGGACTGCGTCTGATCAGGGATGAGACCCTGATCTGCGAGGTGTCCGACTCCAGCCAGACCCAGCCCCGGCTGCGCCGCGCGCAACTGTCCGACGAGGGAGGGCGCGGGCTGTTCCTGGTCGCGCGGCTCACCCACCGCTGGGGCAGCCGCTACACGGACTCGGGCAAGACGATCTGGGCCGAACAGTCGCTGGACCCGCAGGAAGCCGACGATCCCCTGGGCCCCGTGGATCCCCTGAACCTCCTGGAGTCCCTGGGGCCGCTGGAGTGAACGGGGGAGCCCCCGGCTCCCGGGGGCGAGCCGTTCGGGTGGCGTCCTACAATCGAGAAATGATCTTTATTGTCGTCAAATTTCCGGTGAAGCCCGAGCATGTCGAGCAGTGGCCCGAGCATGTCGCGGCCTTCACGAACGCCACCCGCGCGGAGCCGGGGAACCTCTGGTTCGAGTGGTCCCGCAGCATCGAGGAGCCCGACACCTACGTCCTGGTGGAAGCCTTCCAGGACGACGCGGGCGAGGCCCACGTCAACTCCGATCACTTCCGGGCCGGACTGGAGACCATGCGTCCGCTGCTGCGCCGTACGCCCGACATCGTGAGCACCACGATTCCGGGTGCGGAGGGCTGGAGCGCCATGGGCGAGCTGTCCATCGGCTGATCCGCTGTTGATCCCGCTGTCACCGGCCTCCCCCGCCCACGGGACCCGTGGGCGGGGGAGGCCGGTCAGGCGGTCAGGTGGCGGCGCCGGTGCGGGCCGCGCCGACCGCCACCGTCGCGTAGCGCATGGTGAAGCTGCCCCCGGCCGCGTCGACGGCGTCGCCCGCCGCCTCCAGTATCGGCGCGAGCTGGTCCGGCGGAAGCCGGGTGAGGATGCCCAGGGTGGGCAACTGGTCCAGCCACGCGTCCCTGGTGCACAGGTGCTCCCAGTCGAACCGCCACCGCTCCGCCGCGCCGAAGGCGCCCGTCCGCTGGATGCCGTCCGCGGCCCTGGTGAGGATCTCCTGATACGGGTCGGTGTCCTGGCTCAGCGCGGCGCGCAGATCGAACGGCGAGTCGGGCACCGCTCGCCGGTAGGCGTCGCCGCAGGCGTCCGCCAGCTCGGGCGGGAGCCGGAAGACGTTCCAGAACACCGCCAGCAGACCGCCGGGACGCAGCACCTCGGCGGCCTTGGCGGCACCCGCCACGGGGTCGATCCAGTGCCACGCCTGGCCCGCGACGACCACGTCGAACTTCCTGCCGCCCGCGTCCCACCCCTCGAACGCCGCCGTCTCGACCTCGACCCCGAACCGCCGTGCCACCTCGGCCATCCGCGCGTCGGGCTCCACCCCGAGCACCCGGCCGCCGAGGGCCTGGAACTGCCGGGCCGCGATGCCGGTGCCGCAGCCGACGTCGAGGATGTCGGGGCCTGGGCGGGGGCTGGGTCCTGGGCGGGGGCTGGGGCTGTTGGCGATGACGCGCTCCAGCAGCGCTTCGGGATAGCGGGGCCGGGCACGCTCGTAGCGCTCGGCGTCCGTGCCGAACGACTCCGCGTACTGCCGGAAGGAGGGGTCGGAGCCGGAGGGGGCAGGGGGCCCCGGCGGTATAGTGGGCATGTGCCCACTATGAGTGGGCGCATGCCCACTCGTCAATGGGCGGGCCGGAACACGTGAAGAAGCAAAGAGACGGGAGACAGGGTGCCGACAGGAACGGCCATCCGCGATGTGCGCGAGCAGCTCTTCGACGCCGCCGAGCGCGTACTGCTCCGCGACGGGCCGAGCGCGCTCACCAGCCGCGCCGTCACCGCGGAGGCGGGCTGCGCCAAGGGCGTGCTGCACCGTCACTTCACCGACTTCGACGCCTTCCTCGCCGACCTCGTGCTGGACCGCGTCGCCCGGATCGGCCACCAGGCCGACGCGCTGCGCGACGCGGCCGGGACCGGCACCGTGACCGGCAATCTCGCGGGCGCGCTGACGGAGCTGTTCGAGTCGGTCGCGGTGGCGATCGTCGCCCTGATCACCTCACGGGACGAACTGCGCACCCGGCTGCGCCGGACCACACCGACCGGCGTCCCGGTCCTGACGGAGGCCACGGCCATGATCGCCGCCTACCTCACGGCGGAACGCGAACTGGGCCGTCTCGCGGCGGACGCCGACATCGACGCGCTCGCCCCCACGCTGATCGGCGCGGGACACCTCCTCTTCGCCGACCGGGAAAGCGCCGCGCCGGACGCGGCGGCGGTCGGCAAGGTCGTGACGACGGTTGTCGGTGATGCGGTGCGGGAGCAGCGGGCGTAACGTCCGGCCCGCCTCCCGCTGGTTTAATGCCCGGACACGTGCGGACGGTTCGGACACGGGGGTACGTGATGGCGGGCGGAGCGGAGCAGCCGTCCTCGGACGGTTCGACGTGGCCGACGGCGCAGGATGGCGGCGCGGTGCGCAACGAGATCGCTGGCACGGCGGTCTACGGCCCTACGGTCATGGGGCGGGACATCCGGGACATCGTGGTCAACGTCGGTTCGTGGCCGTCCTCGGAGGGCGGGCCACTGCCGTTCCCTGACCGTCAACTCGCCCTGTCCGCAGGGCCGTTGTGCATGGTGCCCGCGAGGACGCACCGGATCGTGCCGCGCGCGGAGCTGGCCGACGAGATCGTCGCACGCCTCCTCGCCGAGGACGGGGACGGGCTCGTCGCCCTCACCGCCGTCTCCGGCATGGGCGGCATCGGCAAGACCACCATGGCCGCCGAGTGCTGCCGCGATCCGCGCACGCTGCGGCGGTTTCCCGACGGCGTGCTGTGGGTGACGCTCGGCGAGCAGGTCGAAGGCGCCGAGCTGGCAGGGAAGATCAACAACCTGGCCTCCCAGCTCTCCGGAGGCCACCCGCCGTTCACCGACCCGGAGCAGGCCGGGCACCACCTGGGCCGGCTTCTCGCGGACCGTCGCCTTCTGCTCGTCGTGGACGACATCTGGCGGGCCTCGCAGCTCGCACCGTTCCTGCTGGGTGGCCCCGGCTGCCGCCGTCTGGTCACCACCCGGGTGCGGGCTGCGCTGCCGGACGCCACCGACCCCGTGCTGGTCAACGCCATGACACCCGGGCAGGCGTGGGAGCTGCTGACCGACGGCCTGCCCGCCGCCCGTGCGAGCGACCTGGCGGCGCTGTTCGCGGGGACGGGCTCGTGGCCGGTGCTGCTCCGGCTCGTCAATGGAGCGCTGCGCCGGTATGTGCGCGGCGGGCTCGCGCTGCCCACGGCCGCAGCGCGGATCGCGAGGCAACTGGCGGATCGCGGGCCCGTCGCGATGGACGTCACCGACGCGGACCAGCGCGGCGCCGCCGTCGCCGCGACCGTCGAGGCAAGCCTGTCGCTGCTGGACCCCGCGAGGCTCCAGCGCTACCTCGAACTCGCCGTTTTTCCTGAGGACGTGGCCGTTCCCGAGTCGACTCTGGCCGCGTACTGGGCGCACACCGGGGGCCTCGGCCCGGCGGAGACGGAGCGCCTCTGCCAGGACCTCGCTGACCTCTCCCTCGTCGACCTCACGGTGACCGAGGCCGAGGTGGCGGGTGACGGCCCTCCGACCCTCGCTCTGCGTCTGCACGACATCATGCGCGCCTACCTGCGCCATCGCGCGGCCTCCCAACTGCGCGACCTGCACCGGGCGCTGCTCGACGCGCACCGGGTCGCCCTGCCGCGTGAGCAGAGCGACGACGTACCGGTCGAGCCATCGTCCGAGGTGTTCCCCTGGTGGCGGCTCCCGCCGCAAGAGCCGTACCTGTGGCGCCAGTTGAGCCACCACCTGCAACAGGCGGAGCTGACGGCCGAGTTGAACGATGTGGTCTGCGATCCGCGCTGGGTCCTGGCCGTTCTGGACCAGCATGGTCCGGCGCCCCTGGAGTCCGACCTGAGCCGTGCCACGGGCCCGCTCGCCGAGGCGCTGGGCCGGGCCGTCACCCAGAACGCGCATCTGCTCGCGCGCGCCGACGCGGCGGGCGGCCTGGGCAGCACGCTGCTCGCCCGGCTGAGCGGCCACCCCTCGCTGGACGCTTGGCGGACCGCGGCCCAACGCCTCCTGCCGACACCGCTGCTGATCCCCGCGTGGCCGCTCCCCGACTCCCACCACCCGGCGTTCCTCCGGGCGTTCCACCACGACACCGACAGCTTCCATGCGGTGGCGATCAGCCCGGACGGCACCTGGGTCGCCTGCGCCGTAGGCGAACGGACCGAGCTGTGGACACTGTCCGGCACCCGGATCGGCGAGCTTCCGGGCACCGGCGAGCTGGCGACCGACGTGGCGATCACGCCGGACGGCACGATCGTCACCGCGTCGCTGGACGGCACCGTGCGGCTCTGGAATGCCGACGGCACGCCGCGTGTCGCCCCCGTCGGCAAGCTGCGGTCCCCTTCCAGAGTGGCCATCAGCCCGGACGGCAGTTGGTTCGCCGTGGCCCACCATGACCCGGAACCCACGATCCATCTGTGGGACGCCGACGGCACCCCGCGCGCCGTCATCACCGGTACCGGCACGGTGTACGACCTGACGGTGAGCCCCGACGGCAGTTGGCTCGCCGCCTGCGTCAGTCCGGGCGGCGTGTTCGGAACCGTTGGCCACACTGTCCGCTTCTGGGACGCCGACGGCACCCCGCGCCGCACTATCCACGGCGTCGGCAGCTCGGTCTACACTCTCGCGCTCTCGCCCTGCGGCACCTGGCTCGCCACCGGGAGCCGGAACATCCGGGGTACCCGGACATCCATCCGGCTGTGGGACATCGACGGCACTCCTCGCGGCGAGATCGACGACACGAGTGAGGTCTTTTGCCTCACGGTGAGCCCGGACGGCAGTTGGCTCGCGGCAGGTACCGGTCACGGGGCCGTGCACCTGTGGAACACGGACGGCACCGCGCGGGGCGTCCTCAGCGGCCACTCCGAGGAGATCGCCGGTCTGGCCATCGGCCCGGACGGCAGTTGGCTTGTCTCGACCAGCCACGATAAGACGCTGCGCCTGTGGAGCGTCGAGCGCGCGGGACGCCCTCCGGAGGGCTTCGCCCGCAGGGTACGAGAGGTGGCGGCCGGGCCGGACGGCAGTTGGCTGGCCGTGGTGGACGGCGGCCGTACCGTCCGGCTGCTGAGCGCGGACGGCGCCGAACTGCGCGACTTCGCGCGCGAAGGCCATGCTGATTTGCTCGAAACCGTGGCCATCGCCCCGTGCGGCACCTGGCTGGCCGTAGCGGGGAGCGGGGGGTTCGTCGAACGGTGGAACAGCGACGGCTCCCTGCGCGCCGTGATCAAGGAGGAGGAAGCGAACTGGATCAACGCCCTCGCCATTGCGCCGTGCGGGACGTGGTTCGCCGCCGCGGGCGAGGATGGCACGGTCCGGTTGTGGGAGGCCGACGGCACCCCGCGCGGCGAACTCCCTGTTTGCCGCGGCGATTCCTACGCGGACAACAATGTTTGGGACGTGGCGATCGCGCCGTGCGGCACATGGCTCGCCACCGAGAGCGGGGACGGCACGGTCCGGTTGTGGGAGGCCGACGGCACCCCGCGCGCCACGCTTGGCGAGAGGACCGGCCTGGTCTACCCCAACACCGTGGCCATCGCCCCCTGCGGCACCTGGCTGGCTGGTCCCGCAGAAAAGGGTGCTGTGCGGCTGTGGCACGCGGACGGCACTCCGCGCGCAACGCTCACCGGTCACGTGGGTGAGGTCACGGGCGTCGCCGTCAGTCCGGACGGCCGGTGGCTTGCCACCAGCAGCCGGGACAAGACCCTCCGCCTGTGGGACACGGCGACGCTGCGCTGCGTCACCTACCTCCGGGTGGACTCGGCGCTGGGCCGCCTGACGTGGTTCCCCTCGGGAGACCGCCTCGCGGTCTGCGGCGAACTGGGCCTCTACGTCTTCGACGTACGCACATGAACCCGGCGGCCACGCCGGGGTGCCGGGCTCAGCCGCCTTCGCGAGCTGATGAGGCGGACGACGCGTCTGACGCGTCAGGCTCCGCGAGGCGCAGCAACAGCCCGTGCAGCAGCTCGCGTTCGGCAGCGTCGAGCGGTGCGAGCAGGCCGTCGCTCACGCGCAGGCTCGCGGCGTCCATGTCGCGCAGGAAGTCGCTCCCCGCCTCCGTCAGGACGACGACCCGGCTGCGCCGGTCGGCGGGCGCCGGGCGGCGCTCGACCAGTTGCAGGCGTTCCAGGTCGTCGACGAGGCCGACGATGGCCGACGGGTCGTAGCCCAGCCGCGTGCTCAGCTCCCGCTGGAGCGCGCCCTCGACGGTGGCGAGATAGCGCAGCACCGCGTAGTGGCGCAGCCGCAGCCCCGACTCCTGGAGCGTCGCGTTGAACAGTTGGCCCGAGCGCAGGCCGAGCCGGTAGAGCAGATAGCCGGTGTCGGAGTGCAGCGAGCGCATCCACGGCTCGTCGGCGTCGAGGCTGCGGCTCGCGGGGGTCCTGCCCGGGTCCTTCGCCGAGCGCGTGTACGTGATGGCCT
Organism: Streptomyces sp. NPDC054796; assembly: GCF_053611545.1. Lineage (NCBI taxonomy): Bacteria > Bacillati > Actinomycetota > Actinomycetes > Kitasatosporales > Streptomycetaceae > Streptomyces > Streptomyces sp. NPDC054796. The sequence continues at coordinate 75,719 of NZ_JBSHAO010000025.1, read as the reverse complement.
GCTCCCTGCTCACCGTCGTCCGTCCCCTGTCACTCGTCCGCCGCTGTGCTTCGCGGCCCGCCGTACGTCAAGGATGGTCCACGAAGGTGTCGGCGACAACTATTGACGTCGACAATTATTGGTCCTAGCTTCCTCTCCGCACCCCGCACGTGGCGGACCACCGGCTCCGGCTCCTGACGAGGAGAGTGTGATGCGCAACGAGGGACTGGGATCCTGGCCCGCACGCCGCGCCCGCAAGACCCCCCATCGCGCGGCCCTTCTCCACGACGGACGCACCGTCACCTTCGCCGCGCTCCACGACCGCACCACGCGGCTCGCCCACACGCTGCGGGAGCTGGGGGTGCGGCGCGGGGACCGGGTGGCCTTCCTCGGGCCCAACCACCCCGCCTACTTCGAGACGTTCTTCGCGACGGGCCTGCTCGGCGCCGTCTTCCTGCCGCTCAACACCCGGCTGAGCGCCCCCGAGACCGCGTACCAGCTCACCGACTCCGGCGCCCGCCTCCTCGTCCACACCCCCGAACACGCGCCGCTCGTCCAGGAACTGGCCGGGCAGCGCGGCGGTTCCGTCCCCGTAGGCGACGTCCCCCGGACGCTGCCCGTCGACGTCGCCTACGAGGACGCGATCGCGGCGGCACAGGGCGAGCCACTGGACGAGACCGTCGACCCGGACGACCTGTGCCTGCTCATGTACACCTCGGGCACCACGGGCCGCCCCAAGGGCGCGATGCTCACCCATGGGAACCTCACCTGGAACGCGGTCAACGTCCTCGTCGACCACGATCTCGTCGCCGACGAGGTCGCCCTCGTCTCCGCGCCGCTCTTCCACACCGCCGCGCTCAACATGCTCGCCCTCCCCGTCCTGCTCAAGGGCGGCTGCTGTCTGCTCACCGGTTCCTTCGAGCCCGACGCGGCCTTCGACCTCGTCGCACGCCACCGCGTCAGCTTCATGTTCGGGGTCCCCGCGATGTACCAGCGGCTCGCGGCGCACCCGCGCTGGCCGGACGCCGACCTCTCCTCACTGCGGCTGCTCACCTGCGGGGGCGCGCCCGTGCCCCGCTCCCTGATCGAGACGTACCAGGCGCGCGGGCTCACCTTCACCCAGGGCTACGGCATGACCGAGGCGGCACCCGGTGTCCTCTTCCTCGACGCAGCGCACAGCGTCAGCAAGGCCGGGAGCGCGGGGGTGCCGCACTTCTTCAGCGACGTGCGAGTGGTGGAACCGGGCCCCGGACTGCGCCCCGTGGGACCGGGCGAGACCGGCGAGGTGGTCGTGCGCGGCCCCCATGTGATGCCCGGCTACTGGGGGCTGCCGGAGGAGAGCGCCGAGGCGTTCACCGACGGCTGGTTCCGCAGCGGGGACGCGGCGCGCAGGGACGAGGACGGCTACGTCACCATCGTCGACCGCTACAAGGACATGATCATCTCCGGTGGCGAGAACGTCTACCCGGCCGAAGTGGAGGCGGCCCTCCTCGACGATCCCGCCGTCGCCGAGTGCGCCGTGATCGGCGTACCCGACGAGAAGTGGGGCGAGGCCCCGCTGGCCGTGGTCGTGCCCCACGAAGGCGATGCGCCCGACCCGGACCGGATACGCGGCACGCTCGCCGGGCGTCTCGCCGCGTACAAGGTGCCCAGGTCGGTCGTCGTCGCCGACGCCCTGCCCCGTACGGCCTCGGGCAAGCTGCTCAAGTCCGCGCTCCGCGAGCGCTACGGCACCCCCTGATCCCTGAACCCCGGAACCCGTGACCCGCCTCCCCGTTCCTCCGCGCGGCGCCGAAGGAGACGACCGTGGCACCGAACCCACCACCCACCGCAGCCGCCGACTCCGTGCCCGTGCCCGGACCCGACAGCACACAGTTGCGCCGGGCCGTCACGTCCAGCTTCCTCGGCAGCGTCATCGAGTTCTACGACTTCCTGCTCTACGGCACCGCCTCGGCCGTCGTCTTCAGTCAGATCTTCTTCTCCGGCCTGGACCCGCTGGCCGGAACGGTCGCCAGCTTCGGCACGTTCGCCGTGGGCTATGTCGCGCGGCCCCTCGGCGGCGTGCTCTGCGGGCACTTCGGTGACCGGTTCGGGCGCAAACGCGTGCTCGTCGCGACGATGACGCTGATGGGCGCCGCCAGCTTCCTGATCGGGCTGCTGCCCACGTCCGAGCAGATCGGGAGCTGGGCCGCCGTCATCCTGGTGCTGCTGCGGCTCCTCCAGGGCATCGCGGTGGGCGGGGAGTGGGGCGGCGCCGTGCTGGTCTCGGCCGAGCACAGCACCTCGCGGCGCGGCCTGTGGGCGGGCTTCACCAACGCGGGCGCGCCCTGCGGCATGGTGCTCTCCACGGCCGCCTTCAGCGCCGCCGCCTCGTTCACCACCGAGGAGCAGTTCCTCGCCTGGGGCTGGCGCATCCCCTTCCTGCTGAGCGTCGTGCTGCTCGCCGTCGGCCTCTTCGTACGGACGCGGGTGGAGGAGACGCCCGTCTTCCGGGCGGTGCGCGAGGCGGAGGCGGAGCGCGAGAAGGGACGGGAGACGGGGCGCGACGCGAAGCGTGAGACGGCGCCGCCGCGCACTCCGCCCCTGCTGGAGGTGCTGCGCCACCACCCGCGCGACCTGCTGCTCGCGATCGGCACCGGACTCGGCGCCTTCGTCGCACAGGGCGCGCTCACCACGTACTTCATCGCCTACGGGGTCCAGGCGGGCCACCCGCGTCAGACCGTGCTGAACGCGCTCACCCTTTCCTCGGCGCTGGCCGTCCTCGGCATCCTCGGCTGGGCCGCGCTGTCCGACCGTACGGGCAGACGCCCGGTCGTGCTGAGCGGCGCCGTGCTGATGGGCGGCTTCGCCTTCGCGCTCTTCCCGCTGATGGACTCCGGCAGCGCCCTGCTGCTCACCCTCGCCGCCGTCCTCGGGCAGGCCGTGATCCACCCGATGATGTACGGGCCCCTCGCGGCCCTGTACGCCGAGCTGTTCGGCACGCGCAGCCGCTACACGGGCGCCTCGCTCGGCTACCAGCTCGCCGGTCTCGGCGCGGGCTTCGGGCCGCTGCTCTTCGCCGAGGTGAACCGCTCCTCGTCCGGCGGGGGCGGGCTGTTCATCTCTCTCGTCATCGCCGGGTTCTGTCTGCTGACCGTGCTGAGCATCCTCCTGCTGGGGGAGACCAGCGGCCGGGTGCTGGACGACAGCGGTCCGGCGGGGCTCCCGGCCGTGGACGAGGACGAAGGGCGCCGCGCGGCTCCGGCACCCTGACCGGAATGGCCCGGGGCCCGGGGCCCGCCCCGGGCTCACTCGGAGGGCGACGTCAGACGCAGATCCGCGCCCGCCGCGCGGATCCCCTCGGCAGCCGCCTCGGTGAGGGCGGTGTCGGTGACGACGGTGTCGAACGCGCCGAGCGCCGCCACCCTGTACATGCCGAAGGTCCCGTACTTCGAGGACCCCGCGACCAGCACCGACGTGGACGCCGCCGCCATCGCCGCCTGCTTGACCTCGACCTTGCGCTCGGAGGGTGTGGTCACCCCGCGCAGCAGGTCCCATGAGCTGGTGCTGATGAAGGCGATGTCGAAGGCCAGTTGGCGGACCGTGGCCGCCGCTAGCCGCCCCACGCTGGAGTGGTTGTCCGGCTCGACCTGCCCGCCGACGTGGATGACGTCGAGATGGCGCGCCCCGAAGAGCTGCTCGACGGCGCCGAAGTCGTTGGTGACCACGGTGAGTTCGTCGTGCTCGGCCAGCAGCGGCACCATCGAGAGCATCGTCGTGCCCGCGTCGAGGTAGACGGTCATGCCGCTGTGCACCAGGCGCGCCGCCTCCTCGGCCATGGCGCGCTTCTCGGAGCGCTCGACCTGGGACTTCGCCTGGAAGCTGGGTTCGGAGTGCACCTGACTGGCGATACGCACCCCGCCGGGCACGGAGAAGACCAGGCCCTGGCGCTCCAGTTCGGCGATGTCGCGCCGTACCGTCATGTGCGAGACGCCGAAGATCTGGGTGATCTGCTGGACGCTGAGCACCCCTTCGCGGCGCAGATGCTTCACCAGCAGCTCGCGGCGCTGGTCGGGGATGAGCGGGAGCCCCTCCGAGGAAGCCGTGCTGCCCGAGGAAGCCATGCTGCGTTCTCCGTCCCGGTCTCGCGGCTTCGGGCCGCGTCCTGCGTGTTGCGGTTCTGCGTGTTCTGGTTCCGCTTGTTCCGGTTCTGCGTGTTGCGTTCTCATCCTGCCCGAACCGCCGTACGCGCTGCGGTCCGGGCTCCTCCGCCACGGCTTGGCTGCGGCCCTCAGCCGACCACCGTGCTCAGCAGCAGGATGCCGCCGAGGCTCAGGACCGACTGGAGCGAGAGCATCAGGGTCCAGGTGCGGAAGGTCTGCGCGATGCTGAGCTGGAAGTACTCCTTGAACAGCCAGAACCCCGAGTCGTTGACGTGCGAGAGCATGACCGCGCCGGAGGCGGTGGCCAGCACCAGCAGCTCGGGCGACAGCCCGGGATAGGCGCCGATGAGGGGCGCCACGATGCCCGTCGCGGCGGCGGTCGCCACCGTGGCCGAACCCAGGCAGATCCGCAGCAGCGCCGCGACGGCCCAGGCCAGCACGAGCGGGGGCACGGACCAGTCCACCGCGTAGTGGGAGATCACGTCGTCCACGCCGGTCGCCGACAGCATCTCCTTGAGCGCGCCGCCCGCGCCCAGGATCAGGATGATGGAGCCGACGGGCCCCAGGCCCTTGCCCGCCATCTTCTGGAGCTGGCTCAGCCCGAACCCGGAGCGCACACCGAGTGCGAAGAAGGCGAAGACGACGGCGGCGATGAGGGACAGCACCGGTGTGTCGCACGCCTCGAAGAGGGTGTAAGCCCAGGTGCCCTTGTCCACGACGGCCGTGCCCAGGGTGCCCGTGAGCATCAGCGCGGCGGGCAGCAGCACGGTGATCAGGGCCAGAGCGAGGGAGACGGGCCGCTTGCCGTCCTGCGGCGCGGGCCCCGGATCGGGCACCGGGCCCTTGTCCAGGTCGGGCGCCGGGCCGAACCACCGGGACGCGAACCGCGTGAGCAGCGGGCCGCTGACGGCGGCGAGGGGGATCGCGATGATCAGGCCGTAGAAGAGGGTGAGCCCGGTGCTGGCGTCGTACGCCTGCACGGCCAGCGTGGGGGAGGGGTGCGGGGGCAGCAGCCCGTGCGACACGTAGAGGCCGGCCGCCATGGGCAGCCCGACGAACAGCAGATGGGAGCCGGTGCGCTTGGCCACCGCGTAGACCAGAGGCACCAGCATGACGAAGCTGACGTCGAACAGGTGCGGCATGCCGATGAGCAGCGCCGCCGCGGCGATGGCGGTGGGGATCCACTTGACGGGGCGGGCGCCGATGAACGCGGTGGCGATCCTGTCGGCGCCGCCCGAGCCGAGCAGGATGCCGCCCAGGATGGTGCCGAGTCCGATGACGGGACCCGTGCCGCTGAGCGCGTCGCCGAAGCCGGTCTCGAAGTGCTCCACCGTCTTGGCGGGGCCTATGCCGTTGGCGAAACCGAGCCCCAGCGCGGCGAACGCGAGCGCCAGGAACGGGTGCAGCTTCGCCTTGGTGATCAGCAGGACGAGGAAGACGATCGCCGCACCGGCGAGCAGCAGATGACGGACGTCGTCGCTCATGACCGCGCTCCGGTGGTGCTCGTGCTCGCGGGCGTGGACGGGCGGGCCGCGCGGCCCTCGGCCCACGCTGCGGCCAGCGCGGTGTCGTACCCCTCCAGGTCGTCCAGCGTGAGCAGCCCGCCCTCGGGTACGGCGCGGCGCAGCCTGGTACCGGCCGCGAGATAGAGCGGGGCCACGTCGTCCGGGGCTTCCTCGTCGCGCAGCAGCACGGCCCGTACCCCGGACACGTCGTGGTGGTGACCGCCCATGGGCAGCGGGCTCCCCGCCGAGAGCTCCCGCTCGGCGCGGCCCGCGAGCACGGCGTGGCCGCGCGGGTCCGTGCCGCCGGAGGGGCGGCCGTGCAGGACGGCGGAGAGCAGAGTCATGGGCGTTTCCACGCCCATGAGGTGGTACGGGAGGTAGACGGCCGCGTACTTCCCGTTCCGGCTCACCACGTGCCCCTTCGCGGCCAGGGTGCGCCAGGTCTCCGGGTCGTGGGTGCGGACGACGACGAAGACGCCGCCCGCGAACGACGCCTCGCCGACGGGCCGGAGCGCGGTGAACACGTCGACGGCTCCGGCGCGGTGCAGGACGCCGCCGTCCTCGCGGAGCGCGTAGACGTCGGCCAGCTCGGCGACGCGGGCCACGGGGTAGTGCAGCCGCTCGGTGTCGGGGCGGAAGCCGGTGCTGGTGGCGACGACGGCCATCTCGCAGTAGTCGGCCGTCGCGCCCGTGGGCAGCGCGGCGACGGCCTCGGCGCGGGCGCGCAGCGTCGCGCGCACATCGTCGCCGAGCTGGAGCAGCCCGGCCAGCTCCGGGGCCTGGATGGTGGTGTCGAGCTGGGTGACGGTGCCCTCGGCGGGGTCGAGGACGAGGTCGTACTCCGTCGACTTGCCGATCGCGACGATGTCGAGCCCCAGGGTCTCGGCCCAGGTCACCAGGCCGATGAGGTTGGCTGGCTGGTCCCCGTCGGCGGTCGTGTAGACGAGCCCGCGCTCGTCGGCGAGCTGGGCGAGGTGGAGCCCCGCGACGGAGTCGACCTCCTTGCTGACCATGGCGACGTGGCGCCCGGAGCGCAGCGCGTCGCGTGCCATCGCGAAGCCGTGCGCGGGGCTGCCGGTGGCCTCGACGAGGATGTCCCAGCCCGTGGCGCCGAGCAGCGCCGCGTCGGCGACGAGGGCGGTCCTGCCCTCGCGCCCGGCCTCGGCGACGGAGTTCGCGTCGGCGCAGACGGCCAGCTCGTCCTCGCCGTAGCCCAGCTCGGCGCAGACGGCGCGCAGCCGCTCCACGTCGACGTCGCACAGGACGGCGGGCGTCAGACGCGGGATGCGCCGGGTCTGCGCGAGCAGCGTCCGGGCGAAGCCGCCCCCGGCGCCGGACAGCGCGTAACGGACCGGACGGTCGCCGGTGTCGGCGAACAGGTGATGCACGTTCATGGAGCTCCTCGGCGAAGTGCGCGGCGCGGTGACGGGGCCTCGGGGACCTGGCGGGACCTGGGGGACCTTGGGGGCCGGGGGCCGACCCTCACCGGTTAACAAAAACTATGCAGCATTTAACGTGAGCGTCAAGACTGGTAACATTTTTTCACATGCATGCACCACGGACCGCCGCCCTCGCGGCGCCGCAGAACACGCGAACGCGAACTCGGGAGAGCCGATGCCGTTTCTAGGGGCCATCGCCGATGACTTCACCGGCGCGACGGATCTCGCCACGATGCTGGTGGCGCGCGGATTCCGTACGGAGGTGACCGTCGGCCCGCCCTGCGCGGAGGCCGCCGGGAACGGGACCGGAGACGGGGTCGGGGACGGGGACGGCGATCTGAGCGAGGTGGACGCGGTCGTCGTCGCGCTCAAGTCCCGCACGGCGCCCGTCGAGGAGGCCGTGGCCGACTCCGTCGCCGCGCTCCGCGCCCTGCGCGCCGCCGGCTGCGCGCGCTTCTACTTCAAGTTCTGCTCCACCTTCGACTCCACGCCCCACGGCAACATCGGCCCCGTCACCGACGCGCTGCTCGACGAGCTGGGGGAGCGGCGCACCGTGGTCGTCCCGTCCTTCCCGGCCACGGGACGGACCGTCTACCGCTCGCGGCTCTTCGTCCACGACGACCTCCTGGACGAGAGCCCGATGCGCGACCACCCGCTCACCCCCATGCGCGACAGCCACCTCGGCCGCCTGCTCGCGCCGCAGACGCGCCGCCCCGTGCACGCCGTCGGGCACGACACGGTGCGCGCGGGCGAGTCCTCCGTGCGCGAGGCGCTGGCCGCGCCCGGACTCCAGGACGGGCTGATCGTCCTCGACGCCACCACGGACGCCGATCTGCGCACCCTCGCCGCCGCCACCTCGGACCTGCCGTTCGTCACCGGAGCCGCAGGGCTGGCCCTGGGCCTCAGCGGCCCGCAGCCCGACGCGGCCACCGCGCGCGCCCGCTCCGCCGGCGGTACCCACGGCGTGATCCTCTCCGGCAGCGCCTCCGCCGCCACCCGAGCGCAGGTCCGCCACGCGCGGGAGCGTCTGCCGCACCGCAAGCTGGACCTCGCCGCGCTGCGCGCGGACTTCGAGGCCGCCGTCGCCGCGCTCACCGCCTTCGTGCGCGAGAGCTGGCGCGAGGACCCCGGCAGCCCGCCGCTGATCTACGCCGTCGGCGAGGAGTCCGACGTCGAGCGCGGCACCGGAGGCGGCGGCGCGGAAGCCCCGGTCCTGGTGGAGCGCGCACTCGCCCGCTGCGCGGCCGACCTGGTCGGCGCGGGGGCCCGGCGCCTGCTGGTGGCCGGAGGGGAGACCTCGGGCGCGGTGGTGACGGCGCTCGGCGCCCGTACGCTGCGCCTCGGCGCGCCCATCGCGCCCGGCGTCTCCTGGGCGGTGGCCCGGACGCACGTCGGGGGTGGGCGCCAGGCGGTGGACCTCGCGCTGAAGTCGGGGAACTTCGGCGGTACGGACATGTTCACCACGGCCTGGGACGTGCTGTCGTGAGCGGGCCGCGCGACGAACTCGCCGCGGCCGGCGCCCGGCTCGCGGGGCTCGGCCTCAGCCCCGGCTCCTCCGGCAACCTCAGCGTCCGGGAGGGGGACCGGATACTCATCACGCCGACCGGCGCCGACCTCGCGGCGCTCGACACCGGCGCGCTCAGCGAACTCTCCCTGGACGGCACCCTGCTGGCGGGGCCGCGGCCCTCCAAGGAGTTCCCCCTGCACACGGCCTTCTACCGCAGGGACCCGGAGCTGACCGCCGTCGTCCATCTGCACTCGCGGCACGCGGCGGCCGTGAGCTGCCTGCCCGCCTGGTCGGAGCGGAGCGCGATCCCGCCGCTCACTCCGTACTTCGTGATGCGCGTCGGCCAGACCCCCCTCATCCCCTACGCGGCCCCTGGCGACCCCGCGCAGGCGGAGCTGCTGGAGGGCCTCCGGTTCGGCTTCCGTGCCGCGCTGCTACAGAACCACGGCCCCGTCGTGGCGGGCACCTCGATGGGTGCCGCTGCCGACGGGGCCGTGGAACTGGAAGAAGTCTGCGCGCTGCGCCTCCTGCTCGGCGGCGGTGAACAGCGCCTGCTGGCGGACGGGGAGATCACCGAGCTGACGGGACGCTACGGCTCACCCTGGGACGTCGAAGCCGCCTGAGCCGCCTGAGCCGCCTGAGCCGCCGGAGCCGACTGGGCCCTGGCGGCGTCGGAGACGTCGGAACGGCGCCACCGCGCGAAGCGGGGGCGCCGGGGACGCTCGGCGGGCGGTCAGTCCTTCACGTCGCGACGGGGAAACGCGCCTGGTCCGTACCGGCAGGGCCCGTGCCCATGCCCGGCAGATCCGTACCGGCGAGGTGCGTGACGGGCGCCAGTGCCTCGGCGCGGGCCGCGGCCTCCTCGCGCTCCTGCTTCTCCCGCTTGAAGGAGTCGATGGTGCGGGTGAAGTCACGGGTGGAGAGCAGCAGCTTGTAGATGATGGCCAGCTCGAAGACGAGCAGCAGCACGCCGGAGACGATCGTGACCGGCAGCACGATGTTGAAGAGCGGGCCGATGATGAACACGGCCATCTGGAACTCGATGCCGCTGATCAGGTGCGTGCGGATGCGGTGCCGGAGCATGAAGGAGCGGAACCGCAGGTAGGACGGGAAGCGGTGCCGGAACTCCTGGTGCAGGTCGATGACCTGGGCGCGCGGGGTCTGCTCCTGGGAGCCGGACGCGTCGTTCTCGTCGGCCCCCGGCGTCTCCCCGGTCCTCTCCGCGTGCGAAGCCTCCTCCGCCTGCTCCGCCTTGGCGAGGTCCTGCTCGATGTCGGCCTCGGGGTTGTTGCGCAGCAGGTCTTCCATGAAGGCGAGATCGGCCGAGTTCTCGGCACGCCGGGCCTCGCGCACATGGGCCTTGATCTGCTTGCGCATGGTGTGGCGCGTCTTGAAGATCTCCAGAGAGTTGATGTACCGCAGGCCGTCCAGGAAGATGACGACGGCGGCGAGCCAGATGTAGAGGGTGTCGCCGGTCCGCTGGTACTGGCCCGCCATCAGCGCGACGGCGCAGGCCATGACGCGGATGCGGTCGAAGACGTAGTCCAGCCAGGCGCCGAAGACGGAGCCGGTCCCCGTGAGACGGGCGATCTTCCCGTCCATGCAGTCGAGAACGAAGCTCAGGTGGTAAAGGACGGCACCGGCGACGAGCCAGCGCCAGTCACCCGTCGCGAAGCAGGCGGCGGAGACGAGTCCCAGAAGGAGCGCGGCCCAGGTGATCTGGTTGGGAGTGATCCTGGTACGCGCGGCGGTGAACCGGACCAGCGGTGTGGCCACCGGGTCGACGAGCAGGACGGTCCACCACGCGTCGCGCTTCTTCTGAGTGATGCGCCGCACCTCGGCAAGGGGCGGTATTTCTCTGAGCATGCTCAAACTTCCCGGTTTTTAGGAGGGCTTCACCTTCAGTTAAGGAGATGGTTGTCTGAGGCACAAGGTTCACGGGATGCAACCTTTTTCTTGAGATAAAGGTCATTGCCGGATCTAAATATCCCTTGAAAGCCCTTTTGTTCCTTTTCTTCTGGCCTCAGCCCGGGTGGACGTGGCCCGCGGCCAGCAGGCCTGAGAGCGCCGCGTCGGCGAAGGTGGCGACGACGTCGGCCGTATGGGCGCGGGGCCACACGACCGACGTGGACCACGTCAGGCTCCGCTCGTCCACGGGGCGCCACACCAGCCCCGGCGGCAGCCCGGCCGACGGCTCCTCGTTGAGGTGCACACCGCGCCCCGCGAGGACGAGGCCATGGATGAAGTGCGGGTTGCGGGCGTGCCGGATCGCGCCGGGGAGGAAGCCGTTGTCGCGGCAGACCGTCAGCATGTGGTCGTAGAGCTTCGGCGCCATCAGCCGCGGAAAGATCACCAGCGGTGAGCCGTTGAGACGGCGCAGCCGCACCGTCTCCGCGCCCGCCGCCGGATGCTCCTCGGGGAGGACCACGCCCAGCGAACGGTGCACCACAGGACCCGATTCCAGGCCCACCGTGTCGGCCGGGTGCCGGATCATGCCGACGTCCAGCTCGCCCTCCCTGAGCCTGGCCAACTGCTCGTCCGTGGTCATCTCGTTGAGGTCGATCAGGACGCTGGGCTCCATCGAGGCGAAGGTGCCCACCAGCGTCCGCAGGGTGACGGGTGCGGTGTCCGGGGGCACGCCCGCGCGCAGTACCCCGGCGGCGCCGGGCCGGATGCGGCGCATCGCCTCCCTCGCCGCGTCCGCGCTCTCCAGCACCGGCCTGGCGTGCTCCAGCAGCAGCGCCCCGGCCTCGGTCAGCCGCACCCGGTGCCGGGTGCGGTCGAAGAGCCGCACTCCCAGTTCGCGTTCCAGATCGCGGATCCGCTGCGAAAGCGGAGGCTGCGCCATGTGCAGTCGCTCGGCCGCGCGGCCGAAGTGCAGCTCCTCGGTGAGCACCACGAAGTACCGCAGATGTCTCAGCTCCATCCGCGCACCATACCGATGCGATATCACTGCCGGTCCGGATTGGTGTTGGTCAGCCCCGGCCGACGGCTGCTTGTATTCCAGGCGACTCGCGAGTGGCCAGCGGAAACACACGGCGGAAAGGCCAGCACTGTGAACTCCCCCTCCTCCGACAGCGTGCACACCCCCGACATGACCCCGGCGACCCCGGCGACGGCCCATGCGGCCTCAGCGACGGCGGAAACGGAACCCGGAGCCGGGACGGTCCTGCTCACCCGCGAAGGACCCGTCGCCGTCGTCACCCTGAACCGGCCCGACAAGCTCAACGCCTGGACCGCCGCGATGCGCGCACGCCTCATCGCCGTACTGGGCGAGGTCGCGAAGGACCCGGAGGTGACCGCCGTCGTCCTGACCGGCGCGGGCCGCGCCTTCTGCGCGGGCCAGGACCTCGGCGAGACCAGCGGCATCGCACCGGACGACCACGCGGCGGCCGAGGCATGGATCGACAGCTTCGACGTCCTGTACCGCGCCGTGCGCGACATCGACAAGCCCACCGTGGCGGCCGTCAACGGCGTCGTCGCGGGCTCCGGATTCCAGTTCGCGCTCCTCGCCGACCTGCGCATCGGCCACCCGGACGTGCGGATGGGTCAGCCCGAACTCCTCTCCGGCATTCCCAGCATCACCGGGATCTGGGCGATGTGGGAGATCCTCGGCCGCGCCAAGACGACCGAGTTCGCGCTGACCGGTGACCTCGTCGACGGGGAGGAGGCGCGGCGGCTCGGCCTGCTGACCCGCCTGGTCGACGCCGACGAGGTGCTGCCAGCGGCCGTCGAACAGGCCAGGAAGCTGGGCGAACTGCCCTCGGGCGCGGTCGCGCTGACCAAGGGCCGCATACGCGAGCTGGACGAGGCGGCGCTCGTCGAGGCGGTCGAGTCCGCGAAGCGGGTGCACGCCGCCGCGTACGCCACCGGCGAGCCGCAGCGCGAGATGGCCCGCTTCCTCGCCGGCCGCCGCCGCTGAACCGCCGACGGGAGACGCACACCATGAACACGACGGACACCACCGGCACGACGGACACCACAGAGCCCGCCCGCGCCCAGCGCGTGCCGAGCCCCGCGCCCGGCACGCCCCCGCACCCCGGCTGGGACGTGCCCGAGCGCTACAACATGGCCGCCGACGTGGCCGACAGACACCCGCGCGAGAAGCTCGCGCTCCTCCACGAGGACCACACGGGCGCCCGCCGCGAGGTGCGCTGGGGCGAGATCCAGGACCGTTCGCGGCAGGTCGCCGCGCATCTGCGTGACCTGGGCGTACGGCCGGGGGACCGCGTCGCAGTGCTGCTGCCGCAGCGCCCCGACACCCCGGCCGCCTACCTGGGCGTGCTGCGCACCGGCGCGGTACTGGTCACCATGTCGCTGCTGTGGGCCGACGGGCCCGTCCGCTACCGGCTGGAGGACTCCGGCGCCACGGTCCTGCTCACCGAGGCCGGGGGAGCGGCACGCGCCCCGGAGTTCACGGGCACCGTCGTGGACGTGGACGACCCGGCCATCGACGCGCTGCCGCCAGAGTTCACCACCGTGGACACCCGCGCCGACGACCCGGCGCTGATCTTCTACACCTCCGGCACGACGGGCGCGGCCAAGGGCATCGTGCACGCGCACCGCACCCTGCTCGGCCACAACGAGTTCCAGCACTGCCACGACCTGCGCCCCGGCGACGTCTTCTACGGCGCGGGCGACTGGGCGTGGTCCATGGCGAAGCTGATGGGGCCGCTGCGCGCGGGCGCCGTCCACCTCGTGTACCGGCCTGCCGGGGGCTTCGACCCGGCCGGGCTGCTCGCCTCGATGTCCCGCAACAAGGTGACGACGGCGCTGGTCAACCCCACCTTCCTGCGCAAGACCCGGGCCGAGGTGCCGGACGCGGGCACCCGCTTCCCGCAGTCGCTGCGGGTCGTGTGCTCCTCCAACGAACCGCTGACCGAGGACCTCATCGGCTGGTTCCGCGAGCAGTTCGGGATCACCCCGCTCGACTACTACGGCTCGACCGAGTCCTACCCCCTCGTCGGCAACTTCCCCGGCGTCCCCGTCAAGGACGGCTCCATGGGGCGCCCGCTCCCCGGCTGGGACGTCGCGCTGCTGGACGAGCGCGAGCGGCCCGTGCCCCAGGGCGAGGCGGGCGAGATCTGCCTGCGCGCCAGGTCCAACCCGCAGTTCCCGCTGGGCTACTGGAACCGTCCCGAGGCATCGGAGGAGACCTTCGGCGGCGAGTGGTTCCACACCAAGGACCAGGCGGTCGTCGACGAGGACGGCTACTACTGGTTCCTCGGCCGCGCCGACGACGTCATCAAGACCTCCGGGTACCGCGTCGGCCCCTACGAGGTCGAGGAGGCGCTGCGGGCACACCCCGCGGTGGCCGACGCCGGGGTCGTGGGCGTCCCCGACCCGGTGCGGGGCCAGGCCGTCAAGGCGTTCGTGCAGCTCGCCGAGGGACACGAGCCCGGCGAGGAGCTGGCGGACGCCATCCGCGCCTTCGCCAAGGAGGGTCACTCGCGCTTCGCCTATCCACGGCACATCGAGTTCGTCGCCGACCTGCCCCGCTCGTCCACCGGGAAGATCCGCCGTGCCGAGCTGAGGGCACGTGAGGCGGGCACCCGGCTGAGCGCCGACTGATCGAGGTTCCCATGACCCAGGACGCGCAGGACCCAGGGCGGTCGGTACCCCCACCGCCACCCTCGCCCCCGCCACCCTCGCCCCCGCCACCCTCGCCCCCGCCACGGACGGCGAGCCCCGCGAAGCGGCCGGCCGCCGACCGCCGCAGGATCACGCTGGCCACCGCCATCGGCAACTTCGTCGAGTGGTTCGATTCCGGCGCGTATGCCGTGATGTCGGCGACCATCGCCGGGCTGTTCTTCCCCCAGTACGACGCGACGGCGTCCCTGCTGGCCACCTGGGCGATCTTCGCCGGAGGCTTCATCGCCCGGCCCGTCGGCGCGGCCTTCTTCGGCCACTACGGCGACCGCCTCGGCCGCAACAGGGCGCTCGCGCTGAGCGTGCTCCTGATGAGCGGGGCCACCTTCCTCATCGGGGTACTGCCGACGTACGCGTCGCTCGGCGTGGCCGCGCCCGTGCTGCTGTTCGTGCTCCGCACGGTGCAGGGCTTCTCGACCGGCGGCGAGTACACGGGGGCCTCGGCCTTCATCGTCGAGTACGCGCCCGACGGCAAGCGCGCCCGGTTCGCCGGAGCCGTACCGATGACGGTGGGAGTGGCCAGCGTGGCGGGCTCCCTCGTCGGCGTGACGCTCACGGCCACGCTCAGCACCCCGGCGATGGAGAGCTGGGGGTGGCGCGTCCCGTTCCTGATCGCGGCGCCCCTCGGCCTGATCGGCCTCTATCTGCGCTCGAAGGTGGAGGACACGCCCGTCTTCCGCGAACTGGAGCGGCGCAGCGAGGTCGAGGCCACCCCGCTGCGGGACGCGGTGCGGGTGTGCGGGCGGCAGATCGCCACGCTCTTCGGCTACAGCATCACCAACGCGGTCGGCTACTACCTCATGAGCAGCTACATGATCGCGTACATGTCGGAGGAGCTGGGCTACAGCAGCAGCCTCGCCATGCTGACCAGCGTGGTCGCGATGCTCGCGTACTGCGTGGCCTGTCCCGTCGCGGCGCGCGCCAGCGACCGCTACGGGCGCAAGCCGCTGCTGCTCGTCGCCTGCGGCGGGTTCGCCGTGCTCACCCTGCCCGCCTTCGCGCTGATGGGCACGGGTCTTGCGGGGGCCATGGCGGGCACGGCCGCGCTGGCCGTTCTCGTCGCGGTCATCGGCACCTCGAACGTGCCCGCGCTGGTGGAGATGTTCCCAGGGCATCTGCGCGCCAGCGGCTCTGCCATCGGCTACACGGCGGCCTACGTGCTGTTCGGCGGCACGGCGCCCTTCGTCGCCACAGGGCTCGTGGCCGCCTCCGGCACGGCCCTCGCGCCCGGCTTCTATCTGACGGGGCTCGCCGTCGTCTCCACCCTGGTGGTCCTCCTCGCCTTCCGCGAGACGCGCCACCTGTCCCTGTCCAGAACGACGGTCCTGGAGCCAGGGCCCGACGGCGGCTCCGGCACGGACTCCCCGGCGGCCCGGCCCCCGGACCCGCCCGCGCGGGTGACCCCGGCGCCCTGACCGGGACACGGCCCGGCGCGCGCCCCTCCCACGACGGGGGCCGTGCCGGGCCGGAGCCGGGGCCGGGTGCCGCATCGGCGGGTGGTGTCACGGGCCGGTCCGGTGCGATGACAGGATGGTGGTCATGGCTAGCAACGTTTTCTTTGACGTCACCCTGAACGATCAGCCCCTGGGCCGGATCGTCTTCAAGCTGTACGACGACGTGGTCCCCAAGACCGCGCGCAACTTCCGCGAGCTGGCGACCGGCGAGCAGGGCTTCGGCTACAAGGACTCCTCCTTCCACCGCGTCATCCCCGCCTTCATGCTCCAGGGCGGCGACTTCACCCGTGGCGACGGCACCGGCGGCAAGAGCATCTACGGCGAGAAGTTCGCCGACGAGGGCTTCACCCTCAAGCACGACCGCCCGTTCCTGCTGTCCATGGCGAACGCGGGCCCCAACACCAACGGCTCCCAGTTCTTCATCACCACGGTCGAGACGCCGTGGCTGGACGGCAAGCACGTCGTCTTCGGCGAGGTCGTCGAGGGCAGCGACATCGTGAAGCAGATCGAGTCGCACGGCTCCCGCAGCGGCAAGACCGACGCCAAGATCACCATCAGCGACAGCGGCACCCTGGCCTGAGCATCCGCTCCGGCTCTCCGGCCGGTGTGCGGTCCGCCGCACACCGGCCGGGGCCCCTGCCTCCGCGCAGGTCAGGGACGGCCCCCTGTGCTGCCCCTGACCCCGGTTCCGTCAGGGACGGGACCCGGTCTCGTACTCCTCCTGGGTCCAGGCCCGCGCCTGGTCGCTGAGGGTGATGCCCAGGCCGGGGCGCGAGGGCACGTGCATGCGGCCCCCGCTGATCTCCAGGCGCTCGTTGAAGAGCGGCTCCAACCAGTCGAAGTGCTCCACCCACGGCTCGTGCGGGTAGGCAGCGGCCAGATGCAGATGGATCTCCATCGCGAAGTGCGGGGCGAGCTGGAGATGCTGGTGCTCGGCGAGCGTGGCCAGCTTCAGGAACTGGGTGATGCCGCCGATGCGCGGCGCGTCGGGCTGGATGACGTCGGCGGCCCCGGCACGTATCAGCTCCCAGTGCTCGGCGACGCTGGCGAGCATCTCGCCGGTGGCGACGGGGGTGTCCAGTGAGGCGGCCAGCGCCGCGTGCCCCGTCGCGTCGTAGGCGTCGAGGGGCTCCTCGATCCAGACCAGGCCGAAGTCCTCGAAGGCCCGGCCCATGCGCTGTGCCGTGGCCCGGTCCCACTGCTGGTTGGCGTCGACCATGAGGGGCACGTCGTCGCCCAGGTGCTCGCGTACGGCGGTCAGCCTGGCCAGATCCTCCTTGCGGTCCGGGTGGCCGACCTTGATCTTGATGCCGCCGATGCCGCTGGCGAGGGAGGCGGTCGCGTTGTCCAGGAGCTGTTCGCGCGGGGTGTGCAGGAAGCCGCCCGAGGTGTTGTAGCAGCGCACCGAGTCGCGGTGCGCGCCCAGCAGCTTGGCCAGCGGGAGCCCCGCGCGCTTGGCCTTGAGGTCCCACAGCGCGACGTCGAAGGCGGCGATGGCCTGGGTCGCCAGCCCGCTGCGTCCCACCGATGCCCCGGCCCAGACCAGCTTGGTCCAGAGCCTGCCGATGTCGCTGGGGTCCTCGCCGATCAGCGCCGGCGCGATCTCCTTGGCGTGCGCGAACTGGCCGGGGCCGCCCGCGCGCTTGGAGTAGCTGAAGCCGATGCCCTGGTGCCCGTCGGCCGTGCCGACCTCCGCGAACAGGAACGCCACCTCGGTCATGGGCTTCTGCCGCCCCGTGAGGACCTTGGCGTCGCTGATGGGCGTGGAGAGGGGCAGGGCGACGGAGGAGAGCCGGATCCAGGAGATCGTGTCGAGCGTCGCCTCGCCCGCCTGCTGCGCGGCCTGGACCTCGGCCTGGACTGTCGTGTGCGTCGTGGTCACCACTTCGTGTCCCTGGGGGTGAGAGGGGTGCGCACGGCTGCGGTCGCGCGCACCGGGTGGTTGCGGAGGAGGGTGGGGGGAGGGGGAAGGGGCCCGAATCCGACGGTTGCCGGGCTCCGCCGTACGGGGTTCCCCGCTCCGCGGTCTACTCGGCCTTCTTGACGAGGTCGGCCAGCTCCGCCACCTCGGCCTCCGTCAGATCGGTGAGCGGGGCCCGCACGGGCCCCGCCGGGTGGCCGACGACCTTCATGCCCGCCTTGACGATGCTCACCGCGTAGCCGGGGCTGCGGCGGCGGATCGCGCAGAACGGCAGGACGAACTCGTCCAGGCGGCGGCGCACCTCGGCCCTGTCCTGGGCGCGCACCGCGTCGTAGAACTCGAGCGCGAAGCGCGGCAGGAAGTTGAAGAGGGCCGAGGAGTACGTCGTCACGCCCATCTCCAGGTACGGGAGGGCGAACATCTCGGCCGTGGGCAGCCCGCCCACGTGGACGAGCCGGTCACCGGTGCGCGCGTAGACGCGGGTCATCAGCTCCAGGTCGCCCACGCCGTCCTTGAAGCCGACGAAGTTGGGGCAGCTCTCCGCGAGTTCGGCGACCGTGGTCTCGTCGTAGACGGCGTTGGCGCGGCTGTAGACGATCACGCCGAGGCTCGTGGCGCGGCAGACCGCCTTCACATGCGCGGCCAGGCCCTCCTGGCCCGCCTCCGTCAGATACGGCGGGAAGAGCAGCAGCCCGTGCGCGCCCGCGCGCTCGGCGGCGCGGGCGAGTTCGATCGCGGTGGCCGTGCCGTAACCGGCCGGTGCGATCACCGGCATCCCCTCGGGCGCCTCGCGCACGGCGGCGGTCACGACCCGCTCGACCTCCTCGCCCGTCAGCGAGAAGAACTCGCCCGTCCCGCCTGCGGCGAACAGCCCGGCGGGGGAGAACTCGCCGAGGCGCGCGATGTTCTCGCGGTAGGCGGCCTCGTCGAAGGAGAGGTCCTCGCGGAAGTGCGTGACGGGGAAGGAGAGCAGGCCGGAGCCCAGCTTCCTGGCGACCTCTTCGGGTGAGAACTGCGGCATGGCTTCAGGGCTCCTCGGCGCGAAGGCGGATGAGGACGGGATGCGGGAGGGGCGCAGCCGCGTCGCTGGCCCGCTCGTCACCGCCTCGGTGGACGCACTGTGAGGTTAGGATCACCCATCGATCCACGTCCAACACAAATTTGGCATTCACTGATACCGGGAGAGCATCGTTGTTCACCCTCACCCAGCTCACCAACTTCGTGGCGGTCGCCGAGGAGCTGCACTTCGGCCGGGCGGCCGAGCGGCTCCAGATGACGCAGCCGCCCCTCAGCCGTCAGATCCAGTTGCTGGAGAACGATCTCCGCGTCCAGCTCCTCGACCGCACCAACCGCTCCGTGCGCCTCACCCACGCGGGGCGCGCCTTCCTCAACGAGGCCCGCCGCATCCTGCGCCAGGCCCAGCACGCCACCCTCGCCGTGCGCCAGGTCTCCACGGGCGAGGCGGGCAGCATCGCCATCGGCTTCACCGCTGCCAGCGCGTACTCGATGCTCGACACCCTCCTGGACACCGCCCGCACCGCCATGCCCGGTGTGGAGATCGTGCTGCGCGAGATGGTCACCCGCGACCAACTGGAGGCCCTCACCGAGCACAGCCTCGACCTGGGACTCGTGCGCCCGCCCGTCACCGGCTCCGATCTGCACTCGCGCCCGGCCCTGCGGGAACGGCTCCTCGCGGCCCTGCCCGCAGGGCACGCCCTCGCCTCGCGTGAAGGGCCGCTGTCCATCGCGGACTTCGACGGGCAGGACCTGCTGATGTACTCGCCGATCGAGGCCCGCTACTTCCACGAACTGCTCATCAGCGTCTTCCGCGCCGCCCGCGTCGCGCCCGTCTTCACCCAGTACCTCAGCCAGGTCCACAGCATCCTCGCGCTGGTCAACGGCGGCTGGGGTGTGGCGCTGGTGCCCGAGGCGGCGGCGCGGCTGCGCTACGAGGGGGTCGTCTTCCGGCAGGTCGAGCTGGTCGACCCCGAACCCGTCGAGCTGGCCCTGGCCTGGCGCAAGAACAACGACAACCCCGCTCTGCACGCCCTCCTCGACCGCCTCTGACGCCCCTCTGACGCTCGTCCGGCACTGCCGATGCCGCAGCGCGATGCGGGAAAGGTATCGACGCATACAAAAATCGTCATGGACGGGAATCAAAAGCGAACCTACGGTCTCTCCCAGCAACCGGCCGGTGTGGTCTGCACCACAAGCTCCAGGAGACCGATCCGTATGACAGCTCTCAACCGGCAGGACGAGCCGGTTACCGACCCGGGCCCCGCACCCGGCACCACCGCCGCCCCCACGAAGGCCGCGAAGGCCGCCAAACCCGGCCGGGTCCGGTATCTGATCCTGGCCATGCTGTTCGTGGTCACCACGGTCAACTTCGCCGACCGCTCGACCCTCTCCATCGCGGGCGACTCGATGCAGAAGGACCTGGGCATCAGCTCCGGCGAGCTGGGCATCCTCTTCTCCGCCTTCTCCTGGTCCTATCTCCTCGCCCAGATCCCCGGCGGCTGGCTGCTGGACCGGTTCGGCTCCAAGAAGGTCTACGGCGCCGCCATCTTCCTGTGGTCCGTCTTCACCATGCTCCAGGGCGCCATCGGGTTCTTCAGCGGAGCGGCCGTCGTCCTGCTCTTCCTCCTGCGCTTCATGGTCGGGCTCGCCGAGGCGCCCTCCTTCCCCGGCAACTCCCGCATCGTCGCCGCCTGGTTCCCCACCAAGGAGCGCGGCACGGCGGCGGCGCTGTTCAACTCCGCCCAGTACTTCGCGACGGTCGCCTTCGCGCCGCTCATGGGCTGGCTCGTCGTCTCCCTGGGCTGGGAGCACGTCTTCACCATCGTGGGCGGCGTCGGCGTCGTCCTCGCCCTCATCTGGACGCGGGTCATCCACCCGCCCCGCAGCCACCCCCGCGTCCAGCGGGCCGAGCTGGACCACATCGCGGCGGGCGGCGCCCTGGTCGACATGGACCGGCCGGCGGACGAGAAGGACGGGAAGGACGGAAGCGGGAGCAGCGGCCCCGCTGAGGCCACCAGCGCGCGCCAGAACGTGCGTTACGTGAAGAAGCTGCTGACCAACCGCACGATGCTCGGCGTCTTCGTCGGCCAGTACTTCATCAACACCATCACCTGGTTCTTCCTGACCTGGTTCCCCGTCTACCTGGTCCAGGAGCGCGGGATGTCCATCCTGGAGGCGGGCTTCGTCGCCTCGCTGCCCGCGCTGTGCGGGTTCGCCGGGGGCGTGCTGGGCGGCTTCCTCTCCGACTGGCTCAACCGCCGGGGCATGACCCTCACCGCCGCGCGCAAGACCCCGATCGTGGTGGGGCTGCTGCTGTCCACGTCCATCCTGGTCTGCAACTACGTGACCGCCTCATGGCTGGTCGTCGCCATCATGGCCCTTTCCTTCTTCGGCAAGGGGCTCGGGGCGCTGGGCTGGGCGGTCATGGCCGACATCTCGCCGCGCCAGATAGCGGGGCTCGCCGGAGGGGTCTTCAACGCCTTCGGTGCCGTCGCGGGCATCGTCACACCCATCGTCATCGGCTACCTCATCGACGCCACAGGATCCTTCGACCTGGCGCTCGTCTTCGTGGGCGCCTGCGCCGCCATGGCCGTCGTCAGCTACCTCGTCATCGTCAAGGACATCGTGCGCCTCGACCTGGAGGACATCGACGAGGAGGCCCGCGCCGCCGAGGCGGCACGGGCCTGAACGAAGCGGGGCGCCCGACGGACACCGGGTGCCGGGCGCCCCGCGAAGCGGTGCCTCAGCCGACCGGTGCCTCGGCGCCGACCGGTGCAGCCGTCATCCGCTCGCGCGCCGCCGCCAGCGCCTGCTCCAGGGACCGGGTACCGGTAGTGACGCACAGCGTGTACGCGACGTCCTCGAGCTGGCGGAGCAACTGCGCCGTGGGCGGCTCGGTTCCGGCCCCGGCTCGGAGGGTCTCGTAACGGGTGACAAGGTCGCGCAGGACGGCGGGGTGTGCCAGCAGCATCGTTCTGTACTCCTTGGTGAGGGCGGGTGTGGGCACGGGTGAGGCGTCTGGGCGCGCGCGACCGCTCGCTGCTCGCCGTGTGGCGGGCCACGACTGTGTGACCTTTCGGGAGAGGGGGAGGGGCCCGGGGCGTTCGGCACACGACGGCACACCGCCCGGCGGGTTCCCTCCGCTTCACGGTAAGGCAGCGCCGGGGCCCCGGCATCTCGTTGTGGCGTGCATGTACCTCGGTCGGGCGTGTGCGCGGGGCCGCACGGGTGCATGGAGCCCTGGCGGGGCAGGCCCGCGCAGCGTGCGCGGATGCGAAGTGCGCGGGTTGCCCCGACCCTGGAGGTGCGGGGGAGATGTGCCGAGGAGGGAAAGACCATGGCCATGATGGACAAGATCAAGCAGATGCTGAAGGGCCACGAGGGCCAGGCGTCGAAGGGTGTCGACAAGGCCGGGAACATGGCCGACGACAAGACCCACGGCAAGCACAGCGGCCGGATCGACTCGGCCCAGGACAAGATGAAGGACCAGTTGGGCGGAGACCAGGACAAGGGCAACCGTTAGCGCTTCGCCCCTGCGCCCGTCCCTGCCCCCTGCCCCTGCCCTGCCCCGGACCCCGGGCCGGCTCCGCGCCCGGCCGCACGGCCCGGGGTGCGGCGGCCCTGTGCGTACGCGAGACGTGCGGAGCCGCCGCACACCGGACCCCCTGGCGGGGCGCTCAGCAGCGGGCGACCCGGCCGCCGTCCTTCAGCGCGCGCAGCGCTTCGACCGCGCCGTCGAGCGTGCCGACCGGGACCAGCCGCAGCCCCCGCGGGAGTTCGGCCCGCGCCTCGGCGCAGTTGCTCTCCGGCACGAGGAAGACCCGGGCCCCGTCACGCGCGACGGCCTGCGCCTTGAGCGCGGCGCCGCTGATGGGGCCCACCGTGCCGTCGGCGGCGATCGTCCCCGTCGCGGCGACACTGCGCCCGCCGGTGAGTTCACCGCCGCCGCCGTCCCCGTCGAGCTTGTCGACGATGCCGAGCGCGAGCGGCAGTCCGGCGCTCGGGCCGCCGATGCCGGCGAGGTCCAGGGTGACCTTCACCCGCTCCGGATCCCTCTTGAGATACGCGAGGGCGGCGTCGACGGCCGTGTGCTGGGACTTCTCCATCTCGCGGAGGTTGTGGCGCTCGGCCTCCCGCACGGAGCCCCCGCCGGGGTAGACGGCGTCCGTCGGCATCACCGTGCGGTCCGTGCGGAACCAGCCGTCGAGCAGGTCGCCCAGGCCGTGCCGGACGTCGGGCGCCGTCGCGGCGATGGCCGCCATCCGCAGCTCGCCCTCGGTCTCGCGGACCGGCGCACCGCTGATGTCGACGACCTGCTGTCCGTCCCTGTCGCCCAGCACGTTCGCCGTCGGCCCCGGCCGGGCGACGGTGAAGGGGAGGGGCACGAGCAGCGCGACGAGCAGCAGGGCCACGACGGGCACGGCGCAGAGCCCGAGCGTGGCGGAACGGGAGAGGCGGACGGGGCGAGGGAGGCGGAGGGAACGGGTGGGCACGCCGTCAACCTATAGGACGCCCGCCCCACGCCGACCGGCCCCTACGTGCCCGGCCGTCCCGATCCGGCCCGTCACGGTATGTGCGGGCGCCGGACCCCGTCGCGCGGTGCCCGGCGCCCGTACCGCTGTCACGCCGTCATGCCGTCACCGCTGGGGCACCAACTGGACGAGGACGTCCTGCGGCGGGACGCCCAGTGACGGCCGGCGCTGTCCGATGACCGTCCAGCCCCAGGCCCGGTACACGGACTGGGCCATGGAGTTGTCGGGGGACACGAGTGCCGTCGCCAGGATGGAACCGCAGTTGGCGAGCAGCTCCTTGAGGATCTTCGTCGCGACGCCGGCCCGCCGGTAAGGCGGCAGGACCATCAGCTCCGTCAGCGCGTACACGCCGCCGCGCGCCGTGAGTTCGACGAGCGCGCCTGGAAGCGTGCCGACGAACCCGTCCCACCAGGCGCCGTCCCGGCTCACCCGGAACCCGTAGCCGTAGCCCTGAGCCGTGTTGCCCTCGGCCATGACGAGGTCGAACCCGGGCTCCTGGGTGTCGCGGACGAGGCGGTCGAGGAACGTCAGCCTCGCGCCGAAGTCGTTCCCGCTGTGCGTGGTGTACGCGGCGACGTGCAGATCAGCGAGGTTTTCCCGGTCGCGCTCCGCCTGCCACCGGGTCACCCTGCGCAGAAATACCTCACGCCGGTCCCCTGCGCCGAACGGCACGGCGACCGTCGACTGCAACGCCAATTCCCATGCGGCTTTCGTGGTAACTCTGTTCTCCGGGGGCTCCCCTTCGGGGAGTGGAAGAATTACTGAGGTCATGCGGGTTCTCCCCCCAATAAGGCACATCACCGAACGGTTCCGCGCAGGGCGAGCGGTGTGCGTAACGGCTTTGGATTTCATTTCGCATCCCGGCCGGACGCACCGGCGGCCGTGCCGCCCCGCGCCCGCCCAGCCGTCCGGCCCCCGGACAAGCCCCTGTTCCGCGACTTGCCCCTTGACCCCGCTCCTCGGTACTGCTCTGCCGCTGCTCCGTCCCCCCAGGGACATCGCCCGAAGCCCTCGCCACCCGCCGGGAATTCCCCCGCGAGCGCCGGAATCGTCAGCGGCAACCGTCCTCGGACCGCGTACTCACGCGGCTCCACTTCTCGCCCTGCCCGGTATTCCTTACCCCTATATTCCCTCCAATCGGGGAAAGGTGCGGCCTCTTGCTGTTGCCAGGGCATATTGGCAACACGGGCGAACGACGGACCGTGGGGGGACCATGGAGCCACAACCGGGCGGATTCGGGGCCGAGTTGCGCAGAAGGCGGCAGGCCGGAGGGCACTCGCTCAACTATCTGGCGGGCCTCGTCCACTGTAGCCGCAGCTACCTCAGCCGGATCGAGACCGGTCAGCGACGGGTGACGTACGAACTGGCCGAGCTGTGCGACATCGCGCTGGACGCCCAGGGCGAACTGCTCGCCCTCGCGCCCCCTCCCCGCACGCCGTCCCCGCCCCGGCGCGCCGGATCCGGAACCGGAACCGGCACGGGCGCCGGTGTGCGCGGGCCCCGGATGTGGGAGCCCTCGCGCGTACCGGGGGCGCACGCGGCCGACGGCGGCTCGGGCCACGGCGCCGAGTTCGACCGGCTGGTGCGGCGCGGCGACGTCCACTACATGGCGGGACGGATGGCAGAGGCGGACGACTCCTACCGCTGGGCGCACCGGCTCGGCGCCGGAAGCCCCCGGGCCCAGGCCGTGGCCGTGACGCGGCAGGCCCGGCACTGGTCCGATCCGGGGCAGGTCGACCGCGAGCTGCTGCACCTGCTCCGCGGCGCCCTCGCGGCGCTGCGGGACGACGAGGGCGCGGAGGCCGCGGGACTGCGGCTGCGGCTCGGCGCGCACCTCGCCAAGAAGCTTTCCCTGGCGGTCAGCCGGGACACCGCCCTCCCGGAGGCGGGCCCTCGGCACGGCGCCGACCTCGCCCACCGCGTCCTCACCGCGCTCGACGCGGGTGACCACGGCGACGAGGTCCGCTGCGAGGTCCTCACCGAGTGCCGCTGGGGCCTCTACGACTACGAGCCGCCCTCCGAACTGCTGCGCCTTTCCCAGCAGTTGCTGGAGGCAGCCGTCCGGCTCGGCGACCCCTATTTCCGCGGCGAGGCGCTGGTCGCCCTCGCCATCGACCAGCTCAGAGTGGGCAGGGTGCACAGCGCGTGGTCGACCGTCGATCTGCACAGGAAGCACGCGGCGCGCTCCGGCAGCGCCCTGGCCCGCTGGCAGCAGTGCACGCTGGACACCCTCTTCGACCTGTGGGGCGGGAAGTTCGAGTCGGCCGCCGACTGGATCTTCGGCGAGTCGCGGGAGGTCGTGGGAGCGCTGGAGGCGGATCTCGCCGTCCCGGCCGACACCCTCCAGCAGACCCGGCTGGGGCAGGCGTACTGGCTGCTGCGGGAGGAGGGCAGGATGGACGAGCTGTTCAGCTCGGGGCTGGCCGAGAACGTCGAGCGGCACGGCTTCTTCCCCGTATGGCGCGCGGGCATGGCGCTGGCCCTGTGCGAGACGGGGGACCTCGGCCCGGCCGCCGACCGGCTGGTCGCCTTCGCCGACGACACCGAGGGGTTCACGGCCCTGCCCCCTTACGGCTGGGCCCTGCCCGCCATGGCCCTCCTCGCCGAGGTGTGCGCGGCGCTGGACGCGCACGGCGGCTACGGGGACGCGCTGGCCCGTGTGCTGCCCGGACTGCGCAGGGCGATGGGGCGGCAGCCGGAGGGGATCGCGCTGGCGGGCTGGCCGACGGTGCTGATCGGGCCGACGGCACGCGCCCTCGGCCTGCTGGACCTGGCGGCGGGCGACACGTCGGGCGCGCTCCGGCGCTTCCGCGAGGCCGAGCGCCCGGCCGGTGACTCGCCGCCCCAGATGGCCAGGCTCCGGCTGGCCCAGGCGCGCGCCCTGATGCGCTCGGCGCCCAAGGGGCGGGGCAGAGCGGCGGCCGGACTGTTGGGCACGGCGCTCTCCGCCGCCGAGCGGTACGGCATGAAGGCGCTCGCGCGCGAGTGCCGCGTCCAACTGGAGCGCGCGCCGGGGTGAACGGCGGACCGCCGCGCGTGGCCCGTCGCGGACAAGGGGTGCGCACAAGGTGCCGAGAAGGGGGTGTGGACGATTCGGACGACAGTAGTATTCGCCGGGAGGGGCGGGCGCGGGGCCGTCGGCGGCACACGTGGGGGTGGGGTCGTGTCCAAGCAGACCGTGCGGCCAGGCGGCCGGGTGCCGCGCGCGGACCCGGACACGTCCAGCTCCGCCTGGGGCCTGGACGCGGAGGCCGGACTGCTGCTCGTCGAGGACGACGCCGGTGACGCGCTCCTGGTTACGGAGGTGCTGTCCGACTCCGGGCTGGAGATGGACATCGTCTGGCGCAAGACGCTGGCCGAGGCCCGCACGTTCCTGCGGGGCCTGATGCAGCCCATGTGCGTGCTCCTCGACCTCCATCTGCCCGACGCGCACGGCATGAGCGCGGTACGCCATGTGCTGGAGACCTCCCCCGACGCGGCCATAGTGGTGCTCACGGGGCTCGCCGAGAACGAGGCGGGGCTCACCGCCGTCGCCGAGGGCGCGCAGGACTACCTCGTCAAGGGCAGCATCGACGCGGAGTCCCTGAGCCGGGCCATCCGGTACGCGCTCCAGCGCAAGCAGGTCGAGCGCTCGGCCGTGGAACTCCAGGCCAGCAGGCTGCTCGCGCGGGAGAACTCCCGCCTGGAGCGCGGACTGCTGCCGCGCCCCCTGCTGCGCGGCGACGGCTGCTCGGTCTCCTCCCGCTACACCCCGGGCCGCGATCACGCCCTGCTGGGCGGCGACTTCTTCGACGTGGTGCAGACCGACGACGGCGCCGTGCACGCGGTCATCGGCGACGTCTCCGGGCACGGCGCGGCTGAGGCGGCGCTCGGCGTCTGTCTGCGCGTCGCCTGGCGGGCCGCCGTGCTGTCCGGCTGCGTCGGCGCCGCGCAGGCCAGGCTGCTCGACGAGATCCTGGTGGCCGAGCGTGCTGCCGACTACGTCTTCGCGACGTTCCTCAGCCTGCGCCTCGACCCCGAGCGGCGGCTGCTGCGCGTGATCCGGGCCGGGCACCCCGGTCTGCTGGTCCGCTCGGGGCGGCGCATCGAGCTGTGCGAGCCGCCCGCCGACGCCGCGCTCGGGATCCTCTCGCGCGAGGCGGCCCAGTGGAGCGAGACACTGCTGCCCCTCGCGGGCGTCACCTCCGTCACCGTCTTCACCGACGGCCTCTTCGAGGGGCAGGTCGGACCGCACGCGCGGCTCGGTGAGGAGGGGCTGGTGAGGCTGGCCAACAAGCACGCGGTGCTGCGGGGGAGGCCGTTCGTCGACGCCGTCTTCGAGGAGGTCGCCGCGCTCACCTCGCCCTACGGAGGGCTCGCCGACGACGTGGCCGTGCTGGACCTCGCCTGGGGCACGACGGCGTGAACCCCACTGACCCCGCCGCGCCCGAGAGGCACCGCGTCCGGCGTCTTTCGGCGCAGAGCTGGATCCATCTGGTGCTGGCCGTCAACACACTGCTGCTGGTGGTGTTCGCGGCGGTCGGCGGCACGCTCCAGGCGCGCACGGACGAGCGCGTCGCGGACCTGTCGGAGCGCCTGCACCCGGCCAGGACCGCCTTCTTCCAGATGGAGACGGCCCTGGTGGACCAGGAGACGGGCGTGCGCGGCTACGTACTCAGCCGTGACGCCTCCTTCCTGGAACCGTACACGGAGGGCAGGCGGGAGGAGCGGCGGCTGTACGGCGAACTGCGCCGTCTCATCGGCGACGACGCACGGCTCGGCGGGGACCTGCGCGCGATCCGGAGCGCGGTGGCCGACTGGCGGCGCGAATACGCGCGCCCGCTGATCGCCTCGGCGGGCGACCCGGCGGAACGCGTGGCCGTACTGGAGGCCAGCAAGGGGAAGTTCGACGAGGCCCGACGCCAGTTCGCCTCGCTGGAGAAGCACATCAACATGGCCAGGGCGCAGGCCCGTGCGGACGCCGCCGGGACCCGCAGCCTGCGCAACTGGGCCTTCGTCGCCATGCTCGCCGGTTTCCTCGCCAGCGCGGTCGTCCTGGCGGTGCTGCTGCACCGGATCGTGGGCCGTCCGCTGCGCGCGCTGGAGAGCGCCTCGGCGCGGGTGGGCGCGGGCGCCTTCGGGGAGACCATCAGGATCGAGGGCCCGCGCGATCTGGAGTCCGTGGCCCGGGTGGTGGAGGAGATGCGCGGCAGGATCGTCACGGAACTGTCCGCCAGCCGGGACAGGGAGGCGCTGCTCACCCGGCAGGCCGGTGAACTGGACGCCCAGACCGCCGAGTTGCGGCGCTCCAACGCCGAGCTGGAGCAGTTCGCCTACGTCGCCTCGCACGACCTCCAGGAGCCGCTGCGCAAGGTCGCCTCCTTCTGCCAGTTGCTGGAGAAGCGCTACAGCGACCAGCTCGACAACCGCGGGCGGCAGTACATCGCGTTCGCCGTCGACGGTGCCAAGCGCATGCAGGGCCTCATCAACGACCTGCTGACCTTCTCCCGCATCGGCCGCTACGGCTCCGAGTCGCGGCCCGTACTCCTCGACGAGGTGCTGGACCGCGCCCTCGCCAACCTCGCGCTCGCCATCGAGGAGACCGGCGCCGTCGTGGAGCGGCCGGGGGTGCTGCCGACGGTCGAGGGAGACCCGACCGCGCTCACCATGCTGTGGCAGAACCTCATCGGCAACGCCGTCAAGTTCCGCCACCCGGACCGCCCGCCCCGGATCATCGTCACCTGCGAGGCGGAGGGGGACGTGTGGAGCGTGCTCGTGGCCGACAACGGGATCGGGGTGCCGCCCGAGTTCTCCGAGAAGGTCTTCGTCATCTTCCAGCGTCTGCACAGCCGCGAGGAGTACGAGGGGACGGGCATCGGGCTCGCCCTGTGCCGCAAGATCGTCGAGCATCACGGCGGCCACATCGGGGTGGAGGGCCCACAGGAGCGGCCAGGGGCCCCGGAGGGCGCCCGCGTGCGCTTCACCCTGCCGGCCGTCGGCGCGGCGAGCGGCACCACCACGAGCGACACCACCGAGACCACCGCCACCGAGCCCACCGCCACCGCAGCACCGGACACCGCGCAGGGAGCACTCCCGTGAAGGCGACACCCGAGCCCATCGAAGTCCTCCTTGTGGAGGACGACCCCGGCGACGAGCTGATGACGCGGGAGGCGTTCGCGGACAACAAGATCGGCAACACGCTGCACGTCGTACGGGACGGGCAGGAGGCGCTGGACTTCCTCTACTGCCGGGGCGAGCACACCGAGGCGCCGCGCCCCGACCTCATCCTGCTCGACCTCAACCTCCCCAAGTACGACGGGCGTCAGGTGCTGGAGCGCATCAAGTCCGACCCCGTGCTGGCGCACATTCCCGTCGTCGTGCTCACCACCTCCTCGGCGGAGGAGGACATCCTGCGCAGCTACCGCCTGCACGCCAACGCGTATGTGACCAAGCCGGTCGACCTCGACCAGTTCCTCTCGGTGGTCCGGCAGATCGACCACTTCTTCGTCACCGTCGTCCAGCTCCCCCGAAGCCCCTGACGCCCCCCGACGTCCCCGGGCACCCCTGGCATCCCTGACACCTGCCCGTGCACGTAACACCGCGTTCATTCCATTGACATGGCCCTGCCCCGGTCCTACTGTCCCCGGCGAATCGCTTCGACGACAGTCGTCGAAACGATTCGACTGCCCGGCGGACAGGACGGCGACCGGGCGGTGACGACCAGTGTCCGGAGCGCCCGCGCCGTGGTGGGGAGCCGTTCCGGGCCGACGCGGCACCGGGAGAGGGACGTTGGTCAGGATCACTGATGTGGCGCGGTGCGCGGGCGTCTCCCCGAGCACGGTCTCCTACGTACTCAGCGGCAAGCGCTCCATCTCCGCCGAGACCCGGCGCCGGGTGGAGGCCAGCATCCGCGAACTCGGCTACCGTCCGCACGCCGGAGCGCGGGCCCTGGCCAGCAGCAGATCCAACGTGCTGGCGCTCGTCATGCCGCTGCACAGCGGCATCCACGTACCCGTCCAGATGCGCTTCGCCGTCTCCGTCGTCACCACGGCACGCGCACACGACCACGATGTGCTGCTCCTCACCCAGGAGGAGGGCGAGGAGGGGCTGCGCCGGGTGACGGACAGCGCGCTGGCCGACGGGCTCGTGGTCATGGACGTCCAGATGCGGGACGCGCGCATCCCGTTCCTGCGCGCCCTCGACCGGCCCTCCGTGCTGATCGGCTTCCCCGCCGAGGCGGAGGGCCTGACCTGCGTTGACCTGGACTTCACGGCCACGGGTGAGGTGTGCGCCGAGCGGCTCGCGCTGCTCGGACACCGCAGCGTGGCCCTGATCGGCTCGCCGCCCGAGGTCTACGCGCGGGGCACGGGATTCGCGCAGCGGACGGCCGCCGGCTTCACGGCCGCCGCACGGCGCTACGGGCTGGCCTCCACCGTGCTGCCGTGCGCGCCCAGCGCCGACGCGGCGGGCGCGCTCGTCGAGCGGCTGCTGCGCGAACGGCCCGGGCTGAGCGGGGTCGTCGTGCACAACGAACCGGCCCTGGAACCGCTGATGGAGGCGTTCCAGCGGGCCGGGATGCGCATTCCCGAGGACCTCTCCGTCGTCGCCGTGTGTCCCGACGACCTCGCCGAGCGGGCCGCGATCCCCGTGACCTCGGTCGGCGTTCCCGCGGCCGAGGTGGGGGAGCGGGCGGTGGAGCTGCTGATGGCCAAGCAGCAGGGGCAGCGAGTGCCCGACGCCACGCTGCTGCCGCCCCGGCTGACCGAACGTGCCAGCACCGCGCCCCGCGCCGCCGCGCCCTGAGCCCGCACCTGAGCCACCCCTGACCGTCCCCGGCACGACGCACCACACTGCATCGCCCCGCACCTCGCCCCGCCTTCGCACCCTTCCGCACGGCACCACCCGCCTTCTCCATCGAAGCGCTTCGACTACAAGGAGTTCGCAGTGCCACCACAGGGCATCCCCCGCCGGAACGTGCTCGCGCTCGCCATGACACCCATGGCCACCCTCGGCCTGGCCGGGCCCGCCGTGGCCTCGACGGCCGCCGCTCCGGGAACCCCGGCGGCCCCGGCAGGGGCGGCCCTGCCCTTCCGTGACGCGGGGCTGGCCCTGTCGGCACGCGTCACGGATCTGCTGGAGCGGCTGACCACGGCGGAGAAGATCTCCCTCCTGCACCAGTACCAGCCCGCGATACCCCGGCTCGGGATGCGCGCCTTCCGCACCGGCACCGAGGCCCTGCACGGCGTCGCCTGGCTCGGCAAGGCCACCGTCTTCCCGCAGGCCGTGGGGCTGGCCAGCACCTGGAACCCGGAGCTGATCGAGCGCGTCGGCGCCGCCGTCGGCGACGAGACGCGCGGCTTCCAGCAGGAGCGGCCACAGGGCTGGGGGCTGAACGTGTGGGCCCCCGTGGTCAATCTGCTGCGCGACCCGCGCTGGGGCCGCAACGAGGAGGGCTACTCCGAGGACCCGTATCTGACGGGCGTCATCTCCACCGCCTACTGCGAGGGCCTGCGCGGCAAGGACCCCCGCCACCTCAGAACGGCGCCCACCCTCAAGCACTACCTGGCCAACAACAACGAGATCGACCGGGCCACCACCTCCTCGTCGCTGCGCCCGCGCGTGCTCAAGGAGTACGAGGAAGCCGCGTTCCGGCCCGCCATCGCGGCGGACGCGGCGACCGGTGTGATGGCCTCTTACAACCTCGTCAACGGCCGCCCCGCCACCGTCGACCCGGCGCTGAACGACACCGTGCGTTCCTGGACGGACCGCGAGCTGTTCAACGTCACCGACGCGGACGCGCCCAACAACCTGCTCCCCGCAGTGCAGGACTACTACGCGACCAGGACGGAGGGCGACGCCGCCGCGCTCAAGGCCGGTATCGACAGCTTCACGACGGACAGCGCGGAGCCCGCCAAGACCGTCGCGGCGCTCACCTCGGCGCTGGAGAAGGGACTGATCGAGGAGGCCGACCTTGACACCGCCGTACGGCACATCCTTGGCATCCGCTTCCGGCTCGGCGAGTTCGACCCCGACGGCGGCCCCTACGGCGGGACAGGAGCCTCGGTCATCGACAGCCCCGAGCACCGTGCCCTCGCCCGTGAGGCGGCCGACGAGGCCGTCGTGCTCCTCAAGAACGACTCCGGGACCCTGCCCCTGGACCCCGGCACGGTGCGCGAGGTCGCCGTCGTCGGGCCGCTGGAGAACACCCTCTACACCGACTGGTACTCCGGCTCCCTGCCGTACGGGATCACCCCGCGCGAGGGCGTCAGGCAGCGGCTCGGGGAGGGCGGCACCGTCACCTCCAGCGAGGGCGTGGACCGCGTCGCGTTCCGCAACCAGGAGACGGGCGCGTACATCACGGCGGGCGGCGGCGAGGACGGCGCACTGCTCAAGGAGGAGGCCACCAGCGCGGGGGAGACGGAGCGGTTCGACGTCTTCGACTGGGGCCAGGGCGTGGTCACCCTGCGCAGCGCGGCCAACGGCAAGTACGTCGGCCGCACCGACGAAGGCTTCCGCAACGACCAGGCACAGCCCAACGGCTGGTACGTACAGCAGCAGTTCCGCGTCGAGGAGCGGGACGGCGCACACCTGCTGCGCTACGCCGGATACGAGACGCACGAGGACTGGTTCGGCACCGACGTCTATCTGCGCGCCGGAACCGGCGGCGTCCTCACCCTCACCAGCGAGGAGAACGCCACCCGCTACACGCGCGAGGTCCTGCGCGACGGCATACGGGAGGCCGTCGAGGCGGCCAGGGGCGCCGACGCGGCCGTCGTCGTGGTCGGCAGCATGCCCTTCATCAACGGCCGCGAGGTCTTCGACCGCACCGACATGAACCTGGCCCCCGCACAGTCCGCGCTGGTCAAGGCCGTGCACGAGGCCAACCCCAGGACCGTCGTGGCGCTGGAGACCAGCTACCCCGACACCCTCACCTGGGAGCAGGAGCACATCCCCGCGATCCTGTGGACCACCCACGCGGGACAGGAGACCGGGCGCGCGCTGGCCGACGTCCTCTTCGGCGACCACAACCCGGCCGGGCGGCTCACCCAGACCTGGTACCGCTCCACGGACGACCTCCCCGGCATCCTCGACTACGACATCATCAAGTCCCGCCGCACCTACCTGTACTTCACCGGGGAACCGCTCTACCCCTTCGGGCACGGTCTCTCCTACACCTCCTTCCGCTACGGCGCACCCCGGCTGTCCTCGGACACCGTGGAGCGGGACGGGAAGGTGACGGTCTCCGTGCGTGTCACCAACACCGGTGAGCGGGACGGGCACGAGGTCGTCCAGCTCTACACCCGCCACCGCGACTCCCGCGACGCACAGCCGCTGCGGCAGTTGCGCGCCTTCGAGAAGGTGCGGCTGAGAGCGGGCGGGACACGGACCGTACGGCTGACACTGCGCGCCGCCGACCTCGGCCACTGGGACGTGACACGTGGCAGGAAGGTGGTCGAGGACGGCGTCCACGACATCATGGTCGGTGCCTCCTCGCGCGACGTGCGGGGCCGCACCTCGCTGCGGGTGCGGGGCGAGCGGATCCCGGCCCGCGACCTGTCCCGCACCACCCGCGCCACCGGCTTCGACGACTACGAGGGCGTGCGCCTGGTCGACGAGAGCAAGGTGCGCGGCGACGCGGTCGGCGCGACGGACGAGGGCGCCTGG
Source organism: Streptomyces sp. NPDC054796 (assembly GCF_053611545.1). Taxonomy (NCBI): domain Bacteria; kingdom Bacillati; phylum Actinomycetota; class Actinomycetes; order Kitasatosporales; family Streptomycetaceae; genus Streptomyces; species Streptomyces sp. NPDC054796. The sequence goes on along the minus strand of NZ_JBSHAO010000025.1, from coordinate 41,930 downwards.
CTCCTGTTCAGCGACGCGGACCTGGGCGCCGGAGCACGCACGTTCACGGCCCGCGCCGCCAAGGAGACCGAGGGCACCGGAAGCATCACGGTGCGGCTCGGCTCGCCCACCGGACCCGTCGCAGCGCGCGCCGACGTGCCCTCCACCGGCAGCCGCTACACCTACGTCACCACGAGCGCGAAGCTGCGCGGAGCGCGCGGCAGGCAGGACGTCTACCTCGTCTTCTCCGGCGAGGTGCGCCTGAGCACCTTCTCGCTGCGCTGACCACACACTGCCCGGCCCTCCCCGTACACCCCGCCCCCGCCCACCCCCTATCCCCCCTAGCCGCATCGAATGGAGGCACCATGCCTTCCCGTACAGGCATACCGGCCCTCGCCACGGTCATGGCGGGGGTGACGGTGGCGTTCGGTCTGACCGGGTGCGCCGCCACCCCCGACCCCGGCACCGTCACCGTCCTCAACTCGGCCACCGACACGGCCGAACACGCCAAGAACCAGAAGTTCTTCGACCGCTGCGCCCGTCCCCTGGGACTGAGCGTGGAACAGATCAGCGTGCCCGCCGACCAGGTGGCCTCCAAGGCGCTGCGCATGGCGTCCTCGCACTCCCTCCCCGACATCCTCGAACTGGACGGCTCCGAACTGCCGCAGTTCGCGCAGACCGGCGGGCTGCGGAGCCTGAAGGACATCGGTGTCGGGACCGAGGGGTTCTCGCGCAGCGCCGTCTCCCTCGGCTCCTACGACGGCACCCAGTACGGCATCGCACGCTCGGCCAACTCCCTGGCCCTCTTCTACAACCCCGACCTGCTCGAAAAAGCCGGGGTCGAGCCGCCCGCCACCTGGAACGAGCTGCGCGAGACGGCGAAGGAACTCACCGGCGACGGCACCTACGGCATGGCCTTCAGCGCCACCCCCGACGCCGACGGCGTCTACCAGTTCCTGCCGTTCTTCTGGTCGGCCGGGGGCGACGAGGCACGCCTGTCCGAGGGCGAGGGCGGCGCCGACGCGCTGCGGTTGTGGAAGGACATGGTGGGCGACGGCTCGGTCTCCAAGTCCGTCGTCAACTGGAACCAGCAGGACGTCAACGACCAGTTCCTCGCGGGCCGCGCCGCCATGATGATCAACGGTCCGTGGCAGGTGCCCGTGCTGAACGGGCAGAAGAAGGTGGACTGGGCCGTCGCCACCATCCCCGTGCCCGAGGGCAAGCGGGACGCCGTTCCCCCGATCGGCGGCACCGTCATGACCGTCCCCGAGAACGAGGACGCGTCCCGCGAGAAGAACGCGGCCAAGGTCCTCAACTGCCTCAACAGCGAGAAGAACCAGTTGGAGTGGGGCCAGGCGGTCAACAACGTCCCCACCCGCACGGCCGTCGCCAAGACCTACGGCGAGAAGAACCCGAAGCTCGCGCCCTTCGCCGAACTGGTCCTCACCGCGCGCTCGCGCACCGCGAAGGTCGGCACCCGCTGGCCCGCCGTCGGCGACGCGCTCTCCGGCGCCTTCCAGTCCGTGCTGACGGGGCGCACCAGCCCCGAGAACGCCCTGCTCCGCGCCCAGCGGCAGGCCACGAGGGAGAAGTGAGGAACCGGACATGAGCACCCTCACCCCGGCACCACCACGCGCCGCGGCCCGGCCGCCGGCCCAGGCCCCCGCGGGCTCCCGCCACCGGCAGACACTCTTCCGCTGGCTGTTCGTCGTCCCCGCGCTCGGCTACATGGCCCTCTTCTTCGGCTATCCGCTGGTCCGCAACGTCCTGATGAGCTTTCAGGAGTACACCCCGGCCACCTACTTCACCGGCGAGGCCCCCTTCAACGGTTTGGAGAACTGGCGCGCCGTCTTCAGCGACCAGCTCTTCACCGACGCGCTGTGGCACACCGCCCTCTTCACGGCAGGGTCCCTGCTGGGCCAGTTCACCATCGGCCTCGCCCTGGCCGTCTTCTTCTCCCGCCGCTTCCGCCTCGCGGGACTGGTGCGGGCCGTACTGCTGCTGCCCTGGCTGGTCCCCATGGTGGTCTCGGCCGTGGTGTGGCGCCGCATCCTCGATCAGGAGCACGGGGTGCTCAACAGTGCCCTGCGGGCCCTGGGGCTGACGGACGGGGGTGTGCCGTGGCTGAGCAGTCCCAGCGTGGCGCTGCTGGCCGCCGTCCTGGTCAACATCTGGATCGGCATCCCCTTCAACATGGTCATCCTCTACGGCGGCCTCCAGGAGATACCCCGCGAGCTGTACGAGGCCGCGTCGCTCGACGGGGCCGGGCCCTGGCGGACGTTCCGCAGCGTCACGCTGCCCATGCTGCGACCCGTGATCACCGTCGTGCTCGTCCTCGGCTTCATGTCCACCGTGAAGATCCTCGACCTGATCCTCGCGCTGACCGACGGGGGCCCGGCCGACGCCACCCAGACCCTGGGCACCGTCACCTACCAGCTCTCCTTCCTCAACCTCGACTTCGGCCAGGGCGCCGTCGTCGGCAACGTCCTCATCCTCGTCAGCGCGGTCTTCGCCGTGCTGTACCTGCGGGCCAACCGCAGCGACTTCGCGCCAGGGAAGTGACCGCCATGACCTCCGCACACCCAGCGGCCCCGACACCGGCACGAAGCCACCCAGCGCGCCCAGCCCGTCCCGGCCGACGTGGTGGCGCGCGCGGCGCCTGGAACACCACCGCCGCACTGCTGATCCTCGCCGTCCTGCTCTTCCCGGTCTACTGGATGCTCAACACCGCGCTTCAGCCCGACAGCGGGATCGCCGCCGTCACCTGGCTGCCCACCGCGCCGCGCCTGGAGAGCTTCCAGGCCGCGCTGGAGAGCCAGGGCGGCTCGCTGCTCACGAGCCTCGCCGTCGCGCTGGGCGCCGTGGCCGTGTGCCTCGCGCTGGCCGCGCCCGCCGCCTACGGGCTGGCGCAGTCCGGGCTGCGCGGCGGCCGTGCCGTCGTCTTCACCACGCTGATCACCCAGATGGTCCCCGGCATCGTCATCGCCAATGCCCTCTACAGCGCGTACGCCGAACTCGGCCTGGTCAACTCCTACTTGGGCCTCATCCTCGCCGACGCCTCCCTCGGCCTGCCCTTCTCCGTCGTGCTGCTGCGCGCGTTCATGGTGTCCATCCCCGGTGAGGTGGTGGAGGCGGCGCTGGTCGACGGGGCCAACAGGTTCACCGCGTTCGTCCGCGTCGTCCTGCCCATGAGCCGCAACGCCCTGATCACCGCGGGGCTGTTCACGTTCCTGTTCGCGTGGTCGGACTTCATGTTCGCGCTGACCCTCAACACCACGGACGACGTCAAGCCGATCACGCTCGGCATCTACCAGTTCGTCGGCGCCCACGTCAGCGACTGGGGCGCGGTGATGGCCACCGCCGTGATGTCCGCCGTTCCGGCGGCGGTCCTGCTCGTCGTCGCGCAGAAGTACGTCGCCGCCGGGATCACCGGCGGCTCCGTCAAATAGCCCCGCCACAGCTCCCGAACCACAGCTCCCGCACCACAGCACCCGCACCGTCAGCCCAGCCCCCCACCGCGAGAGGACACCCCGCACCGTATGAAGTTCACCGACGGCTACTGGCTCATGCGCGGCGGCGTCGAGGCGTCGTACGCCACGGAGATCGCCGACGTCCACGCCGACGACGACAGGTTCACGCTCTACGCACCCGTGCGCCAGGTCCGCCACCGAGGCAACACACTCAACAGCCCCCTGCTGACGGTCGAGTGCTTCACACCCGCCGAAGGCGTCATCGGCGTCCGCGTCACCCACCACGCCGGTGCCCCCGACCCAGGGCCCTCCTTCGCGCTGCACGGCGCGCGGGACACGGGCGAGGCGAGCCCGGGGAAGGTCGTACGGGAGGGCACCTGGCTCGAACTCGCCAGCGGGGAACTGTCGGTGAGGGTGGACACCGCGGCGCCCTACCGGCTCGACTTCATGGCCGAGGGCCGTGTCCTCACCTCCGCCGAGTCCCGCGGCACCGGCTTCGCCACCACCCCCGACGGCGCGCACCACAGCCTTGCCCAGCTCTCCCTGGGCGTCGGCGAACTCGTCTACGGGCTCGGCGAGCGCTTCACCCCCTTCACCCGCAACGGGCAGAGCGTGGACATCTGGCAGGCCGACGGCGGTACGGCCAGCGAGCAGGCGTACAAGAACGTGCCCTTCCACCTCACCAACCGGGGCTACGGCGTCTTCGTCAACCACCCCGGCAAGGTGTCCTACGAGGTGGGCTCCGAGGCCGTCGGGCAGGTGCAGTTCAGCGTCGAGGACCAGACGCTGGAGTACTACGTCATCCACGGCCCCCGGCCCAAGGACGTGCTGGAGCGCTATACCGCGCTCACCGGGCGCCCGGCCCTGCCGCCCGCCTGGTCGTTCGGGCTGTGGCTCTCCACCTCCTTCACCACCGACTACGACGAGGAGACCGTCAGCCACTTCGTCCAGGGCATGGCCGAGCGCGGCATCCCGCTGGGCGTCTTCCACTTCGACTGCTTCTGGATGCGCGCCTACCAGTGGTGCGACTTCACCTGGGACCCGGAGGTCTTCCCCGACCCCGAGGGCATGCTGCGCCGCCTCAAGGAGCGCGGACTGCGCGTCTCGGTGTGGATCAACCCGTACATCGCCCAGAAGTCCCCCCTGTTCGCCGAGGCCATGAGCCTGGGCCACCTCGTGCGCACCCCGGACGGCGGTGTGTGGCAGTGGGACATGTGGCAGGCGGGCATGGCACTGGTCGACTTCACCAGCCCGGCGGCCCGCGAGTGGTACGCGGAGAAGCTGCGGGGCCTGCTGCGCCAGGGTGTCGACTGCTTCAAGACCGACTTCGGCGAGCGGATACCCACCGAGGTCGTCTGGCACGACGGCTCCGACCCGCGCCGCATGCACAACTACTACACGCACCTCTACAACGACACGGTCTTCCAGGTGCTGCGCGAGGAACGCGGCGAGGGCGAGGCGGTCCTCTTCGCGCGCTCCGCCACCGCCGGGGGCCAGCAGTTCCCCGTCCACTGGGGCGGCGACTGCGAGTCGACGTATCCGGCGATGGCCGAGTCGCTGCGCGGCGGCCTCTCCCTCGGGCTGTCCGGGTTCGGCTTCTGGAGCCACGACATCGGCGGCTTCGAGGGCACACCCTCACCCGCGCTCTTCAAGCGGTGGGTGCAGTTCGGGCTGCTCTCCTCGCACAGCAGGCTGCACGGCAGCAGCTCCTACCGGGTGCCGTGGAACTACGACGAGGAGGCCGTGACCGTCACCCGCGACTTCACCCGCCTCAAGCACCGCCTCATGCCCTACCTCTACCGCGCGGCCCAGCAGGCGGCCGAGCACGGCACCCCCGTGATGCGCCCGATGCTGCTCGACTTCCCCGAGGACCCGGCCTGCCACACGCTCGACCGCCAGTACATGCTGGGCGACGACCTCCTCGTCGCCCCCGTGTTCACCGAGGACGGCACCGTCGACTACTACCTGCCGCACGGCACCTGGACCCACCTGCTGACGGGCGAACGTCTCCAGGGGCCCGGCTGGCGCAGCGAACGCCACGGCTTCGACAGCCTCCCCCTGCTGGCACGCCCCGGCTCGGTGATCCCCTTCGCGGCGGACGACGAGACCGCCGTGAGCGACTGGGCGGACGGGGTGACTTTGCGCGTGCACCCCCGCGAGGACGGCGCGACGACGGTCACACATGTCCCGTCACCCGACGGTTCGCCCGGCGCCGTCTTCCGCACCCGCCAGGACGCGGACGGACACGTCACGGTCGAGTCCGAGGGCGCCCCCGACGGCTGGCGGGTGCTGCTGGCGGGGGTACGGACCGTCGACGGCACGGAGGGCACCGTCGGCGCGCCCGAGAGCACACCTCTCGGGGTGCTGCTGACAGCGGCGGCGGGCGCGGAGAGGGTGACGGTGGTGCCGGTGGAGTGACTCGGCGGCGGGGCGGCGGTGCGGGCGGCCACCCCGCACGGTGCGGGCCACCTGGTGGCGGGTCCTACGTCCGCGCACTCAGCGGCAGGAACCGCACCGAGGGCCGCCCCTGCCCCGCGTCGGCCGTGACCACCGCGCGCACCCCGTACACGTCGGCGATCAGCTCCTCCGTCAGCACCTGCGACGGTGTGCCCGCCGCGACGACGTGGCCGCGCCGCAGCACCACCAGGTGGTCGCAGTACATCGCGGCCAGGTTCAGATCGTGCAGGGCGATGACACTCGTCACCGGGGTACGCACCACCAGCTCCAGCAGCTCCAACTGGTGCTGGATGTCGAGGTGGTTGGTGGGCTCGTCCAGGAGCAGTTCGCCCGGCTCCTGGGCGAGCGCGCGGGCTATCTGGACGCGCTGGCGCTCCCCGCCGGACAGCGTGTGCCAGGACTGGCCGAGCTTGTCCTCCAGCCGGGTGTGCTCCACCGCCGAGCGCACCGCCGCCTCGTCCGCCGCCGTCGAGCCCGACCAGGGCCCGCGGTGCGGGATGCGGCCGAGGCGGACGACGTCGCCGACGGTCAGGTCCACCCCCGTCTCGGCGTGCTGCTCCACGACGGCCACCCGGCGGGCGACGTCCTTGCGGCTCAGCCGCGGCAGCGGCACGTCGTCCAGGGTGATCACCCCGGCCGAGGCGGCCCGTATTCCGGCCAGCAGCCGCAGCAGCGTCGACTTGCCCGAACCGTTGGGCCCCAGCAGCCCCACCGTCTCGCCGGGGCGCGGCGACAGGCTGACCCCTTCGAGGATCAGCTTGCCGTCGGCACGCCAGGCCACATCACGCGCGCGCAGACTCATCCCCGTCCCCCTCCGGTCTCCCGTGCCCCGTGTTCCGTCGCGCCCGCCGTCACCGGGACCTCCTCGTGCGGTGCAGGATCACGACGAACGCGGGCACCCCGATCAGCGAGGTCGCCACGCCGACGGGAAGTTCCTGCGGGTCCAGCACGGTCCGCGCCAGCGTGTCCACCCAGACCAGGAACACCGCGCCCACCAGCGCCGTGGTGGGCAGCAGCCGCCGGTGCCCCGGACCCGTCAGCACGCGTGCGGCGTGCGGCAGGACGAGCCCGACGAAGCCGATCGCGCCCGCCGCGCTGACCAGCACCGCCGTCAACAGTGCCGTCACCAGCAGCAGAAGCATCCGCACCCGCTGGACCGCCACGCCCAGGGCCGCCGCCGCCTCCTGCCCGAAGGCGAACGCGTCCAGCGTGTTGGCCCGCGTCAGACACACGGCGAGCACCAGCACCAGCGCACCCGCGCACAGGGCCACGTCCGTCCAGCCGGCGCTGCTCAGCGACCCCAGCAGCCAGAACAGCACCCCGCGTGTCTGCTCCGCGTCGGCGGAGGTGAAGACGATGAACGAGGTGAGCGCAGAGAAGAGCTGCATGGCGGCGATGCCCGACAGCAGCACTCGGTCCGTCGTCCCGCCCGAGGTGTAGGCGAGCAGCAGCACGAGCCCGAAGGAGACGACCGCGCCCACGAAGGCGCCCGCCGAGAGGGACACGGCCCCGCCGCCGACGCCCAGCACCGCCACGGCCACCGCGCCGGTCGAGGCGCCCGAGGACACACCGAGGACGAACGGGTCGGCCAGCGGGTTGCGCAGCAGCGACTGGAGCACGGCGCCGCACACCCCCAGGCCCGCACCGCACACCGCGGCGAGCAGGGTGCGCGGCAGCCGCAGCTCCCACACGATGCCCTCGCGGATCGGCGTCAGACCGGCCTCGGCGCCACCGAGGCGCTCGGCCACCACCCGCCACACATCGCCGACGCCCAGTGCCGCGGGCCCGATGGTGATGGCCACCGCGACGGACAGTGCGAGGAGCAGCACACCCGCGGCCCACAGCACCGCCGCGCCGGTCCCGGTGCGCGCGGCCCGTACGCTCCACGATCGCGCGGCACGTAGGCGCGCGGCGAGCATCGGCCCGTCGGCGGCGCCGTCCCGTGCGGGTGCGTCGTCCTGTGTGGCCGGTGCGGGCGCGGCCGGCGTGGTGGGTGTGCGTTCGCGCGGCGTACTCAACCGGCGAGCCCGAACGTCCGCAGGCCCTTCGCGACCTTCTCGATGCCCTCGACGGTGCGGATCGACGGATTCATCGCGGCGCCGCTCAGCAGCACATACCGCTTCTTCTCCACGGCCTTCATATGGCGGGTGACCGGGTTGGACTCCAGCCACTTGATCTTCGCGGCGGCGGTCTCGGCCGTCTCGCTCTTACGGCTCAGATCGCCGAGGACGATCACGTCGGGATCGCGGTCCGCGACCCGCTCCCAGTTGATCTGCGGCCACTCGTCGTGTGTGTCGTCGAAGACGTTCGTAGCGCCGACGGCACGCGTGATGATGCCCGGCGCACCGCAGCACCCGGCCAGATACGGCGACTCGGAGTTGGCGAACCAGTACATCAGCCGGGTGTCCGACGCTTCGACGTCCTCCGTCGCCTTCGCGGTGCGTGCCTTCAGCTCGGCGACGAGCTTCTCGCCGCGCTTCTCCACGCCGAACACCTCGGCCAGGTCCCTGACCTCGCCGTAGACGTCGTCCATGCGCAGCGGCTCCGCGCGCTCGCCGTCGCCGCTCCCGCCGTTGTCCTTGGCGCAGTCGGTGGGAGAGAGGTACGTCGGCACGCCCAGCTTCTCGAAGTCCCCGCGCGGGGCCACCCCGCCCTTGCCGAGCGCCGACTCGAAGGACGCCGCCACGAAGTCCGGCTCCTCGTCCAGCACGCGTTCGAAGGAGGGCGCGTTGTCCGCGAGACGTTCGACCTTGGCGTTCTCCTCGCCCAGGCCCTTGGCGACGGGGTCGGTCCAGGTGGCGGTGCCCGCCATGCGGTCGGCGAGGCCGAGGGAGAGCAGGATCTCCGTCGTGCCCTGGTTCAGCGAGACGGCCCGCCTGGGCGGGGAGTCGACGGTGACCTTCTCGCCGCAGTTCTCCAGCGTGCGCGGATAGCCCCCGGACGCCGTGGACTTCCCGGAGCCCTCACCCCCGCCCCCGGAGCCCGAGCCGGAGCCCTTTGTGCCGCAGGCCGCCGTCAGCGCCATCAGCGAGGTGAGGAGTACGGCCGCGATGCGGGTACGGCGTGAGGTCGCCACCACAGTTCCCATCCGTCAGAGGCCCAGTCGCGAGGCCCGGCGTCCTTCCGCCCCGGTGCCGGGGCGGACCGCCAGCAGGTCTTCGGACTCGGGACTCCCACGGGCCGAGCGCCTTCCCGGACTCCTCCAGTGGCCTCTGCTCGCCCGCCCTGTCCCTCACCGCTGCGCGTCAGTTCCGGGTTCGCACCGGATTCCCTGACCCCATCAGGGGTTCGACTGGCGTCGGCAAGCTATCACACGGACCTGGGCGGTTCGCCCGGCGGCCGATGCGCTGAGCTGCGAGGACGGGGCGCGGAGAGGTGGTGTGCCGGGCCGTCAGGACATCAAGGGCGGTTGACGCCTTACACGTCGGGTAGAAGCGCCACCGAGTCCCAAGGGCCAGCCGCGGCACACGCGGCTCACCGAGCAGAGGGCCGAGAGGACAGAGCAGAGGGAGGCACCATGCGCACCCGTACCCGCCGCACGCCGACCACCGCAGCCCTGCGCAGAGTCGCCCTGCGCGCCGTCAGAAGGATCGCGCACCCCGCGCGCGCCCGCTCCGGCACGGGCCACCCGCACCGCGACCTGAACCGTCCGCGCCCCGGTGCCCACACCCTGCGCCCGTACCAGGTGACACCCCACGACGCGCTCCAGCGCCGGGGCCCCACCACACTCTGAGGGGCCGCTGAGAGGCCGTTGAGGGGCCGTTCCCGCGCGCCCCGCCCGTCCGCGTCCGTCCCCCGGTCTTTACCTGCCACCGTCGCACCACCCAGGATCGGATCATCGTCGAGCGAAGGAGCGCCGGGATGGCGACGGTGGTACTGGTCGGGACCCTGGACACCAAGGGCGCGGAGTACGCCTGGCTGAGCGCGCGGTTACGGGAGCTGGGCTGCGAGGTGGTACTCGTCGACGCCGGGGTGCGACGTGTCCCGCCGGGCGCACCGGCCGCCGACGTGTCGGGCGAGGCCGTCGCACGCGCCGCCGGCCACGGCCTGGAGCGACTGCGCGCGACGGGCGACCGCAACACGGCGGTGACGGCCATGGCGGAGGGCGCCGAGCACGTCGTGCGGGACCTGTACGAGGCGGGCCGCCTGCACGCACTGCTGGCGGTCGGCGGCAGCGGCGGCTCGTTCATCGCGGCCCGCGCGATGCGCGCGCTCCCCATCGGGGTGCCCAAGCTGCTGGTGAGCACCATGGCGGGCGGGGACGTGGGCCCGTACGTGGGCAGCGGCGATGTCACGCTGATGCACAGCGTGGTGGACATCGCCGGGATCAACTCCGTCTCGCGGCTCGTACTCGGCAACGCGGCAGCCGCCGCGGCCGGTATGGCCGCGCACCGGGCACGCGCCGTGGCGGAGCCCGGGCCGCGGGGGCGCAAGGTCATCGGCGCGACGATGTTCGGTGTCACCACGCCCGCGGTGGACGCGGCACGGGCGCGCCTGGAGGAACTGGGCTACGAGGTGCTGGTCTTCCACGCCACGGGCGTGGGCGGCCGGGCCCTGGAGAGGCTCGCCGCCGACGGCCAGCTGGACGGTGTGCTGGATCTGACGACGACCGAGCTGGCCGACGACCTCGTCGGCGGTGTGCTCAGCGCGGGCCCCGACCGGCTCACGGCGGCGGGCGCCGCTGCGCTCCCGCAGGTCGTCGCGCCGGGCGCCCTGGACATGGTCAACTTCGGCCCCGAGGCCACCGTCCCCGAGCGTTTCGCCGCGCGGCGCCTGCTCGTCCACAACCCCACCGTCACCCTCATGCGGACCAGCGCCGAGGAGATGGCGGCCCTCGGCACGGCACTGGGCACGAAGCTCGCCGCGGCGAAGGGGCCCGTCTCCGTCTTCTGGCCGCTGCGCGGGGTGTCGGCGGTGGACGCGCCGGACGGACCGTTCGAGGACCGGACGGCGGACGGCGCGTGTCTCGACGCACTGCGCGCGGCGGTGGAGGACACCGCTGTCCGCCTGCACGTCGTGGACGCACACCTCAACGACACCGTCTTCGCGACGGCCGCTGCCGACCACCTGCACGAGCTGATCGTGCGACGCGACCACGTTCCGGCGGGCACCCCCGCCGTCTGACGGGTGGTCATGCCCACCGGCACGGCCGCCAGCACGGCCACCACCACTGCCACCGCCACCGAGCGAACGGAGAGACGAGAGATGGACCGTACCGAGGCCCTCGCACGCCTGCGTGCCCAGGCGGACGCCGGACGGCCGGTGATCGGCGCGGGAGCGGGCACGGGCCTGTCCGCCAAGTGCGCCGAGGCGGGCGGCGCCGACCTGCTCATCATCTACAACTCGGGCCGCTACCGCATGGCGGGCCGCGGCTCGCTCGCCGGGCTCCTGCCCTACGGGGACGCCAACGCCATCGTCGTGGACATGGCCGGTGAGGTGCTGCCCGTCGTACGGGACACACCGGTGCTCGCGGGCGTGTGCGGCTCCGACCCCTTCCGCGTCATGGGGCACTTCCTCGACCAGCTCAAGGCCATGGGCTTCACCGGGGTGCAGAACTTCCCCACGGTCGGGCTCTACGACGGCGTCTTCCGGGCCAACCTGGAGGAGACCGGTATGGGCTTCGGTCTGGAGATCGACATGATCCGGCAGGCACACGAACGCGACCTCCTCACCGCGCCGTACGCCTTCGACCCCGACCAGGCCGCCGAGCTGGCCGGGGCGGGTGCCGACGTCCTGGTGCCCCACGTCGGGCTCACCACCAAGGGCTCCATCGGCGCGGCCACCTCCATGACGCTCGATCAGGCGGCCCGCGCCGTACAGGAGATGCACGACGCGGCGAAGCGGGTCTCCCCGGACATCCTCGTCCTGTGCCACGGTGGCCCGATCGCCGAGCCCGAGGACGCCCGCTACGTCCTGGAGCACACCTCGGGCGTCGTGGGCTTCTTCGGCGCCTCGTCGATGGAACGGCTCCCCACCGAACGCGCCATCACGGAGCAGGCCCGCGCCTTCAAGTCGCTGCCCCTGGACTGATGAAGGCGCCGGTTTTGGTGCGCGCATTTCCCGTTCTCGGTCGCTCATCCCAATTTACGGGGATGGTGTGCGTTGAATTTCGTGAAAGGCGGTTGCGGTGTTCTGCGGAGCCTGTGGACCGACTGGTTCCGTACGTTGTGCTGCTCTGCCTCCGAATTCCCGCTGCTGGTGCGGATTCCGCGCGGAAAAATATGATGATGGGCACCGGTGCAGGTAGGTGGACCACGCTGTGACGTGATGCGGAGCGCGTGGCGTGTAGCCGGTGGAACTCCCGTGGGGGCGGGGTGCTTTATCGCTCCGGAAATTTGTTGTGGTGTCAGCCGATAGGAGTAAGCGGCCCTTTCCCTTTTCCTGGGCGGCATTTAGCGTGGCGTTCATGACGGAGAAGAGCCAGGCAACGGAAAAGGGCAATCGTTCGGCTGAGCATCTGCTCGCCGAATTGGAACCCGCGGTGGTGCGGCAGTTGGAGCGCCATCTGGAGACGGCACGTGAATGGTTTCCCCACGAGTACGTTCCGTGGAGCGAGGGGGAGAACTTCGACGGGCCCCTGGGCGGACGGCCCTGGGAGCCCAAGCAGAGCCGCCTGGCGCCCGCCGTCCGTACGGCACTGATCGTCAACCTCCTCACCGAGGACAACCTCCCCATCTATCACCACCGGGCAGGGGCCAACATCGGCCGTGAAGGCGCCTGGGGGGAGTGGCTGCACCGCTGGACGGCGGAGGAGGACCGGCACGCGACGGCGATCCGCGGCTTTCTCCACACGACGCGCGCGGTGGACCCCGTCGCCCTGGAACGCACGCGCATGCAGCACATGAGCGCCGAGTGGGACCCCGGAACCCCCTCCGGGCTGCACGCCATCGCCTATGTGACGGTGCAGGAGCTGGCCACGCGGGTCGCCCACCGCAACACCGGGAAGGTCAGCGAGGACGAGGACTGCGTGCGCCTGCTGAGCCGTATCGCGCTCGACGAGAACCTGCACATGGTCTTCTACCGCGAGGTCTTCCGGGACGCGCTGGAACTCGCCCCGGCCCAGGCACTGGCCGCCTTCGCGGACACCCTGGAGAACTTCGCCATGCCGGGCAGCAACGCGCCGGGCTTCCCCCGCATGGCCGCGGAGATCGCCCGCGCGGGCATCTACAACCTGCGCGTCCACCACGACGAGGTCGTCACGCCGCTGCTGCGCTCGCTGGGCGTGCTCGACATGACGGGGCTCGACGCGGAGGGCACGCACGCCCAGCAGCGCATCGCGGCACACGCCGCAGGACTCGACGCCAAGGCGCGGCGGTTCGACGAACTCTGGGCGGAGCGGGAGGAGATCGCGCGGCGCGCGCCGCACCCGCGCCAGGGCGGTTAGCGCCGCACGTCCGGCGAACAGCGAACGCACCACTGCGCGACGCACCACGAGACGCCACCACGAGACGTACAGCGAGAGGAACGCGCCATGTCCCAACCCGCACCCACCCACACCGCGGCGCCCCGCGCGCCCGCCCACGCGCACGCGCAGGTGCTGTCCCTCGGCGAGTACCGGCCACGGCGGGCCGTCTCCAACGAGGAGCTGATCCAGGAGCGCGGGCTCAGCACCACCGACGACTGGGTCCGCCAGCGCACCGGGATCACCTCGCGCCGGCTGGCGGAGGAGCACGAGTCGCTGCCCTACATGGGCGCGCGGGCCGCCGAAGAGGCCCTGCGGCGCGGCGGGTTCGCGCCCCAGGACGTCGACTGCGTCCTCGCCGCCTCGATGAGCAACCTGGCGGGCGGCTCCCCGCTGGCCAGGAAGATCGCCGAGGAGTTGGGCGCACGGCCCCGGACGGCACTGGACGTCTCCGCCGCCTGCGCGGGCTTCTGCGTCTGCCTCGAGGTGGCCCGCGGCATGGTGACCGCGCACGGGTACCGGCGCGTTCTGATCGTCGGCGCCGAGCGGATGACGGACATCGTCGACCCGTACGACAGGACCACCAGCGTGATCTTCGCGGACGGCGCCGGCGCGGCGCTGGTGACCCCGGCCGACGAGCCAGCCATCGGCGCCGTCTCCTGGCGGACCGACGGCGAACGGCGCGATCTGCTCAGCCGCTCGGGCACGCCTCCGGAGCGGGACCGAGCCGCGCTCGCGGGCGCGACGACGACGATGGCGGCGGCGACGCCGACACCCGCATCGGCCGCGCCCACCTCAGCCGCCTCCGCATCGGCCGCGCCCCGGCCCTCCGCGTCCCGCACAGCGCACGCGCCGGTGCCCATCGGGCCCGGCGAGTCGGCCGAGCCCGCCGAGGGGGCGCGGCACGGGTATCTGCGGATGCGTGGGCCCGAGCTGTACCGCTGGGTCATGGCCCATGTGCCAGGCGCGGCACGGACCGCCGTCGACAGGGCCGGGGTGTCCATGGAAGACCTGCGCGCCTTCGTCCCGCACCAGGCCAACGACCGCATCACCACCGGGCTGTGCACGGCGCTCGGTATCCAGGAGGACACCGTCGTCGCCCGCGACGTGGTCTCGACGGGCAACACCTCCGCCGCCTCCGTCCCCATGGCCACGGCACGGCTGCTGCGTGAACGCCCTGACCTCGCCGGTGAACTGGCCCTGCTCGTCGGATTCGGCGCGGGCGTCACCGTCGCCGCGCAGGTCGTCCGCCTGCCCTGACCCGGTCTGTCTGTCCCCTCACCCCCCAGGAGTTCAGCATCATGGGTTCCTTCCTTTGCGGCGCCCGCCGCGCCAAGCACCGCAAACCCACGACCGCGTCCCTCGCCAGGACCGTCACCAGGTCGCTCGGCCGCGCCTACGCGCGCACCGTCCTGCGGCCCCTGCTGCACATCGACCCGCGTGCCGCCCTCGACGCCAGCGGCCTCTACGGCGCCCCGGGTCCCGGCCCCCGGCCGCAGGACCGCACCACCCGGCTCGCCGTCGTCGGCGACTCCGGTGCGCTCGGTCTGGGCGTCGAGAAGCGCGAGCAGACGCCCGGCGCCCTGCTGGCCGGGTCCCTCGCGCGCGCCCTCGACCACCCCGTACAGCTCAAGGTGTGCGGGGCCGTCGGCGCCAGCACGCACGGGATGTCCCGCTGCGTCGCCAGGGCCCGTAAGCACAGCCCCCAGTTCGTCGTGATCATCATCGGCGGGAACGACACACTGCTGCCCCGCCCGGTGCGCTGGGCGGCGCGGCGGCTGGGCCGCTACGTGGAACAGCTCGTCATCCAGGGGGCGTCCGTCGTGGTCGCCACCGCGCCCGACACGGGCAGCTGCCCCCTCTTCCCCGGCCCGGTGCGCAGGCTGCTGAGCTGGCGTTCGCGCAGGATGGGCGAGTTCCAGGCCCTGCACGCGGTACGGAGCGGGGCCCGTGTGGTCTCGCTCAGCGACACCGTCTTCCGCGAGCGCCCGGACGAGATGCTGGGCCGGGACGGCTTCCACCCGTCCCCCGCGGGCTACGCGCTCCAGTGCGCCCGGCTGGGCCTCGCCGTCGTCGCTGCGGCGGGCGGCCCCGCGCCCGAGGAGGAGCCGTTCGGGCCCGACGAAGGCGAACTCCCGCTGCGCGACGCGGCCCGCGCGGCGGCGCGCACCCGCGACGCGCATCTGGCCCCCGCACCCTCCCCCGAGCACGCCCTGCTGTGCGTGCGGCCCCCCGAGGCCGGGAGGCGCGGGGCCAGGGGACACGCCTCGCGCGGCGGTCCCGGTGGCCGCTCCGGCCCCGGCGCACCCGGCCCCGTCACGGCGGTCTGCGGCGGCCCCCTCGTCGGGACGGGCAGGACACCGCGCGCACGGTACGCCGGTTACGCGCACGACCCGTACGGGCCGTACGGGCCCGGCCGGTACGCGCCGGTCCGGCGCGGCGGCCACCTTCGCTGACCACCCCTCACCACCCCCTCAAGGAGCACGCCATGACCTCCCGCACCCCCACACCCCGCACTCCCACATCCGCCGACTCGTCGCCCTCCGCCGCTCCCGTCCCCGCCCCCGTCCAGCCCCCGGCGTATACGGGCCCGGAGGAGGAGGCAGAGCCCGAGGCGGGGCGGTGCGGGCTCTACGGGCCGACGTCCGCCGAACTCGTCCACGCCTTCACCACGCGGCTGCACGACGGACTCCGGCGCAGCCGTTCCGCCCGCGTGCGGGCAGCCCGCCGCCACGGATCAGCGGTCAGGGCCGCCGGAGGCGCGGGCAGGGTTCCCCGCGCCGCGCGGCCTGTGCCGCCCGGCCGCCGCGCCCCGAAGGGAGGCGACGACCGGTGAGCGGCCATGACGTCGCCGTGACCGGCCTCGGCCTGCTGACGCCCGCCGGCATCGGCGTCGGGGAAACCTGGGAGGGGGTGCGGGCCGGGCGCTCCACCGCCACCGCCGACCCCGAACTCGCCGGGCTGCCCGTCGAGTTCTCCTGCCGGCTGCCCGACGTGGACATCGACGCGCGGCTCGGCCGACGGCTGAGCAGGCGCGTCGACCGCTTCAGCGCGATGGCCCTGATCGCCGCGCGCGAGGCGGTCGCCGACGCCGGGCTGGGCGAGCCGTGGCAGGCGGAGTCCGAGGGGCGGGAGGCGGACTGGGACCCGGACCGTGTGGCAGTGCTGCTCGGCGTCGGGAGCAACAGCCTCGCCACGTACCCCGAGGAGTTCGGGCGCCTCAACGAGGAACGCCCTGACCGGGTCTCCCCGCTCGCCCTGCCCCGCAGCGTCCCCAACTTCGCGGCGAGCGAGGTGAGTACGGACCTGGGGGCCGCCGGGCCCAGCATGGCCATCAGCACGGCGTGCTCCTCCGGCGCCATGGCCCTGGGCACGGCCCGCAGCCTGATCGAGAGCGGCGCCTGCGACGTCGTGATCGCGGGCGGCAGCGAGTCGGCGCGCGCGGCCATGACGGCGGCCTGCTTCGCGCAGATGCGGGCCCTGTCCCAGCGCGGCGACGAACCGGAGCGCGCCTCGCGCCCCTTCGACGCGGAACGGGACGGCTTCGTGCTGGGGGAGGGCGCGGGCATCCTCGTGCTGGAACGCGCCGAGCACGCCCGCGCCCGCTCGGCGCGGGTCTACGCCCGCCTCACCGGGTTCGGCGCTTCCTGCGACGCCTACCACGTCGTCGCGCCCCGCCCGGACGGCGAGGGCATCGTGGGGGCCACCCGCGCGGCGCTGGCCGACTCCGGCTGGGAGCCGCAGGACGTGGGGCACATCAACGCGCACGCCACCTCGACGCGCCTCAACGACCGTGCCGAGGCACACGCCCTGCACCGGCTGTTCGGCACACCGCCGCCGGTCACCGCCACCAAGAGCGTGATCGGCCACTCGCTGGGCGCGGCCGGGGCCATCGAGGCGGCGACGACGGTGCTCAGCGTCCACTACGGCACCATCCCGCCGACCGCCAACCTGGACACGCTGGACGAGGGCATCGACCTGGACGTGGTCACGGGCAAGGAGCGCGGCACATGGGCGCCCACCGCGCTGTCCAACTCCTTCGGCTTCGGCGGCCAGAACGCGGTCCTCGCCTTCGAGGGGCCCTGAGCGGTTCGCGGGCTCTCAGCGAGCGGGCCCGTGCGAAACCTCCGTGCCGGGGGAAACGTCCGTGCCGGGGGGAGAGGAAGGGGCGGCGGCGCCGAAAACCGGTTGCCGCCGCCCCGCCGCTTCCGCTGAACTGCCTCGCGCACCGGCCGTCCCACCCATCCCGCCAGGAGGAGCGAAGAATGCGCACACCCTTCATGTCCACCAGGAATCGAAACGTCACTCGTTCGAAGGACATGGCAGGCAGTGCGTACGCTGAACTTGGGAATCCTGGCGCATGTCGACGCCGGTAAGACGAGCCTGACCGAGCGGCTTCTCCACACCGCCGGAGTCATCGACGAGATCGGCAGCGTGGACGCCGGAAGCACGCTGACCGACTCCCTCGCGCTGGAGCGGCGGCGCGGCATCACCATCAAGTCCGCCGTGGCCTCCTTCGCCCTCGGCGATGTGACCGTCAACCTCATCGACACCCCGGGCCACCCGGACTTCATCGCCGAGGTGGAGCGCGTGCTGCACGTGCTCGACGGCGCCGTGCTCGTCGTCTCGGCCGTCGAGGGCGTGCAGTCGCAGACCCGCGTGCTGATGCGGGCCCTCCGGCGGCTGCGCATCCCCACCCTGGTCTTCGTGAACAAGACCGACCGGCGCGGCGCGCGGTACGGGCCGCTCCTGCGCGACCTCGCGACGAAGCTCACCCCCGGTGTCCTCGCCATGGGCACGGTGCACGGGCTGGGCACCCCCGGCGCCGCGTGGCTGCCCTACGGCCCACGCGACGCCGCGTTCCGCTCAGCGGCGGCCGAACTGCTCGCCGAGCACGACGACGCGCTGCTCGCCGCCTACGTCGAGGACGAGACGTCGCTCTCCTACGGCGTGCTCCGCGACCGGCTCGCCGGACAGAGCGCGCGAGCGCTGGCGCACCCGGTCTTCTTCGGCTCGGCGATCACGGGCGCCGGCGTCGGCGGCGACGGCGGCGGGCTGGCCGGGGGCATCACGCGACTGCTGCCCGCACGGGCCGCGGACACCGGAGCGCCCGTCTCCGGAACCGTGTTCAAGGTCGAGCGCGGCCCCTCGGGGGAGAAGGCCGCCTACGTCCGCCTGTTCTCCGGCACCCTGCGCACACGGGACCGCGTGCGCTTCGGCCACGGCGGCTGCGAGGGCAAGGTGACGGCGCTCAGCGTCTTCGACCGGGGGACGGAAACGCGTGCCGCCGCACTGCCCGCAGGACGGATCGGCAAGGTGTGGGGCCTCGCGGAGGTGCGGGTCGGCGACGCGATCGGCCCGCCGCGCACGGTGGCGGAGGACGGGCCCGGGGCCGCCGGGCCCGTGAACGGAGACCGCTTCGCCGACGGACACCACTTCGCGCCGCCCACGCTGGAGACCGTCACGGTGCCCCGTCGCGCAGCGGACAGGGGCGCCCTGCACACGGCACTCACCCAACTGGCCGAGCAGGACCCGCTGATCAACCTGCGGCAGGACGACATCCGCCAGGAGATCTCCGTATCGCTCTACGGAGAGGTGCAGAAGGAGGTCATCCAGGCGACGCTGGCCGAGGAATACGGGATCGAGGCCGGCTTCCGCGAGACGACGACGATCTGCCTGGAGCGGCCGGTGGGCACGGGCGCGGCCGTCGAATTCCTCAAGAAGGACCCCAACCCGTTCCTCGCCACCGTCGGCCTCCGCGTCGACCCGGCCCCTGTCGGCAGCGGGGTGGACTTCCGGCTGGACGTCGAACCGGGCTCCATGCCGTACGCGTTCCTCAAGGCCGTCGAGGAGACCGTGGCGCGGACGCTGTCCCAGGGGCTGCACGGGTGGCGGGTCACCGACTGCGTCGTCACCATGACGCACTCCGGCTACGCGGCACGGCAGAGCCACGCGCACGCGGTCTTCGACAAGAGCATGTCCAGCACGGCGGGCGACTTCAGGAACCTCACCCCGCTGGTCCTGATGAGCGCGCTGACGGAGGCGGGCACGCGGGTCCACGAGCCGGTGCACCGCTTCCGCCTGGACATCCCGGCCGACGCGTTCGGCGCCGTGCTCCCCGTGCTGACCCGGCTGGAAGCGGTGCCCCGCACCTCGCACACGAGCGGGACCACGTGCGTGCTGGAGGGCGACATCCCCGCCGCGCGGGTGCACGCGCTGGAGCGGCGGCTGCCGACGCTGACCAGCGGAGAGGGCGTCCTGGAGGCTGCCTTCGACCACTACAGGCCCGTGCGGGGCGAGATCCCGTCCAGGCCCCGCACGGACCACAACCCCCTCGACCGCAAGGAGTATCTGCTGCACGTGATGCGCCGGGTCTGAGCCACGAGGTGCCCGCCTCGCCCCGCCCCGGTTCAGCAGGTGGGCGCGGCGGGCTTGCCCGCGACCCGGTCCTTCAGGAAGGCGAGCACGTCCGCGTTGCCCCGGTACACCAGCGAGAGGTGCCCCATCTCGTACGGCTTCCAGGTGAGCGGCACACCCCGCTCGCACAGGCGCTGGTGGAGGCGGTCCGCCTGGGAGTACGCGACGAGTTCGTCCTGCGCCGCGTGGTACTGGAAGACGGGCACATGGATGCCCTGTGACGACTCGCCGAGCTTGTTCTCCGCGACCCGCTGGAGCCACGGCGGGTCCAGGAACGGGGAGCGCTCCAGATAGTCACTGGTCTGCTTGCCCGCGTAGTCCACCAGCAGCTCCACCGTGCACGCCGACTCCTCCATCGCGGCGAAGGCCGCGCGGCCCGCCTCGTTGAAGTAGGAGTCGAGCTTCAGCTCGGGGTAGGCGTGGTCGAGGCCGATCAGCGCATAGGCGAGGACACCGAAGCCGCTCTTGCCGTCCAGCGGCAGCGCGACCTGCGTCAGATCGGCGGGCACCCCTCCGGCGGCGACGCCGACCAGGTCCAGTTCCGGCGCGTACGCGGGCTGCGTCTGCGCCGCCCACATCGCGGCGCCGCCGCCCTGCGAGTAGCCGCGGAACAGCACCTTGGCGTCCGCGGACAGCCGTGCCTCGGGAAGCCGCTGCGCCGCGCGGACCGCGTCGACGAGGGCCGGGCCCATGGACCTGCCGACGACGTACGTCGTCCGCGGCTCGGGCCGGTAGCCCTCGTAGTCGGTGACGGCGACCGCGTAGCCGCTCCTGAGCAGGTCGTTGAGCGCCGGCTGCTCGTAGAAGGCACCTCCGTCGATCATGCGGGAGGGTGCGCAGCGGAACGCGGGACCGTGGGTGCCGGGCGCGAAGCCGACGACGGGAGCTTGCGCCGGATCCGCGGCCTTGGGGACCAGGACGGTGCCGGTGACGGCGGTGGGCGCGCCCTGTGCGTCGGTGGACAGGTACATCACCTGCCACGCGTCCGCCAGCGCGACCGCGCCCGGCGGGCCTGCCTTGGCCGGGCGCGACCTGATGACGTCGCCTGGCTCGCCCTGGGGGAGGGGGTCTGGCGGGGTGTAGAAGGCGTCGTCGGCGGCGGACCCGGCCGCTGTCTGCGACTGTGCCGGGTCCTGGGCGTGCGAGGCGGAGGCGGTGGGCGTCCACACGAGGAGCGCCGCGAGGACCGCCAGCGTGCTGAGGAGCACCAGCAGCGGGAGCGTGACGCCACCGCGGCTGCCGGTGCTGCTGCCGCTGCCGCCCGCGAGGGGGTGTGCGCGAGCGGGCGAGGTAGGAGAGTGCCGGTACCGCACGGGTCAACCTCCGGTGAGGGACTGGGAAGGGGGAGCGGGGGTGGCAGCGCGTGACGGGGTGTCCGGGGCCTGCGGGGTGGTGTCCGCGGGTGTGTCCGCGAGCACGGGACCGGGTGCCGCTGCCTCGGCGCGCCGACGGGTCCGCCGCGCCGCACGCCCGTCGAACCGGCGCAGCAGCGACGAGGGCAGGAACACCGCGTCCGCCGCGATCATCGCGAGCGAGAAGAACGGCAGCCCGAGGACGACGGCGATGGCGGCGTGCTCGGCCATCATCGCGGCGAGCAGCACGTTCTTGACGCGCCGGTTGAAGAGGGTGAAGGGGAAGGCGACCTGGACCGCGACCGTCCCGTACGTCAGCAGGAGCACCATCATGCCGCTGCCGCCGAGGAGCCCGGAGAGCGCGGGCCAGGGGGAGAAGTAGTCCAGGTGCAGCGGGTAGTGCAGCGCGGTCCCGTCCTGCCAGCGCCCACCCTGGATCTTGTACCAGCCCGCGGTGGCGTAGACGAGGCAGACCTGGCCCATGATCACCAGCAGCGCCGCGTTGTGTGTGAGGTTGGCCAGCGCGTCCAGTACGGCGTGCGCGGGCGAACCGTGCGCGCGACCGGCCACCGCCCACCACACCGCGTGGGTGAGCCACAGCCCCCACAGGAACGCCAGCCATACGGGCCCGAGTTCGCCGGTCAGCGTGCCCCCGGCCAGGCCGAGGCCGCACACCGCCCACAGCACGGGCCCCGTGACGCGGCCCGCTCCACGGGGTGCGAGACGTGCGCGGTGTGTGCGGTGTGCGCGACGCGCGTCCAGGGACCAGACCCGTCCGCAGCGGGTGAGGACCAGATACATCGCGATCAGATGGACGATGTTGTCCCCGCCGTCGCCCATGAAGACACTGCGGTTCTGGAGCGACAGCACACCGAGCATGAACAGCACCGACATGGCCCGCGTGTGCCACCCCACGAGCAGCAGCGCGGAGGCGGCGACGGCCAGCGCGTACACGGCCTCGAACCACGGCTGACCGTCGGACCACATCAGGGCCGTGAAGGCGTGGTTGTCGTCGATGAGCCGACGCGCGAGACCCCAGCTCCACGGCCCGTCGGGGCCGTACAGCTCCTGCCGGTGCGGCCACTCGCGCAGCAGGAACGCCAGCCAGGTGAACGCGAAGCCGATACGGACGACGGCCGTCTGGTACGGGCCGAACGCCGTGCCGGCCGCGCGCGCCAGGGCGGCAGAGGGGCGGTGGGTGCTCGTGGGCATCAGTGCCTCGCCTCCGTGGACTTCGTGGGCCGCGCGGCCTCCGTCGAACCGTCCGCCGTCACATCGCCGGGTGCCGCGGGCCACCAGGGCAGCACCCTCTGACCCCGCTCGACCGCCCCACGGGTCCCGGCGCTCCACGACGGTGGTGCGACGGGTGTGGTCACGGCCTTGATCTGCACACGGTGGACGGTGCCGAGGGGATGGCGGTCGTCGAGCCGTGCCAGCACGATCCGCTTGAGATACATCTCGGAGAGCGCGCCGCGCGTGCCCGTCGAGCGGTTGCGGGCGTCGTGGGAACCGTGGAAGAAGTCCCAGGCGCGGCGCAGTTCGTTCTGCCGCGTATGGCTCGGCGCCGGGTTGCCCCTGATGGCCTCGCGGTCCCCGGCCGTCAGATCGGTCCAGCCGGTGCGCCGCGTGCCGCCGTCAGGAGTGAGCAGTTCGAGCCGTGCGTGGACGTGGATGTTGGCCTGGAGCGGGTCGGGTGCGAAGAGCTTCCAGTTCTGCTCGAACTCCGGCTCCACGTACGCGGCGATCTCCCGCCCGTACTGCCGGGACGCGGTGTTCGGCGGCGCCAGATGCAGGAAGGCCATGAGCAGATGCAGTGCCGCGGCGCACGCCAGCACCACCGCAGCCGAGGCCACCAGCACCCACGAGGAGCGGGACAGCGCGACGGCGGGTAACGGCGGGCCGCCGTGGCCCCTCGACGCACCGGACTCCATCCGCCCCACCCCGTCCTGATCGGTCGCGCATGGTCCCGGCATGGCCCGTCGACGGTCCGTTGACGGCTCACTCGATGTCCCGTCGACGGCGGGAAAGTGGAACGGGGCCCGTGCGGCGGCCGGGTTTCGCCGCGCGGGCCCCAACGGCACGTGCCGGGAGCGTCAGTTGGCTCCCGTGCTCGCGCCGCGTGCGGGGATGCGCGGGAGCAGGCGGAACAGGAAGAGGCCCGTACCGATGGCCAGTCCCGCGATCACCAGCATCCAGCCGGTGCCCGTCGCACCGGTCAGGGCGAGCCCGTCGCCGCTGTCCGACGAGCTGCCGCCCGCGGAGCCGGTGGAGCCGGTGGAGCCGGTGGAGGACCCGCCGGCGTCACCGCCGGTGCTTCCCGTGCTTCCGGTGCTGCCGGTGTCCCCGCCCGCCGATCCGGTGGTGCCGCCGGTGTCGCCCGCGGTGTCGCCACCCGTGTCGCCGCCGGAGGAGCCGGTGTCTCCGCCGGTGTCACCACCCGTGTCTCCGCCGGTGTCACCACCCGTCGTGCCGGTGGTGCCCGTGTCGCCTCCGGTGTCGCCCCCGGTGGTGCCCGCGCTCGTGGCGCCGCCGTCGTCACCGCCGCCCTTGCCGATGGTCACCTTCGCCAGGACGTTGTCCTGCCCCTCGTTCTGCTTGCAGGCGGAGTCGAAGGTGCCCAGGCTCGTCTCCTTGCCGTCCTTGTCCTTCGGCGTCAGGGTCAGCAGGATGTCGCCGACGGTGATGGTGGCCGTGCCGTCCTTGTCGAACGTCAGCGACGGTGCCTTGCCCTTCGCGTTCACCGTGAAGGAGCCCTCGGCCGGAACGTCGGCCTTCTCCACGGTGTTCGGGACGGTGACGGGCAGATCCACACCCGGCGCCTGCACATGGGCCTTGGCCTCGGCCTTGCCCTCCAGGGTCTTGGCGCCGACCAGGTTGAGGCCCTGGGTGGCGGTGGGCGGCACCGTGGTCACGGTGGTGATGTCGAACTCCTCCGTCGGCTCGCCGACCGCCACTGACGACGGGATGTCCGCGCTGATCTCCATGGTGAACTTCTGCTCACCGATCAGGGGCATCGGACAGGTGTAGTCGAGCTTCAGGGAGACCGGCTCGGCCGAGGCGGTGTCGGGTCCCGCGACGATCAGCGCACCCCCCGCGGCGAAACTGGTGACGGCCACAGCGGCCATGACCTTCCCTGATTTCCTTCTGGCCCGCATGCGTTCCCTCTCGTCACTGGAGAAACTCGTCACTGGTGAAATCGAGGCGACGACCACAATGCCAATGTGATGCACGTCGCGCTTGGGAGCCGCAAACTACTCACGCGTAATACGGGGGTCAAGGTGTGAACTGCGGATATCCCGGGGTTCTGCGGGGGAGTGGAGAAGGGGTCGCTTTTTCTCATCACAAGGTGAGTGTTTCTCGCGCGATCTTCATCGTTTCCGCAGTGTGATCGCGGGATGCGGGGTGCCCCTCCGGGCTGCGCGTCCGGTGATGAAAACGCCGCTCACGATGCGCGAGGCGTCACAAAAAATCGGCGCGGAATACGGGCTTGGAAGGACTCGACTGGCATGGGAATTACTTCCCTTGACCGTGAGGGTACCGGCCAGTAGTTTACGGCACCGAAACGCTTTCATCTTCTCTTCGGAACCTGCCTGTTTCGTACGGGAGAAGCGTAGTCCAAGCGTTTCGGGAGCGTAAGCACTTCGCACGGCGGGGGTGATGCATTCCACCGAGCGCGTAGCTCGTGTCAGTTTTTCGGCAACACGAGAGGTGCATCAATGAAAGCCAGAGCAATATCGGGGAAGGTGCGGGCCGCACTGGTCGCGACGGCCGTCGCGGCAGGCGGCATGATCGGCCTCGGCACGATGGGCTCGGCCTCGGCCGACCCCGTCACGCTGGACCTCAACTACACCTGTCCCTTCCCCCTCATCGGCAGCCAGCCGTTGAAGGTGCAGATCAGCGCGGACATCCCGACGACCGTCCCCGTGGGCCAGCCGGTTCCGGCCTTCGACATCAACACCGTGTCGACGGTCAACGCCACGACCACGCAGGGCCTGAACCTGGTCGGTGCCAAGACCCTCGAGGGCAGCGCGGCGGCGAAGGCCACCGTGGCGGCGCCGGAGGCGACGCTCCCGGTCACCGTGCCCAACACCCTGGAGAAGACCGAGATCCCGGCCGAGGGCGGCTTCGACATCAAGGCCAACGGCAAGACGCCCTCGCTGACCTTCACCAAGGCGGGCACCGCCACCATCACCGTCGGCGACATCCTGCTGACCCTCACCCCGCGCGACGCCGCGGGCAACGAGACCGGGCTCGGCACCTTCGAGTCCGCCTGCACGCAGGACGCGGGACAGGACAACAAGCTGGCCGAGGTGGAGATCACCGACGGCGGCGGCACGACGGGAACCACGGGCACGACCGGAACGACCGGCACCACGGGCACGACCGGAACGACCGGAACCACCGGTGGTGACACGGGCGGCGACACCGGTGGTGACACGGGCGGTACCACCGGCACGACCGGCACCACCGGTACGACGGGTGGTGACACTGGCGGCGATTCCGGCACGTCTGGAGGGGATTCCGGAACCACGGGCGGTGACTCCGGCACGACCGGCACCACCGGCGGTGACTCCGGGACCACCGGTACCACCGGCACGACGGGAACCTCCGGAACCACAGGGACGACGGGTTCCACCGGCAGCTCCGGCTCCACCGGCGGCCCCATCGAGCTGGGCTTCGGCCTGAGCGGCAAGTCCACGATCAAGGCCGCCAACGGCGATGTCGCGCTCAACGGCGACATCGACACGGAGTTCGACCTCGCCTCCGGCAAGTTCGAGGCGGACCTGAACCTGAACCCGACCTCGGGCAAGTTCAAGGTGCTCGGGTTCCTCCCGACCACCGCGAAGGTCGAGTTCGCTCAGGAGGGCCGCACCACCGGCACGCTGTCGAACGACGGCAACCTCAAGTCCAGCTCGAAGATGTACGTCGCGCTTCCCGAGGTGGCCGTGTTCGGGTTCCCGATCGGTGGCGGTGAGGAGTGCAAGACCAGCTCGCCGACCGAAGTGAACCTCGCGTCCGAGGGCCGGTTCGACCCGTTCAAGGGCGGCACGCTCAAGGGCGAGTACGAGCTGCCCGAGCTGAAGGACTGCGGTGTCCTGAACGGCATCGTGAGCCTCTTCACCGCGGGACCGGGCAACACCATCAGCCTGGCCCTGGCCCCCGAGGCCGCCGCCAAGTAGCCGCACCCCTGGCAGCACCGTACGGACGCCGTCCGTACGCCGCCCCCGAGGAACAGCGCGCGGTACTCCGCACGATGGCCCCCACCGCCCGAGCGGCGGTGGGGGCCATCGTGTGCCTCGGTGCGCGACGGCTCAGTGGTCCCGGGCCGCCGCCGCGTCCGCGCCGACGCCCTCGATCTTCTTGCAGGAGCCGGCCTTCTCGAAGGCGGGGCTCAGCTCCGGGTTGGACTTGAAGTCCTTGGCGGGGCCCTCGTAGGCGTTGAAGTCCGCCATCGCCTTCCCGGCCTTGGCGAGCGCCTTCTGGAGGGAGGCGGTGTCCTCGACCTTCGCCCGGCGCAGTGTCTCCGACGCGTCCGTGACCGCGCCGCGCGTGTTGCCGAGGGTCTTCAGGACGCGGTGGTAGGTGGCCTCGCCCCCGCTGACCGGCGGCTTGCCCTCCTTCTTGATGCCTTTGCCCAGCCGTAACAGCTCGCCGGACAGCGCGTCGAGGAACTGGAGCGCCCCCTCCTTCACCTCTTCGGGCTTCTTGCCCTGGCTCGCCGGGAGCTTGAGGTTCTGCGCACCGTCGCCGACGTGCGAACAGACCCGTCCGGCCCAGGCGACCTCGGGGCCGTCCTTCTCGCCCGAACCGCAGCCGGCCAGGGCGAGGCCCGTGCCCGCCAGGGTGACCAGCGCCAGCGCCTTCACCGCCTTGATGTCCCGCGTGCCCTTCATGACTCTCATCGTGCTCATGCCCCTCATGACCTTCCTCGGCCGAACGTGTCGATACGGGTGATCTTCCAGACGCCGTCCCTGAACACCGTGTCGACGGCGAACATGGCCGGTGCGTACGTCGGTCCGGCGGCTTCGTCCTTGCCGCCCTTGCCCGACGTGCGGGTGTGCCGCTGGTCGGCGTAGACGAGGACGCGGGCCCGGTCGCCTTCGAGCAGCTCGACGCCGCTGTCGGTGACCGTCGTTGTCAGCACGGACTTCTGCCCGGGGCCCTTCTCCCTGACCCCGGCGAGCATCTTCCGGTGCTGTTCGACCGCCTTGCCCGTCAGCAGCGTCCGCGCGGCCTTCTCCGTACGGGCGGCGTCGGTGTGGTCGTAGGAGAAGAGCGCGCCGACGGACCTGCTGATCTCGCCCTTGAGCTTGCTGGTGCGTGCGGTGTCGGTGAGCGCGGTGTTGCGTACGGAGGCGTCCTCGCGCAGTGCGCGCGCCTCGTCGCCCGCCCATACGCCGAAGCCGCCCAGCAGCACGGTGACCACGCCCAGCACGGCGGGCAGCGGGACGCTCCGGCGCCGTCGCCCCGTGGCGTCCCGCGCCTCGCGGGCGGGATCGGGCCGCTGCGGGACCTGGGGGGCCTGTGGGACGGTCCTGGGCCGCGGCCTCGGGCCGGGTTTCGGCCGTCGTGCGACGTCGGTGTCGCGGGGCGGCTGCTCCCGTACGGGCGATGCGGCGCTCGTAAGGCTCTCCAGCCGCCTTCTGCGGTTGATGAGATGGCGCGTGGTGGACATGCGGACCGCTCCTCTCGCTCGTCACTCGCCGTCGGCGGGGCTGCCATCGCCGTCCTCGTCGCCGTCCCCGCTGCCGCCGTCGTCGCTCCCGTCGTCCTGGGCCGCGCTGTCGCCGAAGGGCGCCTGGCCCAGGCCGCTGAGCTTCCAGCCGTGCGCCGTGCGCGTCAGCTCGGCCAGCAGGCGGTTCTCCTTGTCGACGGGCTCCGCCTTGGGGGCGTTCACCGTGACGCGGAGGGCGACCATCACGCCCGCCTTGCCCGCGCGTTCGTCCAGCTCGGTGACCGCGCCGGACAGCACCGTCGCCGTCGTCACGGTCTTCGCCTCGCGCACCTGCTTCTCGAACGCGGACCTGCCCTCGCGCAACTGCTCGCGCAGCGCGCCCGTCGTGGACTCCTCCCAGGTGTCCAGCCCGCGCCGCAGGTCGCGGTGGTCCAGCGTGTTGAGGTTCTGCGCCCCCTGCTCGCCGGCGGCGCGTACGAGGTCGCGCTCGTGCGCGAAGTCCGCCGTACCGTCGTGCGCCGCCGCGTACCAGGACGTGCCGGACCACAGTGCGAGCGCGGCGGCGCTCGCGGCCAGCGCGGACGCCGCCGTCAGCAGCGGGTTCCTCCTGAGCGGCGCCGCGGCCCGCGAGGCGGTGCGGGGGAGCGCGCGGAACGCCGCGCGCGGGAGCTGTGCCATCGCGATGTGTCTCCTTCACCTCACGGAACTTGTCGGGCCTCGGCTGGGCCGCCCGGTGGTCAGCGGGACTTCAGGTCGGTGATCCTCCAGTGCTCACCGCGCGGTTCGGCGGTGACCGCGAGCTGTGCCGCGGCCTTGCCCGGCTTGTCGCCCTCGCGCTCGGTGACCTGGTCGAGGAAGACGAGGAGGCGTGCTTCGCGCTCCGTGAGCCGGACGACTCCGGTGCGTACGACGGTGGTGGTGAGCGTCAGCTTCTGCTCGGCCACCTTCCGCTCGACCTTGGCGAACAGCGCCTCGTACTGCTTCTCGGCCCTGCCGTCGAACACCTCGCGCGCCGCGTCGGCCGTCGCGCGGGTGTTCTTGGGCGTGTACGAGAAGGCGCGGGTGAGCGCCGTGGCGACCTCTTCGCCGACCCGGGCCGTCGCGTCGGTGTCGGTGAGCGCCCGGTTCTCGACGGCCGGGTCGCCCGCCAACTGCGCGGTGCGGACGAGCAGTACGCCGCTCGTCAGCAGCGCGACGGCACACAGCGCGACGACGACGGTCCTCCCCCGTCCTCGCGCCCACCGGCCGGGCCCGCGCCCGGAACGGCCGTCCGCCGTGTCGTCCACGGAACCGGGCGCCGCGATCTCCTCCTCCACCACCACCGCCCGCTCCCGGGCCCCGAGCCGCGTCACGGCGCACCCACGGGAAGCGCGGTGAGCGCGTCGATCTTCCAGCCGTCCGACGTGCGGGCGAGACCGGCCTCGAAGCGCTTACGGTCGGTCGTCGCTTCGCCCTCTCGCGGGGTGGCCTCGACCCGCAGCGCGGCGATCAGCGTCGCCGTCCCCGCGCGGGTGTCCAGCGCGGTGACCGCCGCCTCGGTGACCGTGGCGCGGGTGGAGGTGCCGTCCTGCTGGAGCACCTTGCCGCTCCGCTCGCCGGTGCGTTTCAGCTCGTCCAGGAGCGGGCCCGTGGCAGCGGCGCGCCACTCGCGCAGGCCCTCGCGCACCTGGGTGCCGTCGATGCTGTTGAGCCGGGCGACGTGTGCGCTGCCCTGCTCCAGCACGGTGTCGCGGGCCTTCCCGTAGGCCAGGTCCTCCTCGGCCGCAGCGCGTGCGTACGACCAGCCGGACCACCCCGTCAGCGCCAGTGCCGCCACGGCACCCACGCCGCCGAGGAGGACGGCGGACCGGCCTCGCCCCCGCACTCGCTCCCGGTCCCGTGGTGCCTTCTCCGTCCCGCTCACGCGTGCACTCCCTCGCCCTCGCACTCTCCCTCTCACCGTCCGCCTCCCAGCCCCAGCAGCCCGCTCATGCCCGACCGTTCGCCGCCCGGCAGCCCCGGTGACCCCACGGCGCCGCGCCCGTCGTCCGGGGCACCGCCGCGTGCCCGTGGCGACCCCGGCACGGCGGGCGCGGGCAGGGCGCCGCCGCCCGGCGCGTTGGCCGAGCCGCGCACGTTCTTGCCGCTGCCCGGCGACGAGGCGCACCGCGCCCCTGTGTTGGCGGGCGGAGCGGGCGAGGTGTCCAGGCCGTTGCGGTAGGTGGTGCCGCCGTACCCCGAAGTGCAGGGCAGCGGCTCGAAGAAGGTGGCGGCGAGGCCCATCCGCAGCTTGCCCTCGGAGACCACGCTCGCCCCGGCCGCCGCGACCTCCGGCACCCGCACCAGCAGCTCGTCCATGCCGCGCTGCCGGGTGTGCAGCAGCTCCGACGTGGTGGTCAGGTTCGCCAGCAGCACACTGACGTCGGGGTCCAGGTCGTTCAGCACCCCGCGCACCTGGTCGGCCGCGCCCGGCGCGTCGGAGATGACGCGCTCCACGTCGGCGTCCGAGTCGGCGAGCTGCCGAGCCAGTTCCCTCGTCCCGCTCGCGAAGGACCGCAGCGCCTCGCCCTCCTCGTTCTGTGTGCGCAGCACCGTCTCCGCGTCCACCAGCAGCTCCGTCGTCTCGGGTGCGGCCTCGTCGGCCGCCTCGATGAACTCGCTGCTGGTGTCCAGCAGCTTCTGGAGGTTCTCGCCCTGCCCGTTGAAGGCGAGCCCCAGCTCGTCGACGGTCGTGCGCAGGGAGTCCAGCGGTACGGAGGAGGCCAGGTCGTCGACGCTGGTCAGCATCTCCGTGACCGGTTCGGGCGTCGTCGTGGCCTGCCGGGGGACGACCGAGCCGTCTTCGAGGTAGGGCCCCTCGTCGGTCCTGGGCAGCAGGTCGATGTACTGCTCTCCGACGGCCGAGAGGCTGGCGACCCGCGCCGTCAGATCGGCGGGCACGGGCGGCGCCGAGTTGTCGATGTGCAGCTCGGCCTCGACACCGTGCGACGTGAGTTCCAGCGGACCGACGCGCCCGACGTCCACGCCCCGGTAGGTGACGTTGGCGTTGGTGAACAGGCCCCCGGTGCGGCCCAGTTCGACGCGCACGCGGTAGTAGTCGCGGACGCCGACGTAGCGTCCGAGATCGGCGTAGGTTACCCCGAGATAGCCGAGCACGAGGACGCCGAGGACGAGGAAGACGAGGTTCTTGACGTGGACGCCGAGGGTGAGCATCAGCCGTTCCCCCCGTCGGCAGGGGGCAGCGGCAGCGCGCTGTCGCCGCCGCTATCACTGCGGCTGTTGGTGGCACCGTCGCTCAGCGGCGGGATGACCTCGGTGCCAGGCCGCGCGGTGGTGCGGAGGTAGACGTTGAGGTAGTCGCCCTTGACCCCGCTCAGTACCTCGTCGGTGAACGGGTAAGTGGCCAGTACCTCAAGGGAGTTGGGCAGCGCGCTGCCCGCCTCGCCGAGCTTGCGAAGGGTGGGCGCGAGCGCCTTCAGATCGGCGACGAGGTCCTCCTTGGTCCGCTCGACGGTGCCGACGGCGACCTCGGAGAGGGCGTCCAGCGAGCGCAGCATCGTCACGAGGGAGGCGCGCTGGTCCTTGAGCACGTCGAGACCCGGTTCGAGGTCGTCCAGCACGGCGCCGATCTTCCGATCGCGTGCGGCGAGGCGGGAGGAGAGCTTGTCCACGCCGTCGATGGCGTCGGTGATGCTCTCCTTGTTGTCGTCGAGGCTGGTGGTGAGCTTGTTGACGCGGCGCAGCATGGAGCGGACCTCGGTCTCGTTGCCGGAGAGCGCGGTGTTCAGCTCGCGGGTGATGTCGCGGAGCTGGGCCACCCCGCCGCCGTTGAGCAGCATGGACAGGGCGCCGAAGACCTCCTCGACCTCGGGGTAGCGGTTGGTGCGGGAGCGGGGGATGACGGAACCGTCGCGCAGCCGCCCCCGGGGCGCCTCGGACGCGGTGGCCGAGGCGGCCTTCTCCCCGGCGTCCCCGGCGTCCCCGGCGTCCCCGGTGTCCCCGGTGTCTGCGGTGTCCGCGGTGCCGACGCCCTCGTGCCCGCCCGCGTCACCCGCCGTCCCCGTGCCGCCCGGCGCGACGAGCTGCACATACTTCTCGCCGAGCAGACTGGACTGTTCCAGGTTGGCGTAGACGTTCGCGGGGAGGCGGACGTCACCGTTGACGCGCATCGTGACCTCGGCCTGCCAGCCGTTGTCGGCCAGCTCGATGCCGGTCACCTCGCCCACGGACACGTCGTTGACCTTGACCGCTGACTGCGGGAAGAGGCTGAGCACGTCCCGGAACTCGGCGGTGATCTCGTAGGGCCGGTCGCCCAGTCGGGCCCCTCCGGGCAGCGGCACGTCCTCGACACCGTCGAAGGTGGGGGAGAGGGAGCCCCCGGCGACCATGGTGAGACCGGTCAGCACACAGAGCGCCGAGGCCAGCCCGGTAACGGCCGTGATGACACGTCTCACCGCTCCGCCCCCTTACCGGCCTTGCCGCCGCGTGCGCTGTGCGGGGTCCCCGAGGCGGGCAGGGGCAGCATGCTCAGCTCGTTGATGTCGGCGCGCCCGTCGATGGTGCCGGTGCGCGGGTTGTAGGCGCGGGTCGTGTTGTCCGCTGCCAGGGGCGCGGTGTCCAGGGCCTCGGCCAGGGAGGCGCGCTGCTCGACGAGCGCGTCGGTGACCTTCGCCAGGCGCCCGACGCCGGTCTTCAGCTCGCCCCTGTTGTCCCTGATGAAGTCCTTGACCTTGCCGAGCGCCCCGCCCAACTGCTTCAGCGCGGCGGCCAGGTTCTCCTTGTCGTCGGCGAGGAAGGTGGCGACCTGGGAGAGCTGCCGCTCCGACTTCCTGACCTTGCCGTCGTTCTTCTTCAGCAGCGCGGTGAACTTCTGAAGCTCCTCGATCGTCCCCGTCAGGTCGCCCTTGCTGCCCGCGAGGGCCTTGGAGGCGGAGCCGAGCTGTTCGACGGTGTCGCCGAGCGCCTTGCCGTTCCCGTCCAGGTTGCGGGCTCCGGTGCCGATCAGGTCCGAGAGCGCCCCGTCCTTGTTGGCGCCCCCGGGCCCGAGCGCTTCGCTGAGACCGGTGAGGCTGTCCACCAGCTCGTCCACTTCCAGCGGGGTGGCGTTGCGCTCGGCGGGGAGGACCGCGCCGTCCTGGATCTGGGCGCCCTTGGTCCAGGCGGGCGCGAGCTGCACATAGCGCCCCGAGACGACGCTCGGCGCGACGACAACCGCCCGCGCGTTCGCCGGGACCTTCACACCCTCGTCGAGGTGCAGGGTGACCTCGACACGTCTGCCGCGCGGCCGTACGGACTCCACGCTCCCCGTCCTGACGCCCAGCACCCGCACGTCGGAGCCCTCGTGCACGCTGACGGCCCGGTCGAAGTACGCGGTGATCCGCTTGCCGTCGCCGCCGAGGCCCAGCCCGGCGCCGACGTCCTCGGCGACGGGCAGCCCGGCGGCGCCCGCCGCCGTCACCCCGAGCAGCGCGAGTGCCACGCCGAGCGCGGCCAGCCGCAGCCGCCGCACGCGCCGCGGCCGTCGCGGCCGTGGCGGGTGTGCCCGCTGCCCGGAGGCCGTCGTCGATGTCCGCTTCGCCATCAGCGTCCTCCTCCGGAACCGGCCTTCGGCGGCATGCACCCCTCGTCGGGCGGTGTGTCCTCGGGCAGGTAGTTGTCGGGCACGAGCCCGCACACGTAGGCGTCCATCCAGCGGCCGTTGCCGAGGGTGTTGCCCATGAGGCGGTAGTACGGGCCGGCCGCCGCGAGGGTCTTGTCGAGCTGGTCGCGGTTCTCGGCGAGGACGCCGGTGACCCGGTTCAGGGCCCGCAGCGCCGGACGCAACTGGGCCTCGTTGTCGGCGACGACACCCTTGAGTTCGGTGCCGAGGTCGCGGGCGCCGGTCAGGAGCCGGTGGATGGCGCCGCGCCGCTTGCGCACCTCGGCGAGCAGCAGGTTGCCGTCCTCCAGCAGAGCCTCGAAGTTGCCGCTCTGGCTGTTGAGGGTCCTGCCGATCCGGTGGGTGCCCTTGAGCAGCTCGCTCAGCTCGGCGTCCCTGCTGGAGACGGTGCGGGAGAGGTCGGTGAGGCCCTTCGCCGCCTTGCGCACATCGCCCGGTGTGTTCTCGAAGGTGTCCGAGATGGCCTCGAAGCTCTCCGCCAGCTTGGCCGAGTCCAGCTCGCCCGCCGTCTCACCGAGGCCTTCGAAGGCGTCCACGACGTCGAACGGCGAGGTGGTGCGCCCGGCAGGGATCGTGCGGTCCGGGTCCTGCGCTGCGGCGCCGTGCGGGTCGACGGCGAGGTACTTGGCGCCCAGCAGCGTCTTGAGCGCGATGCTCACGGTGCTGCGGTCCCCGACCCACGCGTCCTCCACCGTGAAGGCCACCCGCACCCTGGCACCGTCGAGGGCCACCGAGTCCACCGCGCCGACCTTGACCCCGGCGACACGCACCTCGTCGCCCTCGTTCAGCCCGGCCGACTCGGTGAACTCGGCCGTGTAGGTGGTGCCCACGCCCACGAGGGGCAGCGAGTCGGCACGGTAGGCGCCGAGCCCTGCCAGGGACATCAGGAGCAGCCCGGCCAGCGCGACGGCGAGCGGGTTGCGCTCCCGCACGGGCTTGAACCAGGGCCGCCGCAGCCGCGACTTCCCTCTGCTCAAGGTCTTCTCCCGCGGCTTCCTCCGGAGCCCCCTCACCGCTCGCACCGCCCTTCCGTGACGGGCAGTCCCGTGGGCGGGCCGCTGCCGTCGGAGGTGGACACCCCGGAGACACGTGCCTCACAGAGGTAGAGGTTCAGCCACGAACCGTAGGAACTCATCCGGGTGAGCGCGTCCATCTTCGTGGGTGTCTTCTCCAGGAAGCGCTCCACCTCGGGTGTGCTCGCGGCCAGGGTGCCGGAGACCTGCCCGAGTCCTTCGACGCTCTCCTTGAGCGGGCGGCGCCCGTCGTGGAAGAGGTCCGCCGTGGTCGTCGTCAGCTCTGACATGGCGCCGACCGACTCGCCGACGGCCTCGCGGTCGCGGGAGAAGCCGCTGACGAGCTTTCGCAGGGTGCCGATGAGGGTGGTGAACTTCTTCTCGCGGGTGTTGACCGTGTCCAGCACGGTGTTGAGGTTGTCGATGATCGCGCCGATGGCCTTGTCCTTCTTGGCGAGCGTGGTGGTCAGCGAGCCGATCGAGGCGACCAGGCTCTCGACGGTGCCGCCCTCGCCCTGGAGCACCTGAACGATCTCCCCGGCGAGTTTGTTGGTCTCGTGCGGCGACAGCCCCTGGAACAGCGGCTGGAACCCGTTGAAGAGCTGGGTGAGGTCCAGCGCCGGGGTGGTGTTCCGCAGCGGGATGGTGTCGCCGGGGCGCAGCACCTCGCCCACGGGGCCGGCCCCGCGCTGGAGCGAGATGTAGCGCTGGCCCACCATGTTGAGGTACTTGACGGTGGCCGTCGTGGACGCGGGCAGGGTGCGGCCCTTGCGCAGGGAGAACTCCACCCGCGCGAAGCGCTTGTCCACCACCTCGATGGACTCGACCTCGCCCACCTTCACCCCCGCGACACGCACACTGTCGCCCTCGATGAGCCCGGTGGTGTCGGTGAAGCGGGCGCTGTAGCGCTCGGTCTCGCCCACACCCTCGTTGGCGATGCTGACGGCCAGCACGGCGGTGGCCAGTACCGTGACCAGGATGAACAGGGCCGACTTGACCAGGGGCCCGGTGAGGCTGCCGCGGTTCACTTGAGCCTCACCTCCGTGCCGCGCAGCACGGGCCCGGCCAGCAGGCTGGACCAGTCGGGCAGCGCCCCGGCCCCCACCCGCTCGGTCCCGGTGTCGCCGGTGTCTCTGGTGGACCCGGTGTCACCCTCGCCACCGGCCGCGGCCAGCACCTCGTTCACCAGGGCGTTCTCCTGCGGCGAGTTGGGCACCCCCAGGCCGTCCTGGACGGTGGAGAGCACACCCGCCAAGGCCGTACGCGCTGACCCGCCACCCCCGCCACCCCCATTGCCTCCGCCACCACTCGTGCCACCGCGCCCCGCGTACGGCACCGGATAGCAGCCGGACCCCGAGCCCCCGTCCCCGGTCCCGTAGACGGGGGTGTCCCGGCCCGGCTCGTAGGCGCCGCGCGACGGCACGTTCCGCACATCCACGTGCAGCCCCGGCTCGTCGGTGCCCTTGCCGAGCGCGCGGTCCATCGCGGGCACGAAGCGCTCCAGGGTGCGCAGGGTGCAGGGGAAGGAAGCGGAGTGCTCGGCCAGGGTCTCCAGCGTGGAGCGGCTCGCCGCTGTGAGCCGGATGAGGTTGGCCCGCTCCTGCCGCAGGAAGGTGGTCGTATCGCGCGAGGCGCTGGTGACGGAAGCGTAGAGGGAGCCGAGGGTGGCGCGCTGCTCGGCGAGGGTGGCACTGGTGACGGTGGCGTCGCGCAGCGCGTCCGTCAGCTCGGGCGCGGCGTCCGCGTACAGCTCGCTCGCCTTCGCCAGCTCCTTGATGTCCCGGTTCAGGGCGGGCAGTTCGGGGTTGAGCTTCTTCAGATACGCGTCGAGCGTGACCATGGTGTCCCCGAGCTTCTTGCCGCGCCCGTCGAGTGCCGTCGCCACCGCGGTGAGTGTCGCGGACAGCTTCTCGGGCTGTACGGCGGTCAGCAGCGGCTGGAGGTGGTCGAACGCCTGCTCCAGCTCGACGGCGTTGCGGCTGCGGTCCTGCGGGACGACACCGCCGGAGGCGAGGGTGTGTTCCGAGGGCCGTTCCGGCGGTACGAGTGCCACGTAGCGCATCCCGAAGAGCGTGGTGGGCAGCATCCGCGCTTCGACGTTCGCCGGTATCCGTGCCATCTTGTCCGGCTGCATGGCGAGGGTGAGGCGGGCGCCGTCGCCGTCGGTGTCGATGGAGCGCACCTCCCCGACGACGACACCCCGCAGCTTCACATCGGCGTGCGGATGCATCTCGTTGCCGACGTCGTCCGTCTCGACCGTCACGGTGGCCGTCTCGGTGAAGTCCTTGTCGTAGACGGCGAGGGAGAGCCACACCAGCAGCGCGGGCACCAGCAGATAGGCGACCCCGGCGAGGCGGCGCGTGCGCGTGCGGGAGCGGTCGGTGCGGCGGTACCTGGGTGGTCTCACGTGATGTCCGAGGGCTCTCATCCGGCCACCTTCACGGTCGTGGTGGCGCCCCACAGCGCCAGGCTGAGGAAGAAGTCCGTGACGGAGATCAGCACGATCGCGGTGCGCACGGACCGGCCGACGGCGACGCCGACCCCCGCGGGGCCGCCCGAGGCGCGGTAGCCGTAGTAGCAGTGCGCGAGGATCACCAGCACGCTGAAGAGCAGCACCTTCAGGAAGGAGAGCACCACGTCCGTGGGGGAGAGGAAGAGCTGGAAGTAGTGGTCGTAGGTGCCGGTGGACTGGTCGTTGAAGAGGACGGTGACCGCGCGCGAGGCCACGTACGAGCCGAGCAGCCCGATCCCGTACAGCGGGACGATGGCCGCCACCCCCGCGACGACCCGGGTGCTCACGAGGTACGGCATGCTGCGCACACCCATGCTCTCCAGCGCGTCCACCTCCTCGTTGACGCGCATCGCGCCCAGTTGCGCGGTGAACCCGGCGCCGACGGTGGTGGACAGGGAGAGTCCGGCGACGAGCGGGGCGATCTCGCGGGTGTTGAAATACGCGGAGATGAACCCGGTGAAGGCGTCGGTGCCGATCTGGTTGAGCGCCGCGTAGCCCTGGAGTCCGACGACGGTGCCGGTGAAGACGGTGATGCCGATCATCACGCCGACGGTGCCGCCGATGACGCTCAGCCCGCCGCTGCCGAAGGACACCTCGGCCAGCAGCCGCTGCACCTCCTTGGGGTAGCGGCGCAGCGCGCGCGGCACCCACAGCAGGGCGCGCAGATAGAAGAGGAGTTCGTCGCCGGGGCGGTCCAGCCAGGTCAGGGGACGGCGGACGGCGCGGGTGACGGCGGAGCCGCGCGGGCCCCGCTCTCCCGGCCGGTGGCCGCCGTCCGCGCCGTCTCCGGTGTCGCCGGTGCGACGGTGTGCCCGTCCGCCGGGACGCTGTGCTTCGGTGCCGCTCGGGCCGAGCAGGGTCATGGGTCACAGCCCCTTCGGCGGCACGGTCTGGAGATAGATCGCGGTGAAGATCATGTTGACGAAGAAGAGGAGCAGGAAGGTGAAGACGACGGACTGGTTGACCGCGTCGCCCACCCCCTTCGGGCCGCCCTTCGGGTTGAGGCCGCGGTACGCGGCGACGACCCCGGCGATGAACCCGAAGACCAGCGCCTTGAACTCCCCGATCCACAGGTCCGGCAGCTGCGCCAGCGCGGAGAAGCTGGAGAGGTAGGCGCCCGGGGTGCCGTTCTGCATCACGACGTTGAAGAAGTAGCCGCCCATGGTGCCGATGACCGAGACGAGACCGTTGAGCAGCACCCCCACCAGCATCACCGCCAGCACCCTCGGCACCACGAGGCGCTGGACGGGGGAGACACCCATGACCTCCATGGCGTCCAGCTCCTCGCGGATCGTGCGCGAGCCGAGGTCGGCGCAGATGGCCGAACCGGCGATCCCGGAGATCAGCAGCGACACGATCAGCGGGCTCGCCTGCTGGATGATGACCAGCACGCTGGCGCCCCCGGTGAAGGACTGCGCGCCGAACTGCTCGATGAGCGAGCCCACTTGGAGCGCGATGACGGCACCGAAGGGGATCGTCACCAGCATCGCGGGCAGGATCGTGACGCTCGCGATGAACCAGAACTGCTCGACGAACTCGCGCACTTGGAAGGGCCGCCGGAACGTCATCCTGACGACGGTGACGGCGAGCGCGAACAGCCTCCCCGTCTCCCGCAGCGCGCCGAGCCCCGGCAGCGGCGCGCGCCGCCCGGGCGCACCCGTGGGCGCGCTCACGGCCGCACCTCCGTGCGCGCTTCGAAGGGGCCGCTGCCCGCGAGGGTCGTCCGACCGCCGCGCCCGCCTCGGGCGCTCCTGGGGCCACGGGCGCCGAGGGTGGCCTCGACGGCCCGCCGCGCTGCGGCGGGCAGCGTGTCGAGCATGCTCAGGACACGCTCCTCGCGCCGCGAGACCGCGCGGCGCACCGGCATGCCGGGACTCGGCTCCAACTGGGGTTCCACGGTGCGCGGTCCGTCGTCGCGGTCGAGCGCGCCGGAGAGCCGTTCCCGGTCGGCGGTGGCCTGGTCCTTCTCCTCCGCCATGCCGATGGGACCCTCCCTGCGACCGCTCAGGAACTGCTCGACGGCGGGCTCGTCGCTGGTGAGCAGCACCTCGCGGGGCCCGAAGGTGACCAGCTCGCGCCGGAAGAGCATCCCCATGTTGTCGGGCACGGTGCGGGCGATGTCGAGGTTGTGGGTGACGATGAGCATCGTCGCGTCGATCTGCGCGTTCAGGTCGATCAGCAACTGCGAGATGAACGAGGTGCGCACCGGGTCGAGGCCCGAATCCGGCTCGTCGCACAGGATGATCTGCGGATCGAGGACGAGCGCGCGGGCGAGCCCGGCCCGCTTGCGCATGCCGCCGGATATCTCCCCCGGCAGCTTCTCCTCGGAGCCGAGGAGCCCCACCATCTCGATCCGCTCCATCACGATGCGGCGGATCTCCGACTCCTTCTTGCGGGTGTGCTCGCGCAGCGGGAAGGCGATGTTGTCGTAGAGGTTCATCGAGCCGAACAGCGCGCCGTCCTGGAACATCAGCCCGAACAGCTTCCGCGTCTCGTACACCTCGCGCTCGGAACTGCCCGCCATGTCGACACCGTCGATGAGGACCCGGCCGCGCTCCGGCCGCAGCAGGCCGATGAGGGACTTCAGGAAGACGGTCTTCCCCGTGCCCGAGGGCCCCAGCATCACGCTGACCTCGCCGGGCGGCAGGGTGAGCGTCACGTCCTGCCAGATGTTCTGCCTGCCGAAGGACTTGGTCAGGCCCTCGACGGCGACTTCGATTCCCATGACACCTCCCGGTGGGTGATGGACGGCTCTCAGAGCTTGGGCAGGTCGGGTACCGTCGCCGCGCAGTCGGGCGAGGTGTAGCAGACGGCTCCCTGCTGGATGCGGATCCGGTTCTTGGTGCCCGCGATGCTCGCGTTGAGCAGCGGGTCCAGGTCCTCGCCGCCGCTGCCGCACCCTTCGAACGGCGGAATGGTGATCTCGCCCTCCAGCAGACCGCCGCCGAGGATGTCGTACTCGCCCTCCAGCACGGTGTCGGCGCGCCCGCTGCGGCAGCGCGGTCCGACGTCCAGTGGGGTGCCGTTGAGGGTGACGTCGTACAGGCGCAGCCGCTGGTAGTAGCCGATGGTCGTCGTGTTGCGGCCGTCCTGGGAGACCGTCGTGACCGTGACCGGCTCGGTCTGGAACTCGACCTTCGCCGTCGTCGGCTGGAAACCGAAGGTGAGGAAGGTGGACTCGGCGTCGGGCAGGTGGAGTTCGCCCACGGAGTTCTGCTCGACGTAGCCGCCGGGCGCGGTGACCATCCGCTCGATGATCCGGAGCTGCATCGGACCCGGCTTCTTCTCCGGATCGTTGATCATCATGGACCCGTCGAGCTTGTGCACGCTCGCGTAGCCGGCGGCGACGACACAGCCCGGAGTGGCCAGCCCCTTCTGCTCGGTGGCTCCGGCGGGGGGCTCGGGCAGCCGGTCCGGGTCCAGTTCGGCGTCGGTGGGTTCCTCGGGGCAGCGCACGGTGGAGGCCGCGCGGGTGCTCTCGCCGGGGCCGACCATGATGCCGTCGTTCCCTTTGTTCCCGTCGTCCTCAGCGCCGCCCCGGCCGCTGTCCGTCGCGCCGGGGGAGGAGGCACCCCCGCTGTCGGTGCCCGTGGTGTCGCCGGACGCGGGCGGGGCAGGGCCGTCGCCCGGCCGGCCCGTGGCGCTCACCGTCGCGAGAGGGGACCCGTCACCGTCGCGCGGGG
The DNA here is from genome assembly GCF_053611545.1 of Streptomyces sp. NPDC054796. Lineage (NCBI taxonomy): Bacteria > Bacillati > Actinomycetota > Actinomycetes > Kitasatosporales > Streptomycetaceae > Streptomyces > Streptomyces sp. NPDC054796. The sequence continues at coordinate 1,331 of NZ_JBSHAO010000025.1, read as the reverse complement.
AGCAGGACACGTTCAGTTCCTCCTGCGCGGGGAGGGGAGTGCTGGCGTCCCCCTCAGCCGTCGCCTCGCGCACGGGCAGCAACCGGAGCGTGAGGTCGCCCGCCGTGAAGGTGACATCGCCGGGGTGGGCCACGGTCACCGGCGGCACGTTCCCCGAGTGACCGAGGACGACGCCCGCGCCCCCGGTCACGCGGGTGGCGGGCGCGTCGAGTCCCGTCCAACGGGCCTTCGCCGTCTCGCCGTTCTGGGAGACCTCGGCCGTCAGCGTCGCCGTACCGCTGACGGAGCGGGTGCCGGAGGGGAACAGCGCGTCGGCCGTCTCCGGGGGCAGGGTCACCCCGGCCCGCAGCGGTCCGGGGCGGATGGGGACGCCGACCGCGCCGGTGCGGGGGAAGGTGCCGGTGAGCTCGGCCGTCACCGGCTGCCGCCCGCCGCCGGGCAGGCGGCACAGGTAGTCGGCGCCGACGCGGGCCTCCTGCTCGTCACGCTCGGGCGCGGCCGACCCCGAGCCCGGCAGCAGCAGGGCCGCGAGCAGCCCGCCCATCGCGGCGACGGCGATGACCGCGGTGCGCAGCGTGCGCGCCCGGCGCCTCGCACCGTCCCGGCGTCCCGCACCGCCGACGCGTCGCACGGACCCCGGCGACCCCGGCGATCCCGGCCTCTCTGACGGTCCCGTGGACCCCGGCCACCTCATGTGTTCCGCTCCCCGTGCGACGGAGCCCTGTGGGACGGGGCCCCGTGGCCCATGGGGGGCCGGGCCACGGGACCCGGGGCCGGGGAACCGGCGGCCGGGGGAGGAGTGGGCCGCGGGTGCCCCAGGATGAGGGCTACGTGCCGGGGCGGGGTGCCGGTGCCCCTGGCTCGGGTGCTGAGACGCCGTCGCACGCGCTTTTCCTCCTCGGGAAGTCGGCCGGTTTTCCTTGGCCCCGCGCATTCCGCCGCCCCGCCGCACGCGGCTCACGACAGGAATGCGAGGTGCCGACGCGCGGAATTGCGGCGCGTATTGTTGCTGGCGAGCGCCCGGTGAGTGCCTGGCGGAACTGCACGTTACGTACGGGTAACCGGGCCGCGCAATGACCCTTTCCCAACTTCCCGCTACGGCCTCCCGGCAGGGGAATTCCTTGTCAGCGTGTCAGCAGCCGCGCCGGTCCTTTCATCGGGAGGTGAGCATTTCCCGCGCGGCGTCCCGGTGGAGCGTGCGTCGTCTTGACGACGAGAGAGGGGGGGGGGGGGCCCCGGGCGGCCCCCGCCCGCGGGGCGCGGCGCCCCCCCGGCGGGCCGCGCCCGCGCGCGGGCCGCCCCCCCCCCCCCCGCCGACATTGAAAAAAACA
>NZ_JBSHAO010000024.1:0-133174 GCF_053611545.1 Streptomyces sp. NPDC054796 | reverse complement strand
CCAGCCGTCCACCGCACCACATCAACGTCCCCACCCACGACAAACTCAACGAGCAGACTGCCGCCCCGTCACCTCAAACGCCGTTGCAGTACTAGGCCCCGGCGCCTTGTCAGTCGGCCCTGTGGCCGATGTCGGGCGGGTCTCCGACCGGCCGGTCGGCGTAGAACTCGTGGGCTCGCGGTCACCACCATCGCCGCTGACCGCCAACGTCACGACCGAAGAGATCACCGCCGCGACAACGGCACCAGCCGCTCCGACCCACGCAGCCCGCATGACACTCCGATGGGCTTCCGGAGTTGGCTTCTCGTCCCGCTGCCCATCGGCCCCAGTCGGCATCTCTTCTTCTCCCCGCAGAGTGGACAGGATGATGGCCCAGGGCTACATCAAGGGCAAGGAGGCGCCTATGGCAAGGGCATCGGCCACATCTCGTCGACTCCACGATCGATCCGCGCCAAACCAGTGCGGAGAGCCAGCGGTTCGCGTCGGCGCGTCCCGCTGACGCCAACGGTTCCAGCAGGGTGTACGCGGAGGCCGTTCTCGTCCAAAGGGCCAGTACGGCGCTGTGGCGCCGTGACCGGGTCAGCCGAGGGCGTCGCCGAGCCCGGTCAGCAGGACGCGCTCACACGCTCCCGGCCCGTCGACCTGGTCCACGAAGTCGGCGATCTGCGCGAGCGCGACCGTCTTCGCGCGCGACTCGCTGTCGGGGGCCGACCCGGCCGCATCTCGCCACACCACCGGGTCGCCCTCCTCCAAAGCGATCTTCACGACCTGGCGCACCATCGGGAGGTCGGACGGCTCCACGACCCCCTCCCCCTGGCTGACCTTGTCCATCAGCGTCGTGGTGAACCGCTCGGCGATCTGCTCGCCCCCGGGATGGCCTGCGCCGATCTGGTCCAGCGCACCCGCGATGAGGAAGACCGTCCCCCGCCGGAGTTCACCCGCACCGTAGAGGGCCATGGCCGCCGCGATGCGCTCGCTCAGCGCGGGCCACGTGCTCTGGTCATCTGGCGAGCGCAGAATGGTCACCTGGTCCCACGCCGCCTGAACCGCGCCGATCTTGACCTGCGCACCGCTCATCGCCATGACAGGCGAGCGTAGCCGTGCGTACCGGCTCGGCGGCGGTGTTTGCGGGATGGGGCCCGAAAGGGGACGCCCTTACGGTACCGGCGGTGATTCGCCCGCGTCGTTGTCCGGTTCGTCAGGGCACAGACGGGCGAGGCGGTCGTTCGCCAGGTCGACGGCGTCGCGCAGCGAGTGGCCGGAGTTGGGGTACAGCTCGTGTTCCACCCGCTGTAGCCGCTACTCGATGGCGCTCACACGCTCGATGACTCCGGGCTGTGCGGGGACCCCGGGGCGGGCGGGCTCGCCCCACCAGTCGTCCATGAACACAACGTTCCCCTCCTCGGCTTCGCGACCCTCTGGCGAACACATTGTGAACATACTGACCACCGCGACAATGACCGACGAAGCCGACCGCGAGGCGACGGTGACCGTGCTGCCGATCGGCAGCGCGGGCGAGACTCAAAGGGCGAAGTGCGCCAGGTGATGCGCGAGTTCACGCTCGCTGTCCGGCAGCAACGTGGCGATCGTTCGGGCTCGCTGCTTCCCCATGGTGGTGGACCGGTCCTGCGAAGCGGCGGCGAACTGGTGCGCGACGTGGATGCCCTGGTCGATATCGCCTCCGCGGAGCAGCGCCGAGGCCAGATCCCCCAGAACGACAACGCCCGAGCCTGGGAGATCATTGCCGAGGCGCTTGACCGCGCTGGCCGCCGTGGCGGCCAGTTCCTGCCGTCGCAACGTCCCGTACACGGACAGCGTAAGTGAGTCCATGCGGTAAGGGGTCACGAACCGCACCCATGCCTGCTCAGCCTGGTGATCCGCGAAGTCGTAGACGTAGCGTGCTCGCTCCAGCGCGCGTAGCGCGCCGGGTTCGTCTCCGAGCTGCGCTGCCTCTTCCGCATACCGCCCGTGGACCCACGCGGCGGCAGCGGCGTTGCCGCGGCCTCGCGACTCCGCGGCAGCCTGAGACGGGAGCTTCACCGCTTCCTTCGGTGTCGCAGCACCGTAGCTCGCGTAGGTCAGCGCCAGGGTTCGGAGTGGAGGATGCCCGGCAGCCGCCGCGTAGGCGGTGGTGACCTTGTAGCAGGAGCGGGCCTTGTCGTGATCTCCCACATCCCACGCCAGCCATCCGGCGAGGGCGGCGGTCTCGCCAGCGGCGATCGCCAGAACCCGCTCGTGCTCGCCAGCACGCGGCAGAGCCGCCGTGATCGTGTCAAAGTGGGATTCGACCGCGCCTTGCAAGCTACGCGCGCTGACGTTGAGTTCCTTCACGTGCAGTTCAGCGGCTCGGTCGATCAGTGCGCCCGCCGAGGTCGTATCGATCCTGGGCCCCTTGTTCAACGCGTAGGCCAGCCGATCCCACGGCTCGGCAGCGCAAGTCGCGACGACGCCCCCTAGCAGGATTCGACGCCTCACGTCAGCCTCCTCTTCACGCCTGCCCTCCTTCGCGTCGCCTGGGTTCGTGACTGCCAGTCTGTCGTCAACAGGGTCCTGATCACCATGGGACGCGTAGGAAGCTTCGGCGCGTATTCACAGAGCCGCAAGCATTCACCATATTCACGCATCCGGGAACGGATTCGTCTTCCCTCATGCGCCGTACAGCCCGTCTCCTGGAGAGATGCTCGAAGACTCCTTTGCGCGGAGCGAAGTTTGACGATGCGCCTGCACGTCAGTGCCACCTCGGGCGCCTCCGCACCGGAAGTCTTGATCGAAGGGGGTCGCAGATGGCAGGACCGGCGCGGGTGCGAAGATCCGGCTTTCACGCAGACCGCCGTTGAACACCAGAGATTCACCCCGCCACCCGAGTGGAAAGGGCCGCCGGGCAGCGGCACTTGAGCCTGACCCAGCGTGTTCACTCTGTCCCGGGTTCAACCCCACGTCAGAAAGGTACGGACTGTCCGATGGAGCCCTACCACCGTTATCTGCACCGTATCGGGATCGTGGCCTTGATCCCGGCCCTGGTGACCGGCGTAGGTCTCCTCAACGGTGGCGGTCTGCTCTTCCCGGACACCAACCGTCCCGACGATGCCTATCTGGACTACGTCTTTCCACACCGGACCGGTGAAGTCTGGGTGTTCGTGTGGAACATCGCCCCTCTGTCGATCGCGGCAGTTCTCGTCGCGCTCGCAGCCCTGTACTCACGGCGGGCGGGACGTCCCACGTTTTCCGGGCTCTTCGCGGTCTGCTGCGCCGCCGCTTGGCTCGCCATGGAGTGCATCTCCTCGACGACGCTTGGGCTCATTTCCCTCATGGGTCGCGGCTACCCCTCATTTGGCGCCGATGAGACAGACTCGATGGCAACCCTCCTGTGGAATCTCACGACTTTCGTATACGCCTTCGGCCTGTTCCCCTTGGCCGGCGCCATGATCTCCCTGGCGGTGGCCAATCGCAGCGATCCGATCCTGCCGAAAGCGGTTGGGCAGTGGGGCGCCGCTGTGGCCGCCGTAAATGCCGTCGGGGTGACGGGAGTCTCGATGTTCATCTCCCACGGACGGTGGTCGACGGGCAATCCCTGGTCCTTCTACCTCGGCTTCGGCCCCGTGTTCGTATGGCTGGTGGTCGTGGGAGGAGTCCTGTTGTCCAGCAGCGGGCAGCGGCCGTTGCCATCGCTTTCGAGTACGCGGAGTGAGAAGTGAGGGCATTGTCGGTCAACTATGCCCGAGCCGTGGTGATCCGCGCCAGTATTGCCCATCTGACGACGGCACGCGTGCTGGCCGGCCATTCCAGGAAGTTACTGTCCTCGCGCGCGGCTGCCTTGCTGGGTCCGACGCGGGGCGCTCCGGCGTGCCCCAGGCACGGCCTGTACATGCGCTTCTGGCCGCACTCCGGGCCAGTGTGATCAGGAGAGTACTATGAACCTCACGGATACCATCAGGTTTCCCTTTCACCCGGACCAGCATCCGGCTTGCCACGATATTCGGGCGTTCTGTCGTGAGTGGGCAGATCGCCACGGCTTGAACGCCGAAGGGATCTGGGACGACGCCTACATCGTCCGATGTGACTTCGGGCTGTACGGCGCCCGGCTCTTCCCTTACGCCCTTCCCGAACGTGTCTACTTCGGGGCGCTGTGGGGAATGTGGGCATTCTATGTGGATGATGTCTGCGTCAGGCGTCTCGCCAGCGCGCGAGACGAGGCGGTCGACGACATTCACCGGCTTGATGAATTCCTTCACCGGCCCGAGCAGCCGCGCGACGCCGTTGAACGCGGGTTGCAGGACATCCTCGCGATGGGCCGCAGGTGGATGTCCCCCGTGTGGAACGCACGCTTCCTGCATCACATGCGGGAGACCTTCTTCGAAGGGATCCTGTGGGAACTCTCGACGCGCACCGTCCCCGACTTCGCCGAGCAACTCACCTACCGGCGGAAGACCATCTCCGTCCAGACCATCTGCGACCAGATCGAGCTCTCCATCGGGCAGGAGCTGCCGGACGAAATCTACACCAGCAACGACATGCAGTCCCTGCGGTGGGCGGCCACCGATTGGGCCGGGCTGCTCAACGACCTTGTCTCGCACGACAAAGAAGTCCGCGACGGAGAAGGCGCCTACAACGCCGTCAGCGCCATGGCAAGCCTGGTCGGCGAGGAGCAGGCACGAGACCGGCTCATCCGCCTCATCAACCAGCGCGGGGACCGCATGGCCGAGCTGATCCCCCGCTTCGCGCACAGCGAGGCGACGGCGGGATTCGTCCGCTCCCTCGCCGCGTGCATGGCCGGCTGGCTGGCCTGGCAGCACGAGACGACGCGCTATGACGTCACTCACATGACCCCGTCAGCGACCTTGTGACCGTCCGGCACGAGGCCGGAGCCGGCCGCGCGAGGGAGGCACCCGCACATGGCACTCGCGAGCCACCACGACAACAGCGCGAAAGCAGCCCGCCGGGAGGTCACTACGACCGACGGGGTCGCGTACATACGGCGCCGACATCTTCGGCGGACCGGCGTCCTGGCCATCGCCGTACCCGCCCCGTTCACTATCGGATCACTGCTCAGCCCGGGCAGCCTCGCCTTCCCCGACTCGAACGGAACGGCCGCGCTCTACTCGTACTACGCCCTGCCCAAGTGGGCAGCCGAAGTGCTCCTCCTGCTGCGGGGGCTGCGTAGCGCTGCCCGCCGGGACGGTACACAAAGCACGCCGACCTGACTAAACCGCGCCATGGAGGACACAGCGATGGACCAGGTACCTCACGCGCTCGTCATCGGCGCCGGGCCGGCCGGCCTACTGGCGGCCTGTGCGCTCGCCCAGCGTTTTGAGCGCGTCAGCGTCATCGAACGCGACCCGCTCCCGGACCGCGGTCCCGCTTTCCGCCCTGGAATCCCGCAGTCACGCCACCTCCACATCCTCTGGGAACACGGCCTGCGGCTCATCGAGGAACTCATGCCCGGCTTCACCCGAGCCACACTGGGCGCGGGCGGCACTCTCGTCACCGCTCCTTCCGACGCGCTGTGGCTCTCCCCCGAGGGCTGGTTCACCCGTGCCCCCGGAAGAACGCGAGTCCTGAGCTGCTCCCGCGACCTCATCAACTGGATTCTGTACCGGACGGCCCGCGCCAATGAGCGCATCACCATCCTGTCCGGCCGCCGGTGCACCGGCCTCCTCGCCTCGCCCAGCGAGGAAGACGTCGTCGGCGTCACCATGTCTTCCGACAGTGCGGACGAGCAGTTGCGGGCCGATCTCGTCGTTGACGCCACCGGACGCACGTCCCGGGCCACGGCGTGGCTGCAAGCACTGGGCTATCCCGTTCCGCAGGTCACCCACTGCAGACCTCACCTGGCATACAGCAGCCGTCTGTACGCCCGGCCGCCGGGCGAACGCGACTGGCGAGCCATCTACCTCCAGTCACACCCCGGCAGCATGCGCGCCGGGGTCCTCATGCCCATCGAAGCAGATCGCTGGATCGTCAGCGTCTCCGGGCACACCAGCCAGCAACTGCCCGTCACCGACCACGAGTTCCTCACCTTCGCCCGGTCCCTGCGCGCGCCGCACCTCTACCAGGCGCTGTGCCGGGCCCAGCCCTTGACGCAACCCACCCGCTTCGCCGCGATCACCAACGAATGGCGCCACTACGAAACGATGCCCCGATGGCCTCACGGGTTCCTCGTCATCGGCGACGCCTTGTGTACGCTCAACCCCGTCTACGGCCACGGCATGACGGTCGCCGCCATCACCGCCCACCACCTCGCCGACGCTCTGAAGCCTCTGCGACCCACCGATGTGCCGAGACGAACACGCCGCCTGCAGAAGACAGCCGCTCGTAGTTGCCTGCAAGCCTGGACCATCGCCACCACCGAAGACCTGCGCTACCCGACCACCGACGGCCTGGAAGCGGGCTTCGTCCTCCGGCTCCGCCAGCGTGCCGTCGCCCGAGCCCTGGCAGCGGCCAACACCGACCCGGCTGTCGCAGACAGGCTGTTCTCCGTCTTCTCACTCGCGGCGCCGCCGACGACCCTGCTCTCCCCGTTTTGCCTCCCCCGCCTGCTGCTGCCCCGACCGGACGTCACGCCGCCCCCCTCGCCAACTCCCCGCCCGACGTGATCCGCCCCCGAGTGGCGCCACGATCGCACTGCCTCCGTGCAGGCCGCTCGGTAGCCCTTGGGGCGTATCTCCTCCGAGGGCCCAGGTTGCCGCGTGCACGGGCCGTACCGGGTGTTCCGGGCCGTACCCGGTGCTCCCGGGCCTGGACCATGCCCACCCACGCGGCACTGCACGAGTCGAGGACCACGTCCCTGCCCGTGCTGGTGAAGTGCAGCGGCAGCCCGACGGCCGGGCGTAGGTAGAGGGTGTGCTGTGCCATGGTCAGGCTCGCCGCGGCGGGCTGCTCGGCGACCGGCTGGGAGCAGGTGAAGGCGAACGGCAGGTGCGCGGGGCTGCCTTGGCCGACTTCCAGCACGACGCCTATGTGCCAGGTCTTCGCCGCAGGTGTGGGTGTCGCTGTAGGTCACGGCGCGGACCGGCACGGAGCGCGAGGCCAGGGTCGCCGGGGTGGAGGAGTCCAGGTCGCCGGAGACGTCCGCGCCGACGAGGGTGCCGGCCGCCCGTTTCCGCCGGTGCACCGCCTGTTCCAGAGCTGCGCCGGAGGCGACGGCTCCGTCGTCGAGGATGCTGACTGGTTCGGCAGAGGACACCTCGACGAGCTGGGGGTGGGGCCCGCCCAGCAGCAGCCCGCAGCTTCCGGGGACGGCGAGGACGTTCTGGTAGGCCGTGGCCTGCGCCCGCCGCGTCGGCCCCTGCGGCCTGCCCCGCGAGCGAGCCGCCCGCCTCTTCCTGGACGCGCTGTCCGTCAGGGCCTTCTTCGCGACGGTGGCCTATGCCGGGTACGAGGATTTCGAGCGTGGAGCGCAGGTCCCAGGTGCCGGGTACGTGCACCAATGAGTAGCAGCCGATGGACGCGCTCTCGCCCTCGGCATGCTGCGCGGTCTCCCACAGCTCGGCGTCCTGCGGTGCCTCGTCGTAGTCGTCGCCGTGACGGGTGGCCTTGAACCCGGCAGGCTGCGGGGCGACGTAGCCCCGTGCGCCGCCGCCCCTGCCCACGACGCCTTACCTGCCGTGCCCCGACCGACTGCCGAACTGCCCTCCTCCCGTGGCCTTGGTGGCCCCCTGGGAACGCGTGAGTCGCTCGACGGCCCCGCCGTCGAGGCAGTGCCGCAAGGCATAGCTTGCTGCGCTGCGTGTCGGATGCTCGTACGAGTGCCCCTCGGTCGGGGTGGCCGGGTGGGGTGGTTCGGGAGCATCATCGGGCGGCGTCTCTGGCGCCGACGCGGACATCGCACAGAACGTTGGCGACGTAGTCGAAAGCGAGGATCGAGTGGTGCAGCGTCCGAGGCCTGCCCGTGTGCTCGGCGGGACGCCGGAGACCCTGGTCTTCGACGGGCTGGGGGGGCGGCGTCCGGGGTCAGCCCGTACTTCTTCCAGCACGAGCCGGACATCGCGCGGCAGGTCGTGGACGGGGTGCGGATCCCGGCGGCGGTGCACGAGGGGTCCGTCGAGCTGGCCGCGCGAGGGGGCTCTGCGGGGATCTCGGACGAGACGCTGGCCAAGCTCCTGGACCTGGTCGCAGAGGCGGAGCCGGGCGCCCCGGGCTCCGGCCCTTCGCGGTAACCGTCGGCTACACGAGCCAAGCTGCTGCGGTCGCCGCCCCCAGGGAAGCGCCGGCCACGGTCTGCGCGACCGTGTGATAGCCGAGGGCCACACGGGACCAGCACACGCCGATGGTGAGGCCGTAGGCGAGCAGCCACCAGGGGGAGTGGACCACCGCGAGCATGACCACGGCGGCGGAGGCGACGGCGCTGTCGACACTGATTTTCCAGGCTTCGTTGACGGCCAGGAGGCCGATGGTCATGACCCACAGCGCCAGCATGGCGACCAGGATGTCGCGCGGGGCGTGCGCGGTGACCATGATCAGGCTGCCGAGGCCGATGGAGCCGAGGATGACCAGGAAGATGGGGAGGCGCTGCGTGCGGTCCACCACGTGCCGGTCGCCCCAGGTGCCGCGCTTCTTCTCCCAGGCGATGTAGCCGGCGGGGATGATTCCCGCGCACAGGGCGGCGAGCAGCCCCCAGGCCACCCCGGTCCAGTGGCCGGCAGCGGCGACTCCCAGCCCGGTGAGTCCGGCGAGCAGGACGTTGCGGGGCTGAAGGACATCGGTGACGGTCCGGGCGGCGCTCACTGTGCGGTCTCCCTTGCAGAAGCCAGTAGACGGCTGGTCTGGGCCGGGCTGACGGTGGCGTAGGCGCGCTGGACGCGCAGGAGCCACTCCGCCTCGGCGGGGCTGGTGGAAATGGGTTTGTCGGGCAGGGCCGGTGAGGGGGTGGCCAGTCGCTGTTTCTCCGCGGCGCCGCCCAGGGCACCTGTATGACGCGGGTGCCCAGGTCGTCGTCCTCGACACACGAGGTGGCCGCCGCCCCGCTCCCCCGTCTGGTCACCGTTCCAGTGGCCGGTGTGCGGTCTCGGGGAGCCGCAGATAGACGACGGAGGAGATCAGGCACAGCACCGCCACATACACCGGGAACAGACCCCCGTGCCCCAGGTCCTTGAACAACGTGCCCAGATACGGCGCCGTACCGCCGAACAGGGCCACCGTCAGCGAGTAGGGGAACCCGATACCCGCCGCACGCACCCGCGCGGGGAACGTCTCCGCGTTCACCGCCGCCGAGATCGCCGTGAAACCGCTCAGCAGCACCATCCCCGCACACTGCACCAACAGCAACGTCACGAACGAACCGTCCAGCACCTGAAGCAGCGGCACACACAGCACCCCGAACCCCAAACCGAACATCAACAGCAGCGGCTTGCGCCCGAACCGGTCCGAGGCCAACCCCGCCACCGGCTGCAACACCGCGAAGAACGCCAGCGAAATGGTGCCCGCCAGCAACGCGTCCGCCTTCTCCACCCCCGCGTTCAGCTCCGCGTACGTCGGCAGATACGACGTCCACGTGTAGTACGCGATCGTGCCGCCCATCGTGATCCCACAGATCAGCAACGACTCACGCGGATGACGCCGCAACGCCTCGAACAACCCCGGACGCGGCGCCTTCGCCTGCTCCTCGCTCCGCGTCTCGTGCGCACCGCGCCGGATCCAGAAACCCACCACACTGAACAGCGCACCCAGCACGAACGGCACCCGCCACCCCCAGCCGTCCATGCTCTCCGACGCCAGATTCGCCACCAGCAGCGCCGCGACACCCGACGCGACGAGCTGACCGATCGTCGTCGACACATACTGGAAACTGGCGAACAGCCCACGCCGCCCAGGACCCGCCGACTCCACCAGAAACGTCGTCGACGCCGCGAACTCCCCGCCCACCGACAGCCCTTGCAACAACCGCGCCAGCACGAGGATGACCGGCGCGAAGATCCCGGCAGCAGCGTACGTCGGCGTCAGTCCCACCAGCAGACTGCTGCCGCCCATCAGCAGAATCGTCACCGTCAACGCGGCCCGGCGCCCGTGCCGGTCGGCCACCGCACCCATCAGCAGCCCGCCCACCGGCCGCATGAAGAACCCCACCGCGAACACCGCGAACGTCGAGAGCAACGGCACCAGCGAATTCCCCGCGCTCTTGGGGAAGACCTGCGCGGCGATATACGCGGCCAGGAACGTATACGCGTACCAGTCGTACCACTCGACCGCGTTGCCGACGGACGCGGCGAGCAACTGCCGTCCAGGACGCGCCGGAGGAGTCACCGCGCCCGCGGAGTCTCCCGTGGCGGCGGAATCCGGCCCGCCCTCGGACGCGGGCCCTTTCATAAAATCTGTCATGATCGCGCATCTCCCCAGTCCCCGGGAACCGCAATCACACCGCACCGGCTCCCCTTCCCCGTGACGGTCAGCCAGCAGCGGGCCAGTGGCGGCGCCGGTGCCCACCTCGCTCCCCGCGGGCCTCGTGCGGACGGATAGCCTGACCGCGTCAGTGAAGATCGCAGAAGGGTGGAGCACGTGGCGGACATCGTGGAGACGGCGGCGCGGAAGGTCTTCGACCGCTACGACCTCGACGGGGACGGCCTGGTCACCGCGGACGAGTACCGCAAGGCCGTGGCGGAGCTGGAGGGTTCGGAGATCACCGAGTCGGAAGCACAGGGGCTGATCGACTCGCTCGACACCAACGGCGACCGCCGGATGTCCTTCGAGGAGTTCTGGGCGGCCATGAATGGCTGACCCCGTCGGGCCCGGCACGTGAGCGTCCCGGGCCCGGCCCGCGCGGGCCCGAGCCCGGTCCCGTGCCCGTGCCCGTGTTCATGACGCCTGGGACAGGGAGGGCACTCCGGCCGCCGCGCCGGGGAGGTTGTCACCGTCGCCCGCGCGGGACCCGTCATCCGTGCCGGAACCGTCCGCCGTGCGGGCGTCGCGACGCACCAGCGCCGCGTACCGGCCGTCGGCGGCGAGGAGTTCGTCGTGGGTGCCGCGCTCCGCCACCCGGCCGCCGTCGAGCACGACGATCTGGTCCGCCTCGCGGACGGTGGACAGCCGGTGGGCGATGGTGAGCGTGGTGCGGCCCTCGGAGAGCGCGTCGATCGCCTCCTGTACCGCGCGCTCGGTGCGGGTGTCGAGGGCGCTGGTGGCCTCGTCGAGGATGAGGACGGGCGGATCCCGCAGGATGGTGCGGGCCAGAGCGAGTCGCTGCTTCTCGCCTCCGGAGAAGCGGTAGCCGCGCTCGCCGACGACCGTGTCGTAGCCCTCGGGGAGCGCCGCGATGTGGTCGTGGATCTGGGCGGCGCGGGCCGCGGCCCGGATCTCCTCGTCCGTGGCCTCCGGCTTGGCGAAGCGCAGGTTGTCGGCGACGGAGGCGTGGAAGAGGTACGTCTCCTGGGAGACGACTCCGACCGCGCGGGAGAGGGTGGCGAAGTCGAGGTCGCGCACGTCGGTGCCGTCGAGGGTGACCCGGCCGCCCGTCACGTCGTACAGCCGTGGCACCAGATAGCTGAGGGTGCTCTTGCCTGAGCCCGTCGGGCCGACGACGGCGAGGCTGCCGCCCGCGGGAACGCGCAGGTCGATGCCGCGCAGGGTGGCACCTGGGTCCTCGGCGCCCTTGCCCGCGTAGGCGAAGTCGACGTTCTCGAAGCGCACCTCGCCCCGCACCCGCTCCAGCCTGGCGGGCTGCTCGGGCTCGGTGATGTCCGGGCGCAGGTCGAGGTACTCGAAGATGCGCTGGAAGAGGGCGAGGGAGGTCTGCATCTCGACGCCGGTCGAGAGCAGCGAGACGGTCGGGCGCAGCAGTCCCTGCTGGAGCGCGACGAAGGCGACGAGCGTGCCGATGGAGAAGGCGGGTCCGCCGAAGTGGACGAGCATGCCAGCGGTCCAGTAGAGGAGCGCGGGGATGGCGCCCATGACGATGCCGATGACGGACATGCGCCAGCGCCCGGCCATGCTGGAGCGGATCTCCAGATCGGCGAGGTGGTCGGACTCGTCGGCGAACTGCCTGGTCAGCGAGTCGGACCTGCCCATGGTGCGGCCGAGCAGGATGCCGCTGACGGACAGCGACTCGGTGACGAGCGCGGACATCGAGGCCATCTGCTTCTGCCGCTGGGTGGTGATCTTCTTGCGTTCGCGGCCGACGCGTCGGCTCACCCACACGAAGACGGGCAGCAGGAGCAGGGAGACGAGGGTGAGCCGCCAGTCCAGCGCGAGCATGGCGACGACGGTGGCGACGACGCTCGTCAGGTTGGAGACGAGGGAGGTGGCCGTGGAGGTGACCGTCGCCTGCATGCCGCCGATGTCGTTGGCGATGCGGGACTGGACCTCTCCGGTGCGCGTGCGCGTGAAGAAGGCGAGCGGCATGCGCTGGAGCTTGGCGTAGACGTCGGTGCGCAGGTCGTGCATGACGCGCTGGCCGACGGTGGTCGAGATCAGGGTCTGTAGCACGCCGAAGACGCTGTTCATCACGGCGGTGACGATCAGGCCGAGCGCGAGCAGGCCGAGCAGCCCCGTGCGCCGGTCGGGGATGGCGACGTCGAGGATCTCGCGCAGCAGGAACGGCGAGGCCACGGAGACCAGGGACGAGGCGCCGACGAGGAGGCCGACGAGGGCCAGGGAGGCGCGGTAGGGGCGGAAGAGGCGCAGGATCCGGCGCACCTGGGCGGGCTGCTCGGGCGCGTCCGCGGCCTTGGGCGGCGGGGTCCAGTCCGGTGTGTCGCGGTGCAATGGGCTCCTCGGGTCCGGGGGGGGGGTGGCGGTAGGTGCGGTGGGCGGTGAATGCGGCGAAGGCGGTGCCGGTGCCGGTGCCGGAACGACAAGGCACCGTGGAGCATAGTTCATTGTTACCTATACTCACAATGAACCGCATCCTGATAACCTGCGCCCATGTCAGCGCCTCACCACGACGAGACCGCCGGCGACCTCGCCGACCAGCTTCTTCGCCTGACCAGGAGGCTCAACCACGCGCACCGGCACAACTTCGCGCCGGTCGGCGTCACCCCGGCCCAGGCCCGCCTGCTGCGCACCGTCGCGCGCTGCGAGGCCCCGCCCCGGATGGCCGACCTCGCCGAGTTCCTGGGCGTGGTGCCGCGCCAGGTCACGAGCCTGGTCGACGCGCTGGAGGAGCGCGGCCTGGTGCGCCGCGCCGCTGACCCGTCGAACCGCAGGGTGACCCGCATCGAGCTGACGGAGGACGGGCGCACGGCTCTCAAGGAGCTGCGCCGGGCACGGCGGTCGGCGGCCGAGGAACTGCTCGCACCGCTCTCCCGTGCGCAGCGCGATGACCTGAGCGGGCTGCTCGGTCTCATCGACGCGGGGCGGCACCACGACTGACGCGGGGCTCCGGCGCAGAATGGGGACGAGCCGCGCGCATGCGACGGCGCACTGCCCGGAGAGACTCCCGTCAGAGACCGGAGAGACCCATGCCGCTGCTCGAACCCCGTCCCGAAGCACTGCGACCGCACCCGGAACCCGGCCACTCCCCCGCCTTCGACCGGGTCGGCGAGGACCGGGCGCAGGGGACGCCGGAGCCGCTGCTCGGGGATCTGCGACGGCTGCTGGGCGACGACGGCGAAAACGCCAAGAGCGCTGAGAACACCGCCAACGGTGACACCGCCGGCGGCAAGGTGCTGTGGAAGATCTCGGATCTGGTCCGCTACGCGTCCGACGCGAGCCCGTACCGCTTCCTCCCCCAGGTCGTCGTGCTCGCCGAGGACATCGACGACGTCTCGGCCGTCCTCTCCTACGCGCGCGGCCAGGGCCGCAACGTCGTCTTCCGCGCGGCTGGCACCTCGCTCAACGGCCAGGCGCAGGGCGAGGACATCCTCGTGGACGTGCGCCGTCACTGGGCGGGCGTCGAGGTACTGGGTGAGGACGGCGCGCGGGCCCGGGTCCGGCCCGGCACGACCGTGGTCAGGGCGAACGCGGCGCTCGCCCCGTACGGGCGGCTGCTCGGGCCCGACCCGGCGAGCGCCATCGCCTGCACCCTCGGCGGGGTGGTCGCCAACAACGCCTCGGGCATGACGGCGGGCACGTCCCGCAACTCGTACCGCACCGTCGCCTCCCTCACCCTCGTCCTGCCGTCCGGCACCGTCGTGGACACCGGCGATCCCGCCGCCGACGAGGAGCTGGCGCACGCCGAGCCCGCGCTCTGCGAAGGGCTGATGGCGCTCAAGGCCGAGATCGAGTCGGACGCGGAGCTGGTCGCCCGCATCCGTGCCAAGTACGCACTGAAGAACACCAACGGCTACCGCCTGGACGCCTTCCTCGACGGGGACACACCGGCCCGCATCCTGCGCGGGCTGGCCGTGGGCTCGCAGGGCACGCTCGGCTTCATCGCGGAGATCGTCTTCGACACCCTGCCGCTGCACCGATACCACTCGACCGGGCTGCTCTTCTTCCCCACCCTGTCGGCCGCTGCGGCGGCCGTGCCCCTCTTCAGCGAGGCGGGAGCGCCCGCCGTCGAGCTGATGGACGGCAACACGCTGCGCGCCTCCGTCAGCGTGGCCGGGGTCCCGGCCGACTGGGCGGAGCTGCCCAAGGAGACGGCCGCGCTGCTGGTGGAGTTCCGCGCGCCCGACGAGGCGGCCCGCGAGGCGAACGAGGCGAAGGCCCGCGAGGTCATGGCGGGGCTCGATCTGGTGGCGCCCGTGGCCTCGGTGACCAACGCGTTCACCCGGGACGCGCGGACGAGCGCGGGCTACTGGAAGGCGCGCAAGGCGTTCGTCACCGCGGTCGGCGGCTCCCGGCCCCCGGGCACGACCCTGATCACCGAGGACTTCGCCGTGCCGCCCGCGCGGCTGGCCGAGGCGTGCGAGGCGCTGCTCGAACTCCAGGAGCGGCACGGTTTCGACGCGGCTGTCGCCGGTCACGCGGCGCACGGCAATCTGCACTTCCTGCTCGCCTTCGACGCGGCCGAGGAGGAGGACGTGCGGCGGTACGCGGCGTTCATGGACGACTTCTGCCGGCTGACGGTCGAGCGCTTCGACGGCTCCCTCAAGGCCGAGCACGCCACCGGCCGCAATATCGCGCCCTTCCTGGAGCTGGAGTGGGGCGAGCGGGCCACCGAGCTGATGTGGCGGATCAAGCGGCTCGTCGATCCCGAGGGGGTGCTGGCGCCGCGCGTCGTCCTGGACCGGGACCCCGAGGCGCATCTGCGGGGGCTCAAGTCGATCCCCCGGGTGGAGGCGGTGGCCGACCCCTGCATCGAGTGCGGCTTCTGCGAGCCCACCTGCCCCAGCGGGGACCTGACGACCACGCCACGCCAGCGCATCGTGCTGCGCCGCGAGATGCTGCGCCAGCCCGCGTCGTCGCAGGTCAACGACGGTCTGCTCGACTCCTACGGGTACGACGCGGTGGACACCTGCGCGGGCGACTCCACGTGCAAGCTGGCCTGCCCCGTCGGCATCGACACGGGCGCGATGATGAAGGGGTTCCGGCACGAGCGGCACTCGGGGCGCGAGGAGCGTACGGCCGCGCGCACCGCGCGGCACTTCGCGCTGGTGGAGAAGTCGGCCAGGCTGGCCGTCGCGGCGGCCGAGCGCATCAGCGACAGGCTGCTGGAGTCGGTGACGGGCGCGGCGCGCAAGGCGGTGCGTCCCGATCTCGTGCCCGAGTGGCTGCCGCAGATCCCCGGCGCGGCGGCCAGGCGGCTGCCCGCGACCGACAGGACCTCGGCGGCGGCCGTCTACTACCCCGCGTGCGTCAACCGCATCTTCGGGGAGCCCGAAGGGTACGCCGGGCCCTCGCTCCCCGAGGCGATGGTCATCGTCTCGGCGCGGGCCGGGCGTCCCGTGTGGATCCCGGAGGACGTCCAGGGCACCTGCTGCGCGACGATCTGGCACTCCAAGGGCTACGACTCGGGGAACGCGCTGATGGCCAACCGGACGGTGGAGGCCGCCTGGCGCTGGACGGACGGCGGGGAACTGCCGCTGGTCGTCGACGCCTCCTCGTGCACCCTGGGCCTCGCGCACGAGGTCGTGCCGTATCTGACCGCCGCCAACCGCAAACTCCACGAACGGCTGACGTTCGTCGACTCGCTGGTATGGGCGGCGGACGAACTGCTGCCCCGGCTGACCGTCGAACGGCGCCTGGGCTCGGCCGTCCTGCATCCGACGTGCTCGATGGAGCACCTGGGGGACACGGACCGACTGCGGCGGGTGGCGGAGGCGTGCGCCGAGGAGGTCGTGGTGCCGCTGGACGCGGGCTGCTGCGCCTTCGCGGGCGACCGGGGCATGCTGCACAAGGAGCTGACCGCCTCGGCGACGGCGCGCGAGGCCGCCGAGGTGACGGCCAGGCACTTCGACGCGCACCTTTCGGCGAACCGGATGTGCGAGGTGGGCATGGACTACGCGACGGGCGGGCGGGGTTACCGCTCCGTCCTGCTGGAGCTGGAACGGGCGACGCGCCCGGCCTGACCGCGTGGGCGGCCGGGCCGGGCGCGTCGGCCCGTCAGGGCCCGTCCGGGTGCATCCGGGTGCATCCGGGTGCGGGGCGTTCCCCGGGCGAGTCGGGGGGCGTGGGGGGCGTACGGGCCGGGCCTCTCGGTGGCGTCGCCCCGAGCCCGGGGGCCCGGGGGCCCGGGGCGGTGCCCCTTGGTGCTACTCCTTGGCGCCAGCGTGGAGGGCCAGCGCCCCCTTCGCGGGGAGGGTGACCTCGGCCTTGCCGTCGTCGCCGACCTCGACGGTGTTGCCCGCGCAGTCGCCGGGCGCCGCGGCGGCGACGTTGCAGTAGGTGCCGCCGGGCAGTGAGGTGGCGAAGGTTTGGCTCAGTTCGCCGTCCCCGGCGTTGAGGGCGACGAAGCCCTTGTCACCGCGGCCGAAGGCGAGGGCGCTGCCCTCGGACCACCAGTCCGTCAGCTCGGCGTCGCCGACGGCGTTGCGGAAGCCGACCAGTCCGGTGACGGCCTGCTTCTCGTGCGTGTTCGTCCAGCCCTCGCCGCCGCTGGGCGGGCCCGCGTCCTTGTCCGACCACTCGTAGCCCGAGAAGACGTTGGGCGAGCCGTAGGGGTGCGCGAGCATGAACACGTTCGCGAGCGTGTAGGTGTCGCCGTCCTTGTAGCTGAGCGTCGAGCCGTTGCGCTCGGTGTCCCAGTTGTCGACGAACGTGCGGGCCTTGCCGCTCTCCAGCTTGCCGTCGGCCACGTTCTGGAGCTGGCCGGGGTCACCGCTCTGGAAGGCGCTCTTGAGGTGGCCGCCATAGCGGAACTCGTCCACGTCGCCGAGGCCCGTGTACTCCTCGGGCTGCACGGCCTCGCCGCCGCCGTATATCACCTCGGAGACCCAGAACCCGGGGTCGGCCATCTTGCCCTTGATGGCCTCCATGTCGGCGGCGGCCATGTGCTTGGCCGCGTCGATGCGGAAGCCGTCGACGCCCATCTCGCGCAGGCTGTCGAGGTATCCGGCGATGGTGGAGCGGACCGAGTCGCTGCCGGTGTCGAGGTCGGCGAGGCCGACGAGTTCGCAGTTCTGCACGTCGTCGCGGCTGGTGTAGTCCGCGATGTCCTTGCGGCAGGTGTGGAAGTCGGCGTCGCCGTAGGTGTCGGGGTAGCCGTACTTCGTGTACTGGGTGCCGCCCGTACCCGTTCCCGAGCCCGAGGACATGTGGTTGACGACCGCGTCCGCGATCACCTTGACGCCCGCCTCGTGGCAGGCGCTGACCATGTTCCTGAAGGCGTCGGCGTCTCCGAGGCGCCCGGCTATCTTGTAGCTGACGGGCTGGTACGAGGTCCACCACTGGTCGCCCGCTATGTGCTCGCTGGCCGGTGAAACCTCCACATAGCCGTAACCGGCCGGGCCGAGCGAGTCCGTGCACTCCTTGCCGACGGACTCGTAGGGCCACTCGAAGAGGGTGGCGGTGACGGTCTTCTCGCCCGGCGGTGTCGCCTGGGACTGCCAGGGTGCTACGGCGAACAGGCCGCAGGCGGCGAGGACTCCGGCGAGGCTCCCGCCGAGCAGGCGTTTTCTCATGGTTCGCGGCTCCTTCTTCGTTCGGGCATGGGGGTGCCCTGAAGGCAGCCACGCGCCTGGGCCGCCGTGGGGGGAAGTACGCGAGCGAGCCTGCCGGTGACGGCGTGAGCACGTCAAGAGGTGACGCAAGGGTTTCCAGTGACTTGCAGAAAGTTCTTGCCGCGCGGAAGCCCGCATGGCGGCTTTCACGGAAGTCCATGAACCCGCGCGAAGAGTCCAAGGCGGTCCTCTTGCGCACCGTCAGCACCAACGGCGAGTGTCCTGGACGGAGTTCACGCATCCGACGTGCAGTACACCTGCTGGAGCAGTACACCTGCTGGAGGTCAGATGAACGACCAAGGGTTCAGCCGACGTTCCGCGCTGCGCGCGGCGGGGGTCGCCGGTGCCGGGCTGGGCATCGGTTCGATGAGCGCCCCTTCCGCCTTCGCTTCGGCGCAGGGGGTGGAGGCGGAGGCGGGAGTGGGCTCGGCGGCGGGGGCCGCGCCCGCCGCTCCCCCGCGCAGGGGCGAGACCATGATCGGCGTGCCCTTCGAGGGACGCGGCACCGTCCGGATCGGCATCATCGGGCTGGGCCAGCGCGGCGGCAGCATGATCGACCTGTATCTCGCGCTGGAGGGCGTACGGGTCGTGGCGCTGTGCGACCCCGTCAGGGAGAAGGCCGAGAGAGCGGCGAAGAAGGTCACCGACGCGGGCCAGCCAGCGCCCGCCCTCTACACCAAGGGCGACCACGACTTCGAGAAGCTCTGCGAACGCGGCGACCTGGACTTCGTGTACGTCGCCACCCCGTGGGACTGGCACTTCGAGATGGCCAAGGCCGCGATGAAGGGCGGCAAGCACGTCGGCGTGGAGTGTCCCGTCGCGCTGGAGCTGGACCAACTGTGGGAGCTGGTCGTCCTCTCCGAGCGCACCCGTCGGCACTGCATGCAACTGGAGAACTGCGCGTACGGGCAGAACGAGATGCGTGTGCTGCGCATGGCGCACGAGGGGCTCTTCGGCGACCTCCTGCACGCGGCGGGCGCCTACCTCCACGACCTGCGCGGGCTCATGTTCGACCCCGACTACTACGAGGGCCCGTGGCGCAGGCTCTGGCACACCCGCCTCCGGGGCGATCTGTACCCCAACCACGGCTTCGGGCCCGCGGCCAACTACATGGACATCAACCGCGGTGACCGGGCCGTGCGCATCGCCACCTTCGGCTCGCCCTCGCTCGGGCTGGCCGCGTACCGCGAGGAGAACATGCCGGCAGGGCACGAGAGCTGGAAGGAGAGCTACATCGAGAGCGACCTCTCGATCAGCCTCGTCCAGACGGCGAAGGGGCGGGTGATCCGGCTGGAGCACGGGGTGTCCAACCCGCACCCGTACAGCAGGCTCAACATCCTCGGCGGCACGAAGGGCGTCTTCGAGGACTATCCGCCCCGCATCTACCTGGAGCCCGACATGAGCGGGGACGAGTGGGGCGACTTCGCGAAGTACGAGAAGTGGGACCACTGGCTCTGGAAGGAGCACGCCGACCCGCCCGGCGGGCACGGGGGCATGGACTACATCATGCTGTTCCGGCTGATCCAGTGCATGCGGCTCGGCCTGGTCCCGGACTTCGACGTCTACGACGCGGCGACGTGGACCTCGCCCGTACCGCTGAGCCACGCCTCGATCAAGGCGCACGGCGCACCGCAGCGGATACCGGACTTCACCCGGGGGCTGTGGGAGAAGGAGCGGGACGGGGTGGACTCGGAGAAGCCCGAGGGGTAGGCGCGAGGGGCACCGGCCACGTTTCGCGGGGGCCGGTCTGTGCCTCGAACCACGAAAACCCCCGGTCGGCACCGTCACGTAGCACCATGAAGCGCGCTGCGCGGCCTGAACGGTGTCGGCCGGAGGGGAACGCCGGGGAAACGTCAGGAAGCAGCCGGATGCTGATCAGCCTCGGTCAGCTCTCCAGGGACGCCTTGTCCCCCATGACCACCACGGGGTGCTGCTTCGGATCGAGGGTGCGCAGCAGGTGCCGCATCGCGGACTTGGACATGCTGACGCAGCCCGAGGTCCCGCTGCCGTGGTCCATGTGCAGCCAGATGCTGCCGCCCTTGGACTGGCCCTGGGGGCGGGTCGGGTCGAGCGGGCTGGTGCCCTTGACCCGGTTGTAGTCGACCGCGATGACGTGATCGAAGTCGTGCCGCGTCGACTTGGGCCAGGACGGGGAGGGCGTGAAGGCTGAGGTGTGCGAGTACGGGAGCTTCGCGCCGGGGTCGGCGAGGAGACCGCCCGCGTCGGAGAGGGTGAAGACGCCGACGGGGCTGCGCTTGTCGCCCTCGTGGTGGTCGGGGGTCCAGCCCTTCTTGCCGTTGTGGGCCGCCCATCCGCTGTCGCGGGTCCACTTGTCGCCCTTCTTCGTGAAGAGCTTGACGGTGGACTCGGCGGAGTCCTCGCCCTCGCCGTAGACGGCCACGACCTGGCGCGAGTTCTCGGGAATCTTCTTCTGAAGGCGGTCGCCCACGCCGGGGATACGGGTGGGGTCGGCGGCCCGCACGGTGGTGTCTCCGGAGGATCCCGCGGCCTTCTTGGCGCCGGAGTCCCCGCCGCTCGCCTCGCTCCCGCCGCCGCACCCCGCGAGGGTGAGACCCAGCGCGAGGGCCACGGCCGTCGCACCCGCGGCGGTCCTCGCTCCCGTCGCCGTCCTCGCCCGCGCCCCGGCCCCCGGGCGCCCGCGCGAGGACGCGTCGCCCGCGTGGTCGCCGGCCTGCCGGTTCTCTTCCGTCGTGCTCTCTTCGGTCACCTGTGTCATGCCGCTCCGTACTCGCCGGGCCCCCGGTATGTGCATGCGCCCTATCGTCCCACTTGCTCCGTCGTGTGCGCGCGTGCACAGCCGTATCGCCTCCCTGAGCAGGGACGATGCCCTGGAATCCGGGCCTGGGGCCGCCCCGTCGCATACCACCTCGCGGCCGGGGCGCAACCGGGAGCGGGCGCGCGGTGGCCCGTGAGCGACAGCGGTGGCCCCTGAGCGACACGAGCGACGGCCACGCGAGGAGAGCGGGCGGAGCCCGTGAGGGAGGGAAGCCGGGTCCGAAAAGACGGGTTCCGGACGAATCCTGCACCGAAAAGTCAGCTTTGGGCCCCGTCGGTCCTTGATCTGTAAAAACCCATTGATTTACCGCCCCTAATTTCGCGAGCCTTTCACGGCCCCCCGCCCACAGCGAGCCGCTCGGGATGCCATGCTGATTCGCGATCTTCCCTTCTCCGACCCCGGCGTACCCGATGTCCGCTCGGGCTACCGCTTCCTGCTGTGGCTCGGACGTATGCAAGTCGGGGGCCAGGCCAAAGCCCTCGCCTGGGGTCTGCTGCATCTCATGGGCGTGGCCGGGCTGCCGCTGGTGGCCGGTCTTGCCGTGCAGGCCGCCGTGACCCGCTCCGGGACCGGCCTCGCCGAGGCGGGCGCCATGATGGCGCTCATCGCGGTGGCCGTGACCGCGGGCGACACGATGCTGCACCGCACCGCCGTCACCAACTGGATCACCAGCGCCGCGCGGGTGCAGCAGCTCCTCGCCCGCAGAACCGCCGAACTGGGGTCGGCGCTGACCAGAAAGGTGGCCGCCGGAGAGGTCGTCGCGGTCTCGACCGGCGACATCGAGAAGATCGGCTGGTGCGTGGAGTCCTTCTCCCGCTTCACCGCCGCGCTCCTCGTCACCCTCGGCGTGTGCGCGGGACTCGTGGCGTACGAGCCCGAGTTGGGCCTGCTCGTCCTTCTCGGGGTGCTGGTACTGGCGCTGACGGTGCTGCCGATGCTGCCGCGCGCGACCCGTCGGGCCGATCTCCAGCGGGAGAAGGCGGGCAGGGCCACGGAGCTGGCCGCCGACACCGTCGCGGGGCTGCGGGTGCTGCGCGGCATCGGCGGCGAGGAACTGTTCCTGACGCGGTATCGCCGGGCCTCCCAGGAGGTGCGGCGCGCTGCCGTGCGCACGGCGCGGATGTGGGCGCTGATCGAGGCCGTCCAGGTGGCCCTCCCCGGGCTGCTGCTCGTGGCGGTGGTGTGGCGCGGCACGCATCTGGCCCTGAGCGGACGGATCGAGGTGGGTGAACTGGTCACGGTGTACGGGGCGGTGACCTTCCTCCTCTTCCCGTTGCGGCTCTTCCAGGAGTTCGCCATGGCGTACTCCTTCTCCCGGCCGTCGGCGAAGCGGGCGGCGCGGGTGCTCTCGCTCCGCCGCGGCGCGGAGGGTACCGAGGGCGCGGAGGCCGACGGCACCGGGTCCGATGGCTCACGGGAGGAGGCGGCCCGGACCGGGCCCAGCACAGGCACAGGCACGGACACGTACCCGACGGGCGCCCGGAAGCCTGGCGACGCGCTCGCGGGCGACCTGTACGACCCCGCGACGGGCCTGCTCGCCCCCGCCGGGCTGCTGACGGCCGTGGTCTGCGGCGACCCCGACGCCGCCGGCGCGCTCGCCGACCGGCTCGGCGGCCACCCGCCGGACGGGGACGGCGGCGCCGCGGCCGTACGACTGGGCGGCGTCGCCCTGGACAGTGTGCCGCTCAGCGCCGCCAGAACCGCGGTCCTCGTCCAGGACAAGGACCCCGTCCTGCTGTCCGGCACCCTTCGCGAACTGCTCGACGTGCCCTCCTCGACCGCGACCGTCAGCGAGCCCGCGCCCGCGCCCGTGACGCCCGCCCTGGCGCTGGAGGCGGCGCAGTGCTCCGACGTGCTGGAGGCGCTGGTCCAGGGCAGCCCCGACGCGGAGGGCGACCCCATGCGGGCCACCCTCACCGAGCGCGGCCGGTCACTGTCGGGCGGCCAGCGGCAACGGCTCGCGCTGGCCCGCTCCCTGATGGCCGACCCGGAGGTGCTGGTACTCGACGAGCCGACCTCGGCCGTGGACTCCCACACCGAGGCCCGCATCGCCCTGGGCCTGCGACGGATACGCGAGGGCCGCACCACCGTCGTCTTCTCCTCCAGCCCTCTCCTCCTGGACCGGGCCGACAAGGTCGTCCTCGTGCAGGACGGCGAGGTCACCGCCACCGGGCAGCACCGCGAACTCCTGCGCACCGACCCGGCGTACCGCGCCGCCGTCACCCGCGAGACCGGCGACGGCGAACCGCCCGGGACCACCGCCGCTGACACCAGGAACGGCCGGTCGGGCCCGCAGAACCAGCGCGGACCCCACACACACCACGCACAGCACACACAACAGGAACCGCACCAGGGCCGACGCGGCCGACTCGCGGGGTCTGAAGGGGCTGAGAGCGCATGAGCCGGAGATTCGGCGTCGCACCTCCCTCGTACGATCCGGCGGGCTCCGAGTCCGCCACCACGCTCCCGGTGGGCGCGTCCGCGACGGTACGGGCCTATGTACGCAGGCTCGTCCGGCGGCATCGCGGCGCCTTCGCCGCCCTGGTGACGGTCAACTCCCTCGCCGTGCTCGCCTCCATGGTGGGCCCCTACCTGCTGGGGCGGATCGTGGAGGGCCTCTCGGAGGGAGCCGACGCGGGAGAACTCCAGCTCGGCCGCACCATCGCCCTGTTCACGGTGGCCCTCGCCGTCCAGACGTACTTCATACGGCAGGTGCGGCTGCGCGGGGCGATGCTCGGCGAACGGATGCTGGCCGATCTGCGCGAGGACTTCCTCGTGCGCTCGGTCGGCCTGCCACCCGGTGTGCTGGAGCGCGCGGGCACGGGTGATCTGCTCTCGCGGATCACCACGGACATCGACCGGCTCGCCAACGCCATGCGCGAGGCCGTGCCCCAGCTCGCCATCGGGGTCGTCTGGGCCGGGCTGCTGCTGGGGGCGCTGGCCGTCACGGCGCCGCCGCTGGCGCTCGTCGCGCTGATCGCGCTGCCGGTGCTGCTGACCGGCTGCCGCTGGTACTACCGCAGGGCGCCCTCGGCCTACCGCTCGGAGGCCGCCGGTTACGCCGCCGTCGCCGCCGCTCTCGCGGAGACCGTGGACGCGGGCCGCACAGTGGAGGCCCACCGGCTCGGGGAGCGCCGGGTGCGGCTGTCCGAGCGGCGGATCAAGGAGTGGACCGCGTGGGAGAGATACACCCTCTGGCTGCGCACCGTCCTCTTCCCCACCATCAACGTCTCCAACGCGCTCATCCTGAGCGCCGTCCTCATCCTCGGCGGCGTCTTCGTCCTCCACGGCTGGATCGGCGTGGGCCAGTTGACGACAGGGGCGCTGCTGGCACAGATGCTCATCGATCCGGTCGGGCTGATCCTGCGCTGGTACGACGAGCTTCAGGTCGCCCAGGTCTCGCTCGCCCGCCTGGTCGGGGTGCGGGAGATCGAGCCGGACTCCGGTGACGGGGCCCTCGCGCCGAGCGGGCGTGACGTGCGCGCCGACGAGGTGCGCTTCGGCTACCACGCGGGCACGGACGTGCTGCACGGCGTGACCATGAATGTCCCCAGCGGCACCCGGGTGGCCCTCGTCGGCCCCTCGGGCGCGGGCAAGTCCACGCTGGGGCGCCTGCTGGCCGGGATCTACGGGCCGCGCACGGGCGAGGTCACCCTCGGCGGCGCCGAGCTGGCCCGGATGCCCGCCGAGCGGATACGGCAGCACGTCGCGCTGGTCAACCAGGAGCACCACGTGTTCGTGGGCTCCCTGCGCGACAACCTGCTCCTGGCCCGTACGGACGCCGGGGACCCCGAGCTGTGGGCCGCGCTGGCCGCCGTGGACGCGGACGGCTGGGCCGGGGCGCTCGCGGACGGGCTGGACAGCGAGGTCGGCTCGGGCGGCCTCGTCGTCACCCCGGCGCAGGCGCAGCAGATCGCGCTGGCCCGGCTGGTGCTCGCCGATCCGCACACGCTGGTGCTCGACGAGGCGACCTCGCTTCTGGACCCCCGCGCCGCACGGCATCTGGAGCGCTCGCTGGCGCGGGTGCTGGAGGGGCGCACCGTGGTGGCCATCGCGCACCGGCTGCACACGGCGCACGACGCGGACGTGATCGCCGTGGTGGAGGGTGGACGCATCAGCGAACTGGGCAGCCACGAAGCCCTCGTCGCAGCGGACGGCGCCTACGCGGCGCTGTGGCGCTCCTGGCACGGCTGACGGCCTGGCCTCCGGTTCCACTGGCCCAGTCACCGGCCCCGCTCCCCCGCCTCCGGCCCCCGGGCCCGACGCCGAGGGGCGGGGGCGGGCGCGGGCGCCGGTGTCAGTGCTGGCGCCAGGACCAGGATCGAGGCGGGCCGACCAGCGGGGACGGGCCGCCCTGCGGAGGCCGCCCGACCGGCGGCAGTGGCGCGCGGCGGCCGGGGCCGCGCGCCGGGGCGTCAGCCGAGGACGCCCAGCGCTGACAGCGCCCCCGCGCCGCCGAGCAGCATGAACAGCGGCATCAGCACCTTGGTCTCCACCTTGGCCCCCGCGCGGAAGCGCAGGAAGCGCGGGGTGCCCAGTGGATACCAGCGCTTGCCCGCTATCGGCAGCGGCCACAGGATCGGGCAGCCGGAGATCGTGAGCGCGTCGCCGATGCTGTGGACCAGGGCTCCGAGGACGATCGGCAGCCCGAGCCAGAGATAGTCCTGGCCCTCGCCCGTGAAGAGCCAGTCCGAGCCGTTGCCCGGCTTGTCCATGATCCCCGCGAGGATCCACGCGGTGGCCGCTCCGAGCAGCCACACGAGCACGTCGCTGGAGACGCGGGCTGCCCGCCACAGCAGTCCCTCGACCGCCAGCACCATGTGGATGAAGAGGATCACCAGCACCGCCCAGCGGCCGCCGAAGACCGCGGCGGCCGAGAACCCGGCGCCGATGAAGACGGCCCAGGGCCAGGTGTGGGTCAGAGTGCGGTGACCACCGGAGCGGCGCCGTTCGCCCTGGCCCCTGGTGGCGTTGTAGACGGTCTCGGAGAGCTTGTCGATCACTCCGCAGAGGCCGCGGGAGATGGGCCCGAAGGCCCTGGAGATGGTCGCGGACTTCTGGTCCAGGTCGGGAGCGAGCGCCGCTCCCGAACAGATCAGGGCGCCCGCGACCAGCACTGGCCACGGCATCGGGTGGTCCAGCGCGGACGCCGCTGCCCCCACCCCCAGCCAGGCGGCTGCCCCCGAGAGCGAGTGCGCCGGTCCCATCATGGTCGTTTCCCACCCCTGTTGTCATTCGCGGTGCCGTTGGGCCGACCGGGACAGGAGCGGTGGCTCCGCGCGGCTCCGTCACCGTCGCGCGTGAGGGCATCACCCGTGACACGGACGGAGATGACGCCTTCGCATGCGACGGCCGCTGAACTGACGCTTCCGCTTCTGATGCCCGGTCGGCGACACAGCGTAGCGCCACATGATCACCGTAACCGCACCGGTTCTCTGATCCGGGGCCGGGGAAGGCAGTATGGGGGTTGTGACAGCCACCCTTATCGATCAGATCCCGAGCGACGCCGACCCCGATGCCCTTTTCGAGAATTTCTCGGGCTGGGCCGAAGAGCGGGGTATCTCCCTCTATCCCGCCCAGGAGGAGGCGCTGATCGAGGTGGTTTCGGGGGCGAACGTCATCCTTTCGACGCCCACCGGGTCCGGCAAGAGCCTGGTGGCGGCCGGTGCGCACTTCGCCGCGCTGGCCAAGGACGAGGTGACCTTCTACACGGCTCCGATCAAGGCGCTGGTGTCGGAGAAGTTCTTCGACCTGTGCAAGCTCTTCGGCACCGAGAACGTCGGCATGCTCACCGGCGACGCCTCCGTCAACGCCGACGCCCCCGTCATCTGCTGCACCGCCGAGGTGCTGGCGTCCATCGCGCTGCGGGACGGCGCGAACGCGGACATCGGTCAGGTGGTCATGGACGAGTTCCACTTCTACGCCGAGCCGGACCGGGGCTGGGCCTGGCAGATCCCGCTGCTGGAGCTGCCGCAGGCGCAGTTCGTGCTGATGTCGGCGACGCTGGGCGATGTCACCCGCTTCGAGGAGGACCTGACCCGGCGCACGGGCCGCGAGACCGCCGTCGTCCGCTCCGCGACCCGCCCTGTGCCGCTCAGCTACGAATACCGCACCACCTCGCTCACCGAGACCCTGACCGAGCTGCTGGAGACCCACCAAGCCCCGGTCTACATCGTCCACTTCACCCAGGCGCAGGCTGTGGAGCGGGCGCAGGCGCTGATGAGCATCAACATGTGCTCGCGCGCGGAGAAGGACGAGATCGCCAAGATCATCGGTAATTTCCGCTTCACCACGAAGTTCGGCCAGAACCTCTCGCGCTATGTGCGGCACGGGATCGGCGTCCACCACGCGGGCATGCTGCCGAAGTACCGGCGGCTCGTGGAGCGGCTGGCCCAGGCGGGGCTGCTGAAGGTCATCTGCGGCACGGACACGCTGGGTGTCGGCGTGAACGTGCCCATCCGCACGGTGCTGTTCACCGCGCTCTCGAAGTACGACGGAAACCGCGTGCGCACGCTGCGCGCGCGGGAGTTCCACCAGATCGCGGGCCGCGCGGGGCGGGCGGGCTTCGACACCTCGGGCTTCGTCGTCGCACAGGCGCCCGAGCATGTCGTCGAGAACGAGAAGGCCCTCGCGAAGGCCGGTGACGACCCGAAGAAGCGGCGCAAGGTCGTCCGCAAGAAGGCGCCCGAGGGCTTCGTCAACTGGAGCCAGCAGACCTTCGAGAAGCTCATCGGCTCCGATCCCGAGCCCCTCAACTCGCGTTTCCGTGTCACCCACGCGATGCTGCTGTCCGTCATCGCGCGGCCGGGGGACGCCTTCACGCAGATGCGCAAGCTGCTGGAGGACAACCACGAGGACCGCCGCTCCCAGTTGCGGCACATCCGGCGCGCCATCGCCATCTACAGGTCGCTGCTGGACGGCGGCATCGTGGAGCAGATGGACGAGCCGGACGCGGAGGGCCGGACCATCCGGCTGACCGTCGACCTCCAGCAGGACTTCGCGCTCAACCAGCCGCTGTCCACCTTCGCGCTGGCGGCCTTCGACCTGCTCGACCCCGAATCGCCCTCCTACGCACTCGACATGGTCTCGGTGGTCGAATCGACCCTGGACGACCCGCGCCAGATCCTGGCCGCCCAGATGAACAAGGCCAAGGGCGAGGCCGTCGCCCAGATGAAGGCCGACGGGGTCGAGTACGAGGACCGGATGGAACGGCTGATGGACATCAGCTACCCCCAGCCGCTGGAGGAACTGCTCTTCCACGCCTACGGCCTCTACCGCACCTCCCACCCCTGGGTCGGCGACCACCCGCTCTCCCCGAAGTCCGTCATCCGCGACATGTACGAGCGGGCGATGACCTTCACCGAGTTCGTCTCCTTCTACGAACTCGCCCGCACCGAGGGCATCGTGCTGCGCTACCTCGCCAGCGCCTACAAGGCGCTCGAGCACACCGTCCCCGACGAGCGGAAGTCCGAGGACTTCGAGGACATCATCGAGTGGCTCGGCGAGATGGTCCGTCAGGTCGACTCCAGCCTGCTGGACGAGTGGGAACAGTTGGCGAACCCGGCGGACGAGACCGCCGAGGAGGCCCAGGAGCGGGCCGACCAGGTGAAGCCGGTGACCGCGAACGGGCGGGCCTTCCGCGTCCTGGTCCGCAACGCGATGTTCCGCAGGGTCGAGCTGGCGGCGCTCGACAACGTCGCGGAACTCGGCGCGCTGGACGGCGAGGACGGCTGGGACGCGGAAGCCTGGGGCGAAGCGATGGACGCCTACTGGGACGAGTACGACGACCTGGGCACCGGGCCGGACGCCCGTGGGCCCAAGCTCCTCCAGATCGAGGAGGTGCCCGAGGACCGCCTGTGGCGCGTCCGCCAGACCTTCGCCGATCCGAACGGTGACCATGACTGGGGCATCTCCGCCGAGGTCGATCTCACGGCCTCCGACGAGGAGGGGCGCGCGGTGATCAAGGTCACCGACGTCGGCCAACTGTGAACGCCGCTGAGGCCGTGATGAAGGAGCACAAGAGTTGACCAGACCCGACCCCAGCCCGAGCCCGGCCGAACAGCTCGTCGGCCTTCTCGACCTGGAACAGATCGACCTCAACATCTTCCGCGGCCGGAGCCCTCTGGAGTCCCTCCAGCGGGTCTTCGGCGGACAGGTCGCCGGACAGGCGCTCGTCGCAGCGGGACGCACCACCGACGGGCAGCGCCCGGTGCACTCGCTGCACTCGTACTTCCTGCGCCCCGGGGTGCCGGGGGTGCCGATCGTGTACCAGGTCGAGCGGGTCAGGGACGGGCGGTCCTTCACGACGCGCCGTGTGGTGGCCGTCCAGCGGGGCAAAGCCATCTTCAATCTCACCGCTTCCTTCCATCAGCCGGAGCCCGGCTTCGAGCACCAGGTGCCGATGCCCGAGGTTCCGGACCCGGAGACGCTGCCGAAGCTGCCCGACGAGATCCGCGCGCACCTCGGCGAATTCCCCGAGTCGCTGGAGCGCATGGAGCGCCGGATGGCCTTCGACATCCGTTACGTGGAGCGCCTGCGCTGGGACACGGGCGAGCTGCGGGACGTGGAGCCGCGCAGTGGCGTGTGGATGCGCGCCATCGGGTCGCTGGGCGACGACCCGCTCGTGCACACCTGCGCTCTCACCTACGCCAGCGACATGACGCTGCTCGACGCCGTGCGCATGCCCATCGAGCCCCTGTGGGGTCCGCGCGGCTTCGACATGGCGTCGCTGGACCACGCGATGTGGTTCCATCGGCCCTTCCGCGCCGACGAGTGGTTCCTCTACCAGCAGGAGTCCCCCATCGCCACGGGCGCCCGGGGCCTGGCCCGCGGTCAGATCTTCAACAGCGAAGGCCAGCTCATCGTGTCCGTGATGCAGGAGGGCCTGTTCAGAAAGCTGGACGGCTGACGGGCGAGCCCTTCCGCAGCCACCCGCGCCAGCCCTGACGGCCCTCCGCCCTGGCCGTCCCTCCGCCACGTGGCTCCTGCTGCTCCGCTCCGGTCACACCGCGCCGGTCCGGCGCGGTGGCCTCCTCCCGCTGACGCGGAGGGCGAGAGGTCATGGCGAGCACCGGATCGCGGACCGGTCCCTGCCCGGAGCCGGAACCCGGCGCGAGACCGGAGCCGGCGTAGGAGACGGAACCCGAACCAGGGTCGGGGCCTGGCTCAGCACCTGGGCCCGGCGCGGGGGAAGAACCGTCCGCGGGAGGAGCCCCCGCACCGGCATGGGGAGAGAGCCTGGCCAGGGAATGGGCTCCGGGCCCGGAACGGGGCAGCGGGCAGGGCTCGGACGCGCGGGCCTCCTCCAGCTCGGCGCCGAGCATCAGCCGGTGCCCGGCCACCTCGTCCTCCTCCAGCGCGCGGCACAGCTCATCGACCGCCTCCTGAGTGGCCACCCCCTCGTGCCGCACCGTGACCAGCGCGGGGCGCAGAGCGGCGAGGCAAGCGCGCTCGGTGGCGTCCGGCACGGCCTCGGCCAGCGCGTCCTCGTCCAGCACCGACGCACGCGCGGCGGCCCGTTCCCAGGGGCCGGGGGCCTGCCGCACCAGCTGTTCGACACGGCGGGCGCGCCACAGCACCGGACGGTGGTCGGCACCGCGGTCCAGCAGGGCGCGCAGCTCCCCCGGGGTCCTTCCCGTGAGCAGTCCGGGGCGGCGCTCGCCGAAACCGCGCAGTTCCTCGGCCAGATAGAGCCAGACCACCGCGCGATAGCGATTGACGTAGAACCTCACCGGGCCGAAGCAGCCGCACCTCGCCAGGCGCGTGAACCGGGCCGGGCTCACTTTCAGCAGCGCCGCGCCCTCCGCCGCGCCCACGACCCGCAGCCGCTCCCGCAGCGCGCGCAGCGCACCCTCGGAAGCCGCCAGCCGGTCCACTTCCTCGCGCGGCACCCGGCGCGGCCCTCCGGCCGCACCGGGGACGGTCCGCACCACATCGAGCTGCACGGCGAGCTCCATCTCGCCGGGCCTCAGCCCCCACTCCTTCGCGGCCGTGCGCATCGCGACGTTCTCAGGCATCGCTCTCATCCCCCACTCACCTCGTGGTCACCCGCAGTGACTCAACTACTGTGAGTAATGACGATAGCTCGCGAGGAGGAATCCCGCCGCCCCTGTGGATAACCCACACCGTCGCAGGTCAGAGCGCCTTTGGCCGCGTCAGGCGCCTGCTAGGCGCCGTTCCGCACCGCCACGCCCAGATGCTCTCCGACCCGGTTCACGAGCAGGGTCATCTCGTACGCGACCTGGCCGATGTCGGCATCAGCACCCGCCAGCACGCACAGACAGCTTCCGTCGCCCGCAGCGGTCACGAACAGCACCCCCTCCTCGAACTCGATCATGGTCTGCCGGACCTGTCCCGCTCTGAAGTGCTGGCCCGACCCCTTGGCGAGGCTGTGCAGTCCCGACGAGACGGCCGCGAGGTGCTCGGCGTCCTGCCGCTCCAGGCCCTGGCTGTTCCCCGTCACCAGCCCGTCGTTGGAGAGCACCAGCGCGTGCCGTACGGAGGATATGCGCTGGGTCAGATCGTCCAGCAACCAGTCGAGCCCTGTATTCAGTGCCATCCCCGTGTCCCCCTTCTTCTGGGCAACTGCCGTGCCACCCTTACCCATGACAGTGCGGTGAGCAACCATCAAACGGTTCTGGATGCCCATGGCGCGCGAAGCGGTCCCGACTGCCGCAGGATGGGCGTATGGCACACAAGATGACCAAGGACGAGTGGCAGGCCTTCGTCTCCGAGGGCAGCCGCACAGGCAAACTGGCGACGGTACGGGCCGACGGCAGCCCCCATGTGGCACCGGTCTGGTTCCTCCTCGACGGGGACGACCTCCTCTTCAACACCGGAGAGGAGACCGTAAAAGGGCGCAATCTCGCCCGTGACGGCCGGATCGCGCTCTGCGTGGACGACGAGCGGCCTCCGTTCTCCTTCGTCGTACTGGAGGGGCGCGCCGAGCTGAGCGACGACATCGACACGATGCTCCACTGGGCGACGCGCATCGCCGCCCGCTACATGGGTGAGGACAAGGCGGAGCAGTTCGGCGCGCGCAACGCCGTCCCCGGAGAAGTGCTGGTCAGGGTGCGTGTGGACAAGGTGGTCGCGCTGGGGGACATCGCCGACTGACGGCGCGGGCCGCGTCCGTCCTCTTCACCGGCTCCCGTCAGCCCCCGCCCCCGTCACCCGGCTCCGCGTCACCCGTCCGTGCGCGCGGGAGCGCTCAGGTGCTCGCCCACCCGCCGCACCAGGCGCGTCATCTCGTAGGCGATGAGCCCCAGGTCGGCCTGTATCCCGCTGAGCACCGCGAGCGCGGAGCCCTGGCCCGCGGCGGCGATGAAGAGGTAGCCGTCCTCCATCTCGACCATCGTCTGGCGCACCTGCCCCGTGCGGAACTGGTGCCCCACGCCCTTGGCGAGGCTGTGGAAGGCGGAGGCGACGGCCGCCAGGCGTTCGGAGTCCTCGCGGGGGAGGTCGCCCGAGGCGCCCACGACCAGGCCGTCGTTGGAGAGCACCACCGCGTGCCGTACCTCTCCGACCCTGTTCGCGAGGTCGTCGAGCAGCCAGTCCAGTGTCTTGGAGCGGTGCGTCGCGTCGGACACGGCTGCCTCCCAGTGCGGCTGACCGGGCCCAGCGCCCGTACGACGGCCGCCCGTACGACAGTAGTGAGGGGCACACATGTGCGCCAGACACCCCGTGCGCGGCAACGGTGTCCAGGAGTCACGACGGGCCCGGCGTCCGACAGCCCGCGTAGTGCGCCGTACGGCCTTTCGCCCACCCCGTACGGCCAGGCGGACCCGTACGGCCCTGTACGGCCCGCTGGGCGCGACCCCACGACGTGCCTGCCCGAGCCGGACCCGAACGTGCGGCAGGAAGGCGCGATGATGGGCGCATGGCTCACGAGACGACCCACGACCCGGCACACGTCCGCGCGTTCTTCAGCGAGCGGGCCGCGGCCTGGGACGCCCGCTTCCCGCACGACGGCCCCGCCTACGCCGCCGCGGTCGCCGAACTCGGCCCGCTCCACGGCCGTACGGTGCTCGACGCGGGCTGCGGTACCGGCAGGGCACTGCCCGCGCTGCGCGCCGCGACCGGCCCCACGGGCAGGGTGCTGGGCGCCGATCTGACGCCCGCCATGCTGGAGGCCGCCGTACGTGCCGGGCGGGACCGGGACGCGCTGCTGCTCCTCGCGGACGTCTCACGGCTGCCGCTGCGCGACGGCGCGCTCGACGCCGTCTTCGCCGCCGGGCTCGTCTCCCACCTCCCGGAGCCGGAGGCCGGGCTGCGCGAACTGGCCAGGGCAGTGCGGCCCGGCGGCGTCCTGGCGCTCTTCCACCCCGTCGGCCGGGCCGCGCTCGCCGCGCGCAAGGGCCGCACGCTGACCCCGGACGACCTGCGCGCCGAGCCCAACCTGCGTCCGCTGCTGGCCCGTACGGGGTGGCGGCTCACCTCTTACACGGACGAAGACGACCGCTACCTGGCGCTCGCCTCGCGCACCGCCGTCTGAACCACACCACGCCCGCCCCGGAGCCCCCGCTCGCTCTCAGTGCCCCGTGCCGTGCGGCACGGGGCACGCGGAACGGCCCTGGCCCCCAGGACCGCCGGAGCCGCTCTTGCCGGGGAAGGTCCCCAGGTCACCGACGCGGTAGCCGGACGGGTAGCCCGGATAGCCCTTGATCTCGGGGTTCTGGCGGGCGAAGTGGGGCGCGCGGCGCGGCGGGAGAAGCCGGACGGCGCGCGCCCTCAACCGCAGCGCACCCCGCACCGCCTTGCGCACCAGGGGGCGCGGCTGGTCGTAGCGGAAGGCGCGCAGCAGGGAGTCGTCGAGCAGCGCCAGGCTCGCGCCGCGCACGGCGGGGGCCAGCGGACGCGGGTACCAGGAAGCCATCAGGGCGAGCGTGGAGTCGGAGACCCGGCGGGCGCCCTCGTCCCAGCCGAAGTGCGCCGCCTCGTAGTCGTCCAGGCAGCGCTCGAACTCCTCCCAGCTCTCCGGGATTCCGCTGATGCCCATGCGGCGGCCGAGGGCGCGGTAGTAGTTGGCCGTCGCGCGCTGCTCGTGCCGGGTCAGCGGGCGCCAGCCGTACGCGTCGAGCCAGCGCTTGGGCATCACGACGAACGTGCACAGTACGTAGCGCATGTCGTCGTTGGAGATGTCGTAGCTGCGGTGCATCTGGTTGATGCGGCGCACCGCCGTGCGGCCGTCGTCGGACTCGAAGCCGTGCTCCATCACGGCGTCGAGGAGGAGAGCGGTGTCGTCGTAGCGCTTCTGCGCGCGGTCGGTCAGCTCGGCGGTGCGCGCGAGCAGGTTTCCGATGCTGGGGACGGCATAGGTGCGGTACAGGGCGAGTTCCAGCGCCCGTGCCATGTCCCAGGGGAATTCGTAGGCCGAGGAGAGCCGGTAGATCTCCGCGTAGTCCCGCTCCGGGTCGAGCCTCAGAATTTCCTTGAGCCGGTCATAACGCTGCACGTAGCGTCGTCCCCTCTCTGCCTCGCGCCTGCGCCCTGCCTCTGTCGGAGGGGCAACTCTAGGGTTAGGGTGCCCCGGAACTGATCGAAAGGGGAGGCGTGGTGACCGCCGAAGAGGACGACGCACTCTACGTGCTGACGGCTGTGCTGCTCACGCCCGCCCAGTTCCCGAGCGTCCTGGGTGACGACTACCCGGAGGCGTGTGCCGCGCTCGGTCTCGAACCCTTCGCCGAGGGCTACGGCCTGGTGCTCGGCCAGGACGGCGAGGGCGCGCGCTGGACGGTGGCCACCGAGGACGTCACCCTCGTCGCCTGCGCGATCGCCGCCTGGGACTGCGGGATGGAGTACGACCTCTCCCCTGACGACCGCAGCATCGCCGCCGTGCTGCCCGGCTGGCCACTGGCCCTCGCCGTCGCGGCCCCCGGGGTGCCCGAGCCGCACGACCCGGCGCCGGATCCGGAGGCCGACGGCGGGCGCGCGGCGCTCGTGCCGCCGGACACCGAGCGCTGGGGACCGGCGCAACGGCGCCTCGGTGCGGACGAGATCGCCCTCCAGTGGGCGGTCTGGCGCGAACAGGTCGACGGCGACGTGGAGTTCGTGGACCCCGGTGCCGGTGAGGGCTCCGACGGGAGCGTGCGCCGGGTGCTGGACGAGGTGCGCGCGTATCTGGAGGAACCGCCACCGCCCGGACGTGTGCGTTCCGCCTTCGCCTCGGGCGAGTCGCGCACGCTGCGTGCCGACGGTCCTGGCTGGAGCATGGTCGCCCGTACGGACGACATCGCCTTCCTGCTGCTCGACGACGAACCCGGCGAGGTGCTTCCCGTGGGGCGCGGTCCCGAACTGCCGGGGCTCCTCGAAGCGCTGGACGGGATCGCGGTGCGCCCGGCGGCCTGAAGCCCCGCCCCACCGACTGTCCCCGCCCGCTGTCCCCGTCTGCCGCCCTCCGCCCGCTGTCTTCCGGCCCGCTGACCTCCGGCTCTGCCCGCGTCCCCGCCTCGCGGCCCGGACGCGGCGGCGACAGCGCCCTTAAGCTCGTACGCGGCCCGCTGTCCCGCCGCCCCGTCGCGTCACCCGGACGAGGACGCCCGGACGGGTTTCGCGGGCCGCCGCACGCGCACGCCGTACGTACCGCCGCACGTCCTGGGGAAAGGACAGCACCGTGCTTCGAGCGCGAGGAAGTCTCCTGGCAGTCAGCGATCTGCACATCGCCTACGACGAGAACAGAGCGCTGGTCGAGAAGATGCGGCCGGACTCGGACGAGGACTGGCTGATCGTCGCGGGCGACATCGCGGAGAAGGCGGCCGACGTCGAGTGGGCGCTGCGACTGCTCAGTGAGCGCTTCGCCAAGGTGATCTGGACCCCGGGCAACCACGAGCTGTGGACGCATCCCCGGGACCCCTGTGGGCTGCGCGGCGAGGAGCGCTACCGGTATCTGGTCGACAGGTGCCGCGCCCTGGGGGTGCTCACGCCGGAGGACCCCTATCCGGTGTGGGAGGGCGAGGGCGAGGGCGGGCCCGTCGCGGTGGCCCCGCTGTTCGTGCTCTACGACTACTCGTTCATGGCGCCCGGTGCCACCACGAAGGCCGACTCGCTGCGCATCGCGGAGGAGGCGGGCGTGGTGTGCACGGACGAATTCTTCCTGCACCCCGACCCGCACCCCGGCAGGGACGCGTGGTGCGCGGCACGCGTGCGGGAGAGCGAGCGGCGGCTGTCGGCCCTCGATCCCTCACTGCGCACGGTGCTCGTCAACCACTATCCCCTGGTGCGCGAGCCCACCCGCGTGCTGCGCTATCCGGAGTTCGCCCAGTGGTGCGGCACCGAACTGACCGCGAACTGGCATCTGCGCTTCCGCGCCGCCGCCGTGGTCTACGGTCATCTGCACATCCCCCGGACCACCTGGCATGACGGGGTGCGCTTCGAGGAGGTCTCGATCGGCTATCCGCGCGAGTGGCGCCAACGGTCACCGCGGCCACTGCTGCGGGAGGTCCTGCCCACGACCGCCCCCGGGGAGCCACGCGACGACCGCAGCGGCCGGAGCGACAGCTTTCCCTAGCGGCCCAGCTCCTTGCGGGAGACGCGGCGGAGCCTGCGCCGCTGCGACGGATCGAGCGCCAGATAGGCGACCGCCGGAACGCCGACGATCACCGCTACGGCGATCCAGAACGACGTCAGCCACCACAGGAGCAGCCCTACGGCCACACCGCCGACGGCGACCTTTCCTCTGTTGGTCATTTCTGCCTCCTCTGCGCAGCGGCGGCTGCCGCTGTCTCCATTGAACGCCCATTCCCCCCGGCAGGTTCCATTCCGCCGGGAATGGGCGTCCTCCGGAAAATGCGAAGAGGGCCCCGAAGACGTTTCCGGTACCGGTACACGGTGAGGTACCCTCGGCGCCCTCCGGCTCCACTAGTCAAATTTGAGGAATACGTCAGTACCGTGGCTCAGACCGTGGCACCACCGCCCTCCCTGCTCGCCGAACTCGCCGACTGCGCGGCCGTCCTGCTGCCCGCCGACCCGCCCCGCTCCTCACAGATCGCCTTCTGGCGCCCGGACGGCACCCCTCCGCTCCGTACCGACGACACCGGCGACACCGACGGCTT
Organism: Streptomyces sp. NPDC054796; assembly: GCF_053611545.1. Taxonomy (NCBI): domain Bacteria; kingdom Bacillati; phylum Actinomycetota; class Actinomycetes; order Kitasatosporales; family Streptomycetaceae; genus Streptomyces; species Streptomyces sp. NPDC054796. Next base: position 96,356 of record NZ_JBSHAO010000024.1, on the reverse strand, counting down.
CGGCGCGCGCGGCGACGCCGCCGCTCCCCTGACCGTCGCGCTGCCCGACGAGGAGGGACACGCGCGCCCGTGCACCGTGCCCGCGCTGCGCCTGCCCGTACGCGAGGCGCTTCCCGTGCTGACGCGCGCCCGCGCGGGGGCAGGCGAAGGCGGCAACGGTCCCGGAGACGGAAGCGGAAACGGAAGTGCCGCGGCCTTCTGGGGCAGCGCGGCTGTCCTCGCACTGCACCTGGCCGCGCGCGGACGGCTGCTGCCCGGGCTGAGCCGCGAGGACCACGACGCCTGGCGGATGGGCCCGCTGGAGGCGGCCGACATCGAGCGGCTGAGGGACCTGGCCGCGTCGATGCCGCCGTACGCGCACGCGGTCCCGCTGCCCGGCGAGGGCCCGCTGCGGCTGCCCCGGCCCGAGGCGCTGGTGCGCGCCTTCCTCGACGCCGTCGCCGACGGGCTCCCCCGCACCCCGGCCGCCGCACTGGCAGCGGGCGGCCCCGCCTTCGCCGCCGACCCGCCCCAGCGGTTGCCCGAGCAGCGCGCGTGGGCCGCCGATGTGGCGGCGGGCCATGACGCGGGGGTACGGCTGTCGCTGCGCGTCGAGGTCACAGGGCTGGAGGCGGACGGGGAGGACGAGACACGCGAAGCGGAGGCGGGCGCCGCGGAGGCGGGCGCCGCGGAGACGGGCGCCGCGGAGACGGGCGCGGCGGCCCCCGCCCGTTCCGGCGGGCCGCGCTTTCGCGGGGTGCTGCAACTGCACAGCCTCACCGATCCCACGCTGGTCGCCGACGCGGCCGAGGTCTGGGCGGGCGGCACGGGAGGCACGCGCAGCGCGGGTGGTGCCGCCGAGGAGTTCGGACCGCGCGCCCGTACGGACACCCTGCTCACGCTGCGCCGCGCGGCGGGCGCCTGGGAACCCCTCGCCCCACTGCTGTCGGCCGCCGTACCCGACGCCGTCGAGCTGGCCGACGAGGAGATCGCCGAGCTGCTCGGCGCCCCCGTCTCCCGCGCCCTGGCCGCCGCCGGGCTCCAGGTGCACTGGCCCAGGCACCTCGCCCAGCGCCTCACGTCCCGCGCGCTCGTCAGCCCGAGCGGCGACCAGGAGGCACCGCCCCAGGGCGCCCCGCACGGGGCCCGCGGCCCGGACGGGTCCGCGCTGCCCTCCCTCCTCGGCGCCGAAGCGCTGCTCAGCTTCAGCTGGCGCTTCGCCGTAGGAGACCAGGAACTGACCCGCGACGAACTGGACCGGCTGGCCGAGACGGGCCGCCCCCTGGTGAGGCTGCGCGGCGAGTGGGTGCTGGTGGACCCCGAGGCCGTACGCAAGGCGCGTCGCCGCCAGGACCGCCGGCTCACCTCGCTCGACGCGCTCGGCTCCGTGCTGACCGGAAGCGTCGAGGAGGACGGCGAGCGGATCGAGGTGCGGGCCACGGGCTGGCTGGAGACGCTGCGGGAGCGGCTGGCCGACCCGGAGAGCGCGGACCGTGCCCCTCTCGCGCAGCCACCGAAGCTCGACGCGACGCTGCGCGACTACCAGTTGCGCGGCCTGGACTGGCTGCACCGGATGACGTCGCTGGGGCTCGGCGGATGTCTCGCCGACGACATGGGCCTCGGCAAGACCATCACCCTGATCGCGCTCCATCTGCACCGGCAGCAGTCGCCCGCGTCGGCCGGGCCCACCCTGGTCGTCTGCCCCACGTCCCTGATGGGGAACTGGCAGCGCGAGATCGAGCGGTTCGCGCCCGGCACGCCGGTGCGCCGCTACCACGGCACCGGGCGGAGCCTGGAGGGGCTGGCCGAGGACGAGTTCGTGCTGACCACCTACGGCACCATGCGGCTGGACGCGGCACAGCTCGCCCGACTCCCCGCCACCGGCCCCGAAACCGGAACCGGCGCCGGAACCAGCACCGGAGCGAGCACCGGAACCGGCTCCGAAGCCCCCGCCTGGGGCATGGTCGTCGCCGACGAGGCGCAGCACGTGAAGAACCCGTTCTCGCAGACCGCCAGGCAACTGCGCACCGTCCCCGCGCGCGCCCGGGTCGCGCTGACGGGCACGCCCGTCGAGAACAACCTCTCGGAGCTGTGGGCGATCCTGGACTGGACGACTCCGGGGCTGCTGGGCCGCCTCGGCACCTTCCGCAGGCGCTACGCCGATGCCGTCGAGGGCGGCGACCCAGCGGCCGGTGAACGGCTGGCCCGCCTCGTGCGGCCCTTCCTGCTGCGCCGTCGCAAGACGGACCCCGGCATCGCGCCCGAGCTGCCCCCGAAGACCGAGACCGACCGCGCCGTCGCGCTGACGACCGAGCAGACCGGACTCTACGAGGCGGTGGTACGGGAGGGCCTGGCCGAGCTGTCGGGCACCGACGGCTTCGCGCGCCGGGGGCTCGTCGTCAAGCTGCTGACCTCGCTCAAGCAGATCTGCAACCACCCGGCCCAGTACCTCAAGGAGGACGATCCGCGCCTTCCGGGCCGCTCGGGAAAGCTGGAACTGCTGGACGAGCTGCTGGACACCATCCTCGCCGAGGACGACGGGGAGGACGGGGAGACGGCGGGCGTGCTGGTCTTCACCCAGTACACGCGGATGGCGAAGCTGCTGGAGCGGCATCTCGCCGCCCGTGGGGTGCCCACCCAGTTCCTGCACGGCGGCACCCCCGTCGCGCGGCGCGAGGAGATGGTGCGCCGCTTCCAGGAGGGCGCGGCGCCCGTCTTCCTGCTCTCCCTCAAGGCCGCCGGTACGGGGCTGAACCTCACCAGGGCCTCCCATGTCGTCCACTTCGACCGCTGGTGGAACCCGGCCGTCGAGGCGCAGGCCACAGACCGCGCGTACCGCATCGGGCAGACCCGTCCCGTCCAGGTGCACCGGCTCATCACGGAGGGCACCATCGAGGACCGCATCGCCGGGATGCTCCGGCGCAAACAGGAGCTGGCCGACGCCGTGCTCGGCTCGGGTGAGGCCGCGCTGACCGAACTGACCGACGCCGAGCTGGCCGACCTCGTCGAGCTGCGGAGGAACGAGCGATGACAGGAACCGGCGCGTCCGGCGACGACGAGCGGACCTTCGACGCGCTGCCGCCCGCACAGGGCCGCGGCTTCGCGCGCACCTGGTGGGGTCTGCGGTGGCTCAAGGCCCTGGAGGACACCGCGCTCGACAACCAGCAGCTCAAGCGCGGCCGCGGGTACGCGCGGCAGGGCGCGGTCGGCGCCGTCTCGGTGCGTCCGGGGCGGATCACCGCTGTGGTACGGGACCGGGACGGCACTCCGCACCGCGCTGACGTCCTGCTCCAGGAGCTGAGCGAGGCGCAGTGGGACATGCTGCTGGAGGTGGTGACGGGCGAGGCGGGGCACATCGCGGCCCTGCTGGACCGCGACATGCCGCCGCACCTGGTGGAGGACGCGGCGGACGCCGGGGTCGATCTCCTGCCCGGCATCGGCGATCTGGAGCCCCAGTGCGCCTGCGAGGCGTGGGACCACTGTCTGCACACCTCGGCGCTGGCCTATCAGATGGCGCGGCTGCTGGACCAGGACCCGTTCGTGCTGCTGCTGTTGCGCGGACGGGGTGAGCGGGCGCTGCTCGAACAGCTCCAGGAGCGCAGCGCGGCCCGCGCGGCGGGTGCCCCGCGCGCCGCTCACACCTCGCACGCGCCGCACGACGCCCTCCGCGACGGGCCGGACGACGGCGAAGGGGGTCTCGGCGGCGTCCCCGCCGACGAGACCTTCGCGCTCGGCGCGATCCTGCCGCCCCTCCCGGAACCGCCACCGCATGTACCGGAGGCGGGCTCTCCGCCCGCGCTCGACGGGGGCACTCCCCCGGCCGCCGGGCTGGACGTGGCGGCCCTGGAGTTCCTGGCCTCGGACGCGGCGGAGCGGGCGCGGCGGATGCTGGCGGAGGCGCTGTCGCCGGGACACGCAGAGAGCGTGCCGGCCGGGCCGCTCACCGAGTGGCAGGACGCGGTGCGGCTGGCCGCGGCCCGCCCCGCACCGTGGATCGCGGCGCGGCTGGCCGGGGGCCGCGGCCATGCGGGCTCGGGTCGTACGGGTTCGGGTCGTACGGGTTCGGGCCGCGCGGTCCGGCAGCTCGAACCCGCGGTGCGCGCCTGGGAGTACGGGGGCGCGGCGGCGCTCGACGTGCTGGAGGAGAGCTGGGCCCCGGAGCCCGGCGCGCTGGCGCGCGCCCGTGACCAGTTGGAGTCGGCGTGGGCGGACGACGACGGAGCGCGCCCCCGGCTGCGGGCCACGCGCAACCACTGGACGGTGGTGGGCCGGGGCGCCCAGTTGCGCTACGGGAGGGACGGCCGCTGGTGGCCGTACCGCAGAGAAGACGGCGCGTGGTGGCCCGCCGGGGGCGCGGAGCGTGACCCGGCCGCCGCACTCGCCGTGCTCCTCGCGCACGGCAACGGGAACGGCGTGGAAGACAGCGCGAAGGGCAGCGGCGAGGGACGCTGAGCCCCGCCATGCGAGGTGCCAAGGCGTCGGGGGGGGGGGGGGGGGGACCCCCCCCCCCCCCCCGGGGGGGGGGGGCCCCCCGCCCCCCCCCCCCCCGCCGCCCCCCGCCCACGCCACGGGGCCGGGGGCGTACCACCGCGCCCGGGGCTGGGGGGGGGGCCCCGGCCCCCCCCCCGGGGTGGGCCCCGGGGGGGGGGGGGGGGGGGGGGCCCACCCCCCCCCCACGGCGGTGCGCGGCGCGCGCGGCGACGCGCCGCGTCCTCCGGCACGTCGCGCGTCACGCCGCACACGTCACACCGGAGACGTCCCGGCCTGGACCGGGCCCGGATCGGGCCGGACCGGCCGCTCAGGCGGCCTGTTCGAGCACCGGAAGATAGCCGCCGGACTGTCCGGAGGCGGTGGGGTGGTAGGACTCCTCGACCGGGAAGGTGACGCTGTGCAGCCACGGCGCGGCGGAACAGATCTCGTGCCCGCCGAACGCGGAGCGGACGTCGCCGTAGGTGAAGCCGTGGTCGGCAGCGCGCTTGGCGGTGACGTCGCTGAGGTCGTCGGAGGCGGCGTTGATGGCCGCCCTGGACTTCTCGCTGATGCCGGCCTTGCACTCTCCGTTCAACTGGTACATGCGCGGATACCCCAGGACGACGACCTCGGCGGAGGGCGCCTTCTGGTGGATGGCGTCGTACACCGCGTCGAGCTTGCCCGGGAGCGTCTCGGCGATGTACGTGCGCGCCTGGGCGACCCGTGCCAGGCACGCGCGCTCGCCCTGGAGGACGCAGGTCGTCATGGTGTCGCCGAAGCCCGCGTCGTTGCCGCCGATGCTGACGGTGACCAGCCCGGTGGAGGCGTTGAGGGGGCCCAGTTGTCCGGCGATGACGTCGGTCGTACGGGCACCGGCACAGGCGGTGAAGGCGAAGGAGGAGGGGGAGTTGGCGGCGCTCCACAGCCGTGGATACGCCTTGGCGCTTCGTTTGCAGGCGCCGCTGCCCGATTCGTAGCTCCCGGCTCCGACGCCGGAGGAGTACGAGTCGCCGAGCGCGACATAGGCGGGGCCCGCGTCCTGCGCGGTAGCGGGCGCGGCCCCGGAGAGAGCGGTCAGTCCGACGAGTGTCGCCACGGCGGTTGCCATGGACGTCCATCTGCGCAGCTTCATGGAACCTCTCATGGGTGACATGGAGGGAACATCTGCCACATAGGTCGTAGCAGCGCACATCCCGAACGAGAAGTGTCCATGCCAAGAATTACGTTGACTGCTACGGACTTGAACGACCGGGACCGGAAGGAGTGCTGACGACTCACCGGAACGAGGCCCGCCGTACACCCGAATGCCGCCCCCGAGTGCCGCCCAGCACTGCGAACGGGATGCCGAACGAGTGGTTCCGCAGAGACAAGATCCCTACACGCTCCGTCACTTGACAAAGGTATGGGCAGCGCACAGTGGGGAGGTGGGCGCTTTCACCAAGGGTTGGCCGAAGGGGTTGTCCAAGGCGCGGCCCGTCCGTAGCGTGACGGCCGTGAAGCGCTCCTCCCGGGACATAAGGACCGCCAACCGGTATCAGGTGCTCCGTCACGTCATCGGCGAACATCCCGTCTCCCGGTCCGCGTTGGCGATGCGGACGGGACTCAGCCTGGCGACCGTCGCCACGCTCACCGGGGAGCTGCTCGCCCTCGGACTGCTGACCGAAGCGGGCCACGAGGACTCCGCGGGAGGCCGCCCTCGCGCCCTGGTGGCCCCCGACGCCGGGGGCGGTGCGCTCGTCGGCGTCGACGTCGCCGAGACGTATGTGCGCGCGGAGGTCTACGACCTGGCCTTCGGCGTCCTCGCCACGGCGCAGGAGCAACTGCGCCCCGGCGAGCGGGCACCCGCCGAGGTCGTCGGCCGCATCGCCGACTCCGTGGAGCGCGCGCTCGACGCCTCGGGGGCCGAGGGGGGCCAGGTGCTGGGCGTCGGCGTGAGCATGCCCGGGATGGTGGACCGCGAGGGCGGTGTCTCGGTCTACGCCGCCAACTGGGGCTGGCACGACGTCCCCCTGCTCCGGCTCCTCGGGGAACGACTCCCCCACCCCCTCCACCTGGACAACCCGTTGCGTGCCTGCGCGGTGGCCGAGCTGTGGTTCGGCGCGGCGCGCGGATGCGAGGACTCCGTAGTCGTCAACCTCGGTACCGGCGTCGGCGCGGGTCTGGTACTTGGCGGTGAGTTGCACAGGGGCAAGGACAACAGCGCGGGCGAGTGGGGCCACACCCCCCTCGTCCTGGACGGGCATCCGTGCCTCTGCGGCGACCGCGGTTGTGTGGAGGCGTACGTCGGCGCCCACGGCATCATGCGCGCGCTGCGCGAACTCGCCCCCGGCAGCCCGCTGCACCACCCGGACGACCAGACCGCGACCATCGAGGCGCTCGGACGCGCCGCGGCCGACGGTGACCCCGTGGCCGTGCGGGTCGTCGCCGGGACGGGGCGGCTGCTCGGCGCGGCGCTCGCGGGCCTGGTCAACCTGCTCAACCCCGAGGTCGTCGTCCTCAGCAGTTGGGTGGCGTCCGCGCTCGGGCAGCCGCTGCTCGACGCGGTACGCGCCACCGTCGCTGAGCGTGCCCTCGCCCGCCCCCTGAGCGGCACCTCGATCGTCCTGTGCACCCTCAGCAGCGACCCCGTCAGCCTCGGCGCCGCCACCTTCGCGCTGGAGGGTCATCTGGCCGCGCCGCGAAACCGCACGCGCCGCCGAAGGAACAGCGCCCACACCCCACAGCCCTCTCGCACCGCCCGCACCCCTTGAGGAGAGCGATGAGCACGACGTACTACGAGGACGTGTCCCCCGGCAGCGGCACCCTCGCGCCACGTGCCTGGTCCGCCGCCTCCGACGCGCACAGGCTCAGCCTGAACGGGAGCTGGCACTTCCGTTTCTCCCCCACCGCGGAAGGCTTCGGCACCGGCTTCGTCCACGACGACTACGACTCCTCGGGCTGGGACAGGACCGCCGTGCCAGGCCACTGGGTGCTCCAGGGCCCCGAGGCGGCGCGCCCGGAGGAGCAGGTGCAGCGCGGGAGTTACGGCGCCCCCGCGTACACGAACGTCAAGTACCCCTTCCCCGTCGACCCGCCGCACGTGCCCGACGAGAACCCCACGGGCGACCACCTCCGCTTCTTCGACCTCCCGGAGGACTGGCCGGACGGCGGCGAGGCCGTGCTGCGCTTCGACGGTGTGGAGTCCTGCGCCCGCGTCTGGCTCAACGGGCAGGAGCTGGGCACCTTCCAGGGCTCACGGCTGCCGCACGAGTTCGCGGTGGGGGAAGCGCTGCGTACGCGCGGCAACGTGCTGGCCGTCCGCGTCCACCAGTGGTCGGCAGGCAGCTATCTGGAGGACCAGGACATGTGGTGGCTGCCCGGCATCTTCCGGGACGTCACCCTGCTGCACCGCCCGGAGGGCGCCGTCGCCGACTTCACCGTCAGCGCGGACTACGACCACGTCAGCGGCGAAGGCACCCTGCTGGTCACCTCGGAGCCGGGCGGCACGGTGAGCGTGCCCGAGCTGGGCGTCGAGGCGGCGCCCACCGGCAAGCCCGTGCGGCTGCCGGTGGAACCGTGGACGGCGGAGACGCCGCGGCTGTACGAGGGGGTGCTGAGCACGGAAGGGGAGCGGGTGCCCTTCCGGGTCGGCTTCCGCACCGTCGCCGTCGAGGACGGCCTGCTGAAGGTGAACGGCAGGCGGGTCCTCTTCCGCGGGGTGAACCGGCACGAGTTCCACCCGGAGACCGGCAGGGCCGTGGACGCGGCGACGATGCGCCGCGACCTGGAGCTGATGAAGCAGCACAACATCAACGCCGTGCGCACGAGCCACTATCCGCCCCACCCCGCGTTCCTGGACCTGTGCGACGAGCTGGGCCTGTGGGTCATCGACGAGTGCGATCTGGAGACCCACGGCTTCGTCTTCACCGACTGGCGGCACAACCCCGTCGACGACGTCCGCTGGACGCCCGCGCTGCTGGACCGGGCGCGGCGGATGGTCGAGCGCGACAAGAACCACGCCTCGGTGATCATCTGGTCCCTCGGCAACGAGTGCGGCAGCGGACGCGGTCTGTCCGCCATGGCCTCCTGGATCCGCGAGCGCGACCCCTCGCGCCCCCTCCACTACGAGAACGACCCCGCCTGCCCGGACAGTGACCTCTACTCCCGCATGTACGCGCGGCACGACGAGGTGGAGCGGATCGGGCGCCGCGAGGAACCCCCGCTGGAGGACGCCGAACTCGACGCGCACCGCCGCTCGCTGCCCTTCCTGCTGTGCGAGTACGGGCACGCCATGGGCAACGGGCCCGGCGGGCTCAGCGAGTACCAGCGGCTGTTCGAGAAGTACGAGCGGTGCCAGGGCGGGTTCGTCTGGGAGTGGATCGACCACGGGCTACCGCGCCGCACGGACGACGGCCGCGCGTACTTCGCCTACGGTGGCGACTTCGGCGAGGAGCTGCACGACGCCAACTTCGTGTGCGACGGACTGCTCTTCCCCGACCGCACGCCCTCGCCAGGGCTCGTCGAGTACAAGAAGGTCATCGAGCCCGTCCGCATCGAGGGCGACGCCTCGGCGGGCACCGTCACCGTCACCAACCAGCACGACTTCACCGGCCTCTCGCACCTCGCCTTCACCTGGTCGTACGAGATCGACGGCGAGACCGTGGACAGCGGCCCACTGGCCGTGCCCGTACTCGCGGCGGGCGAGCGGGCGACGGTGAAGCTGCCGCCCGCGCCGGACAGCCCGCGCGCGCGTGGGGACAGGGAAACCGGAGGCGGGGACACCGGAGGCGGGGACACCGGAGGCGGGGACACCGGCCGCGCCGCCGAGACCCAGTGGACCGTACGCGCGACGCTCGCCCACGACACCTCCTGGGCCCGTGCGGGGCACACCGTCGCGTGGGGCCAGCTACCCGGCGCACCGGCGCGCGAGCAGCGTCGCCCGCGCGCGCTCGGCGCCCCCGTACGGCCCCGCCGCGAGGACGCGGGGACCCCGCGCGAGGGCGAGCGCCATGGCGCCCCGTACCGCCTCGGGCCCGCCCGCTTCGACGCGGCGACGGGCGTGCTCACCCACCTCGGGGCCCTCGCGCTGACCGGGCCCCGGCTGGACGTGTGGCGGGCGCCGACGGACAACGACGAGGGTGCGCCCTGGCAGCCCGACACGCGGTACGGGCAGGTGTGGCGGCAGCGCGGGCTGCACCGGATGCGGCACAGGACAGACGCGGTCGAGGCCGACGGCGAGGCCCTGGTGGTCCGCACCCGGGTGGGCGCCGCCGCGACCGACCTGGCGCTGCGCACCACCTACCGCTGGACCGCCTCGGCGGAACGGGTGCGGCTCGCGGTCTCCGTCGAGCCCGAGGGCGACTGGGACTTCCCGCTGCCCCGGCTCGGGCTGCGCATGGGGCTGCCGGGCGCCTACGGCACGGCCACCTGGTTCGGCGGCGGCCCAGGCGAGTCCTACCCGGACACCCGCGCCGCCTCCCGCACGGGGCTGTGGCACAGCACGGTGGACGCGCTCCAGACGCCGTATGTGCGCCCGCAGGAGAACGGGGCGCGCTCCGACGTGCGGTGGGCAGAGCTGAGCGCGGACGGGAACGGAAGCGGGGGTGGGCCGGACGGTACGGACGGGACGCGGGCGGACGCCGCCCCGGCCGGGGGGCGGCTGCGCGTCGAGGGCGACTCGCACCCGTTCTGGTTCACGGCACGCCGCTGGACCAGCGAGCAGCTGGAGGCGGCGGAGCACACCACCGACCTGGTGCCAGGGGACACGGTGTGGGTCACCGTCGACCATCTCCAGCAGGGCATCGGCTCCCAGTCCTGCGGCCCTGGCGTACTGCCGCAGTACCGGCTGGAGGCGGCTCCCGCCGAGTTCTCCGTCGTCCTCGCCTTCCGCGAGGAGGGGCAGGGCGGGGCGGAACGGGGCTGAGCGCAGGGCCCGGGCGCGTGGCCGCCGCCGCCCGCCCGGCGCCCGGCACCCGGCTCAACGAACAGGCAGCCAGACGGAAGGCCCAACGGACGGACGGTCCGCCGGCACGCTTATCGCGTTACCGCCGACGGACCGGCCGCCACGCCCCCGATCTCCCCCGTCGTCCTCATCTGCCGCACGGCGCCGCTTACGCGCCGCCCTTGATCCCCATGCCCGCGTATCCCGCGTGCTGGGTCAGCTCCTCCTTCGAGGGGGCCTGCCCGTCGGGCCGCCACAGCGGCGGCTGGACGAGGCCCGGCTCCAGCAGCTCGAAGCCCTTGAAGTAGGGCAGCACCTCGTCGTACGTGCGCAGGGTGAGCCTCGCCGTCGCGCTGTCGTAGACGTGCGCGGCCTGGCCGATGGCGTCGCGGTCCTCGTCGAAGTCACTCGTGACGTGGGAGAGGATCAGCGCGCTGCCGTCCGGCAGCCGGTCGGTCAGCTCCTTGAGGATGCCCGCGGGGTCCTCGTCCTCGGTGATGAAGTGGAGGACGGCGACGAGCATCAGGGCCACGGGCTTGTCGAAGTCGATGAGCTGCCGCATGCCGTCGTGCTCGATGACCGACTTCGGGTCGCGCAGATCCGCGAGCACGAAGTCCGCGTTGCCGAGGTTGGTCAGCTTCGCACCCGCGTACGTGGCGACGATCGGATCGTTGTCGACATAGGCGACCCTGGCGTCCGGAGCCGCGGCGCGGGCGACCTCGTGGGTGTTGGGCGAGGTCGGGATGCCCGTGCCGATGTCGATGAACTGGCGGATGCCCATGTCCACCGCCGTGCGCACGGCGCGGTGGTGGAAGTCCCGGTTTCCGCGCGCCGTGGTGCGGATGTGCGGCACCAGCTCCAGCACCCGCCCGGCCGCGGCGCGGTCCACCTCGTAGTTGTCCATGCCGCCCAGGTAGAAGTCATACATACGCGCCGGGTGCGGCTTGGTGGTGTCGATCTGCTCGGGGCTGAAGCCCGTTTCCGACACGACGTCCTCCGTCTCTCTTTTTGCTGGTCAGGCGAGCAGGAAGTCGGCGTCGCCGGCCTTTGCGCCTTGAATGAACTTTTCGATCTCGTGCGAGGTGTAGATCAGGGCGGGCCCGTCAGGATCCGCTGACTGGCGCAGGGCCACCCTGCCGTCCGCGAGCTTCAGTGCCTCGACGCAACTTCCCCCGTTGCCGCCGCTCCACGGCTTGTGCCAGCCCTCGGTCCCGAGGTGTTTCGCCGGCATGCCGTTGTAGATCTGACCCATTTCAGAGCTCCTTGCGCATTGCACTGAGGATCGCCTCAGTCCGTGCCACCGGCGCGGCCTGAGCGCACATCCGGTCCAGTGCTTCCAGGAACGACGAGACATCGTCGCGCTGGTCGAAGTAGACGGCGCCGACCAGACTCTCCGAACAGGCGAAGTCCGGCAGTTCCTCTATGGGGAACCTGAAGAGGTGGAACGGGCCGTACATGGCCGGGTGAGGCCCCACACTGAAAGGCATGATCTGAAGCCTGATGTGGGGCTGTTCACTGGCCTCGATGAGGTAGTCGATCTGCTCGCGCATGACTTCGGGCCCGCCGATGGAGCGGCGCAGTACCGTCTCGTCCATCACGACCCACAGCATCGGGGGCTCTTCGCGCCGGAGGACCGTCTGACGCTCCAGCCGCAGCGCGACCTGGCGTCTGATCTCCTCCTCGGGCGCCTGCGGCATCCCCGCGCGCAGCACCGCACGCGCGTAGCCCTCGGTCTGGAGCAGACCGGGCACGTAGTGCGGCTCGTAGGCGCGGATGACGTGGGACTCGCTCTCCAGGCTGACGAAGGCGCTGAACCACTCCGGGACCACGTCCCGGTACCGGTGCCACCAGCCGGGCTGGTTCGCCTGCCGGGCCAGCGCGATGAACTCGTCTATCTCGTCCTGACCGCTGACGCCGTACGTGCTCAGCAGCTTCTCGACGTACGGGACTTTGAGGCCGACCTCGGCCTTCTCCATCCTGCGCACCGTGGCGTGGGTGACATCGAGAGCCTGGCCCGCCTGCTCGTACGACAGGCCCGCCTTCTCCCGCAGGTGCTGGAGCCGCTTGCCGAGCACCACTCGCAGCACGGTGGGGGCGGCGCCACCGCCGGAGCGTGAGTCCACCACCACTATTGCTCGCCTCCAACTGCCGTCATGGTTACGCAGTTTGGCATGTGCTCCAGGTAAGGCAACAGCCTGCCCCCTGCGAATCTGTAAATTACAGATTGATCCTTGCCATCCGTCACTGGCGCAACGCATAGTGGACCGGTGGCTTCCCCCCATGACGCCCCCTCCTTAGAACACCAGCACGGTGCCCTGCTGGCACGCCCGCTCAGGGACTGGTTCCACCTACCCGCCCTCGACACCTCCGTGGCGACGGCGCGAAGACGAGTGCTCGACCGCCTCCGTGAGTGGCGTGTCGACCAGGAGTCCCGCGACGACGCCGAGTTGCTCGTGTCCGAGCTGTTCACCAACGCGGTGCGGCACACCACGAGCGACCGGGTGAGCTGCGAGCTGTGGGTCATCGGCGTGCGACTGCGCGTCGAGGTGACCGACCAGGGCGGCGGCAACCGTCCCGTCGAACCGCGGGTGGGCGACTGCCCGGACGCCGACGGCGAGAGCGGCCGTGGCCTGCTGCTCGTGAGCGTCCTCGCGGACGACTGGGGCATCCGCCCCGAGTGCGGCGACGGAGGCGAGAAGGGGCACGCCGTGTGGGCGGAGCTGCCCTGCGCGCGCACCCTGCGCTGACCGACTGACACCGCGTGCCTGTGACGCCAGGGCACCGGTGCACCACGGCGTCCACGGAGTGAGGCCCGGCACACACCACTGCCGGGCCTCACCCATGCCGCCCGTGCCATCCATGTTCACCCGTGTCACCGGCTCCGTGACGCCACCGGTGCCGGGCCGCCCCCGTGGCGGCCGTGCTCCCCGTGTGCCCCCTCCCCTGACACCGTCGTCCCGCTGTGCGGACACCCCGGCGACCGCGTACAGCCGTGGACTACGCTGCCGCGCATGGACACCACGTACTGGCACGCGGTCACACCGCCCCCCGCGTCCCGCTGAGGGCGCACTTCCGCTGACGGGCCGCGAACGCCCGCCCACTACGGCAGCCCGAGGCCGCCGCGGTCCTCCGTGACCCGCACCGCCGCCCGGCTGCCGATCACTGCTGCGCCCATCCGTGACCCCTTGCTCGACTCGCTCGACCTCAACGGATCAGGACGCGTCTCCCATGTCTTCTCGTTCTTCCTCCTCGCGTGCCGCCATGCGCTCCCGCGCGGCCGTGCCCGCGCACACCGGTCTCCCCGCGGGCGCCGCTCCCGCAGACGGACCCTCGCCCTCCGGCTCCCCCACCCCCTCCGAGGCACCTCGCGCGGCCTCCGGGCCGCTGCTGGTGCTGGCCGCCGCGGCGCTGTGGGGCACGACGGGCACCGCCGCCAGCTTCGCGCCCTCCGGCGCCTCGTCGCTCTCCATCGGCGCCGCCACCATGGGCGTGGGCGGGCTGCTCACCCTCCTCATCGCCGGGCGCTCGGCGCTGGGGGTGCTGCGGGGCGGGCGCGCGACGCTGCTGTCCGCGCTGGTCGGGGGCCTGGCGGTGGCCGTGTACCCGCTGGCCTTCTACACCTCCATGGCCTGGTCGGGAGTCGCCACGGGCACCGTCATCACCATCGGCAGCGCGCCCGTCTTCGCCGCCCTGCTGGAACGCGTGCTGGACGGCACCCGGCTCACCGCACGCTGGACGGCCGCGACGGTGGCCGCTGCGGCGGGCTGCTGCGCACTGGCGCTGACCGGGCACGGCGGCGCGGCGACGGGCGGGAACGTGCCCGGAGGGGTGGCGCTGGGGCTCCTCGCGGGTGCCTCGTACGCCGTCTACACGTACTGCGGAGCGGGCGTCATCCGCGCGGGCCACTCCTCGCGGGCCTCGATGGGCGCCCTCTTCGGGCTCGGCGCCCTGGTGCTGCTGCCGGTCTTCGCGGCGACCGGGGGCCCGCTGCTGGGCGAGGGACGGGGCATCGCCGTCGCGGCCTATCTGGCCGTGGTGCCGATGTGCGTCGCGTACGTCCTCTTCGGCGCCGGGCTCGCCCGCGTCAGCGCCAGCCAGGCGACGACGCTCAGCCTCTTCGAGCCCGTGGTGGCCGCGGTCCTGGGCGTCGCGGTGGTCGGCGAACGCCTCGGCGCCTGGGCGTGGACGGGCGTAGCCCTGGTCCTCCTGGGCCTGCTGATCCTCACGGCCCGCCGGCCCTGACACCTGGGACCCGCCGGTCCTGGCGCCCGACTGGCACATGACGCCCGGCACCCTACGACGCGGCCCCGCCCCCTCGCGCGAAGGCGGAGGGGGCGGGGCCGTGAGCCGGGGCGGGAAAGCCGGGGCGGCTTCGTGCTGCGGCTGCGCGCGAGAGACGTCCCCCGCGAGGGTTACACGCGGCGGCGCTGGCGCTGGCGCCAGACGCCCAGGGCGAGGACCAGTGCGCCGACGACCACGGACATGATCATCTGCTGGCGTCCCTCGGCGTCGTAGAACATGTAGCCGATCACGAAGAGGATCAGCGCGATGGTCGCGTACGTGAGGTACGGGTACAGCCACATGCGCACCGTGTGCCTCTCCGGCATGTCCCGCTCGATGATGCGCCGCATCCGCAGTTGCGAGAAGCAGATGACCAGCCACACGAAGAGGGCCACCGCGCCGGAGGAGTTCAACAGGAACTCGAAGACCGTTTCGGGCGAGGTGTAGTTGAAGATCACGGCGACGAAGCCGAAGGCGACCGAGGACCAGATGGCGGCGGCCGGTACGCCCCGCTTGTCGGTCTGTCCGAACGCCTTGGGCGCGTCGGAGCGCTGTCCCAGGGAGAAGGCCATGCGGGAGGCCGTGTAGAGACCGGAGTTGAGGCAGGAGAGCACGGCCGTCACCACGATCACGTCCATGATCGTCCCGGCGTGCGGGATGCCGATCTCGTTCAGCGAGGCGACATAGGGGCCCTCCTTCAAGAGGGCGTCGGAGTTCCACGGGAGCAGCATCACCGCGAGGCCGATCGAGCCCAGGTAGAAGATGCCGATGCGCCAGATGACGCTGTTGGTGGCGCGGCGCACCATCTTCGACGGCTCGGCGGACTCGCCCGCGGCCAGCGTGACGATCTCGCTGCCCATGAAGGAGAAGACCACCAGGAGCATCCCGGACAGGATCGCGCCGGGCCCGTTGGGCAGGAAGCCGCCCTGTCCGGTCAGGTTCTCCGTACCGACCGCGTCCGTCCCGGGGAGCACCCCGAACACGGCGAGGCCCGCGATCACGATGAACGCCACGATCGCGACGACCTTGATCCCCGCGAACCAGAACTCGAACTCCCCGTAGGAGCCGACGGAGGCGAGGTTGGTCGCGGTCAGGACGACCATCACCAGCAGTGCCCACGCCCACTGGGGCACGGCGGGCACCCAGCCGGTGAGGATGGTGGCCGCCGCCGTCGCCTCGACGGCGAGCACGACGACCCAGAAGAACCAGTACAGCCATCCGATGGTGAAGCCCGCCCAGCGCCCCAGGGCGCGGTCGGCGTAGGTCGAGAAGGAGCCGGAGGAGGGGTCGGCCGCGGCCATCTCACCGAGCATGCGCATCACGAGGACGACGAGCAGTCCCGCCAGCGCGTAGGAGATGAGGATGGCGGGTCCGGCCTTGGCGATGCCCGCGCCGGAGCCGACGAAGAGTCCCGCACCGATGACGCCGCCGATCGCGATCATCGAAAGGTGGCGGTTCTTCAGTCCGGCCTTGAGCGAGTCGCCCGGGGGCGTTCCGGGGTCACCGGATGCCGCTGCCTCTGAGGCGCTCGGCGTTTGCAGGCCCATGCGTAGTCCTTTGAATCCCAGGTTTTAGCCCTGCACTGAGCCCGGATCGAAGATCCCAGTTGAATTTCGGGCAGGGACCGCTTGCGTCAGTGGGCCACTACAACCCTGTTCCCAACGTGAGGTCAATGTGATCTGTCTCATAGGTTGCGTCCCGCCCAACGAGACAGAAGTGAGGGCCACGGAACAACGGCCGACCCCGGGACGTTGCCCTTTTACCAAGCCTTGACCGACGATCCGGTGAGGGGACCCGTCGGGCAGTGGACGGAGGCAGCTCATGGGCAGCGAGGCGAACGGTCACGGAACGGAGCGTGGCGGCGAGGGCTCCGGTGACCGCGAGGAGCGCTGGGACGATCTCGTCCTCGACGAGGACTTCATCCGGAGCGCGGAGGTGAACGAACCGGCGGCCCGCACCCGCATGCTCCGTGAGCGCTGGCGGGACCGGCCTCCGGAGCCGCAGCCGTGGCGCGCGGACGAACCCCCCGCGGGCTGGTTCTTCAGCAAGGGCCGCCGCCGGGCCCGTAAGCGCCGCAGGGGCAAAAACGGCTGAGGAATCCGGGTCCGCGGGCACGCGTACCGACGGGCCTTTCGTAGCAGGGCCGGGTCCCCGGGGCGCGGGGCCCGGCCCGTTACGTGGTCGCAACCTCCGCGGCGGCGACAGGCAACGTGACCGGTGGCAGGATGCAACGGCACTTGCCCGTCTGTTCGAACCCACCCGTTCGCGCGGGTCACCGACACATCCCCGGAGGCGCTGTGTCCCCATGGTCTTCTCGTAAGTCCCTTCCGCGGACCCTCACCGTCACCGCGTGCGCGGCGCTGCTCGCGGCGCTCACCTCCGCCTGCTCCAGCACGGAGACCACGGGCAAGGGCGGCAACGAGGTGGAGCTGGTCTCGGCGGGGCAGCTCAAGACCTGTACGCACCTTCCGTACGAACCCTTCCAGTTCCGGGAGGGCAAGAAGGTCGTCGGCTTCGACGTGGACCTCGTGGACCTCGTGGCCAAGGACCTGGGAGTCAAGCAGGAGATCGTCGACACGCCCTTCGAGGGCATCCAGTCCGGCGAGGACCTCAACGCGAACAAGTGCGATCTGGCCGCAGCGGGCATGACCATCACGGACGTGCGCGAGAAGAACGTCGACTTCTCGGCGCCGTACTTCGAGGCGACGCAGGCCCTCATCACCAAGAACGGCGCGGACTACAAGTCCCTCGCCGCTCTCAAGGGCAAGAAGCTGGGCGTCCAGGAGTCCACGACGGGCGCTGAGTACGCGAAGAAGAACGCCAAGGGCGTCGAGCAGGTCACCTTCGAGGACGTCGGGCTGCTGCTCACCGCCGTGCAGACGGGCCAGGTGGACGCCGCCATCAACGACAACGGCGTCCTCTACGACTACGCCAGGAAGAACAAGGACACCGAGGTCACCGCCGAGTTCGACACCGGCGAGCAGTACGGCATCGCCGTCCGCACGGGCAACGACGCGCTGCGCAAGCAGATCGACAAGACGGTCAAGGACGCAAAGGCGGACGGCCGTTACGACAAGATCTACAAGAAGTGGTTCGGTGAGGAGCCGAAGTGACCGCTTCCCCCGCCCGTAGCCGCACCCGATCCCTCTCCCGCCGCCAGCGGGCCCGCGCGATCCGCGGCACGCAGTACGGGGTGCTCGTCCTGGGGCTCCTCGTCGTCGCGCTGGCGGCCGACTGGGGCGAACTGCGCCGCGCCTTCTTCGACATCGAGGTCGCCAGGGCGCAGTTCCCCGACGTGATCACGACGGCGCTGGTCAACACCGTCGTCTACACCGTGCTGGGCTTCGGCTTCGGCCTGGTCCTCGGGCTGCTGCTGGCCCTGATGCGGCTCTCGAAGGTGCCGCCGTACCGCTGGCTGGCCGTCGGGTACATCGAGTTCTTCCGCGGTGTGCCCGCGCTGCTGGTCTTCATCGCGCTGGGCTTCGGTGTTCCGCTCGCCTTCCAGGTGTCGATCAACCAGTACGTGACGGTGATGCTCGCGCTCGGCCTCGTCGGCGCCGCCTACATGGCGGAGACGATCCGCGCGGGCATCCAGGCGGTTCCCAAGGGGCAGACGGAGGCGGCCCGTTCGCTGGGCATGTCGCAGTCGCGGGCCATGTTCTCGATCATCATCCCGCAGGCGTTCCGCATCGTGCTGCCCCCGCTGGCGAACGAGCTGATCCTGCTCACCAAGGACTCCTCCCTCGTCTATCTGCTGGGGCTGTCCATGGGGCAGTACGAACTGGCCAAGTTCGGCCGCGACGCGCTCAACCAGCACCGCAGCCTGACCCCGATCCTCATCGCCGGACTCTTCTATCTGGCCATCACCCTCCCGCTCGGCCATCTGGTGCGGCGCCTGGAGGCCCGTACCGCGAGAGCCAGGTGAGCGTGCGGGAGCGTGCGGCGGGCCGGGCGGGACGAACGAGGCGGCAGCGGAAGGACGGCGTGAGGCGCGGGTGAGCGTGAGCGAGGCGAACGTGGGGGGACGTGAGGCGGGCGTGGACGCGACAGGCAGGATCGGCCCAGCGGGCGCGGCGGGTACGTCGGGCACAGCGGGCACGACGGGCGCCGGGACGGGCGGCGCGGCGGCCATCGAGATCACCGGGCTGCACAAGTCCTTCGGTGACCTCGAGGTCCTGCGCGGCATCGACCTGTCGGTGTCCCCCGGAGAAGTGGTCTGCGTCATCGGCCCCTCCGGGTCGGGGAAGTCCACGCTGCTGCGCTGTGTGAACCTGCTGGAGGAGCCGACGTCGGGCACGGTGACCGTGGCGGGCGCCGAGGTGACCGATCCGGATGTGGACATCGACAGGGTGCGGCGCAGGATCGGGATGGTCTTCCAGTCCTTCAACCTGTTCCCGCATCTGACCGCGCTCGGCAACCTCACCATCGCACAGCGGCGCGTCCTCGGCCGCGGCAAGGCCGAGGCCGAGGAGACGGCCCGGCACAACCTGCGCCGCGTCGGGCTCACCGACAAGGAGAGCGCCTACCCCGCGCAGCTCTCGGGCGGCCAGCAGCAGCGCGTCGCCATCGCGCGCGCCCTGTCCATGGACCCGCGGCTGATGCTCTTCGACGAGCCGACCTCGGCGCTCGACCCCGAGCTGGTCGGGGACGTGCTCGCGGTGATGCGGACGCTGGCGGACGAGGGCATGACGATGCTCGTCGTCACGCACGAGATGAGCTTCGCGCGGGAGGTCGCCGACCGCGTGGTGTTCATGGACGGCGGGGTGATCGTCGAGGAGGGGGCGCCCGAGCAGGTCGTGGTCGAGCCCCGGCACGCGCGCACCCGCGCCTTCCTGGCCCGGGTGCTCGATCCCGCGGCGGCCGAGCTGCCCGCAGCGCGGGACGAGGAGTCCGGCACGGAGTCCGGTTCGGGGCCCGGCGCGCAAACCGCCGCGGAGACCGGCCCTGAGACTGGTCCGGAGACCGGTCCGGAGACCGGCGCACGTCCCTGAGCACGGCGGACTCCCCGCACGGGCGCCCAGGCCGACGGCCCTCGGCGTGCCGAGCATCACGCGCGCGCCCGCGCGCATTTGAGCTGGCCGAGGAGCCCCGGAGAGAGCCGGGAAGCGCCGCCCCCATGCGGAACGGAGAGGGCCGCGGGGGAAAGAGCCCAAAACGGCACGCCCTTGCCGCCCGAAAGGGGCACACTGGGCGGTGTCGGCACGGTCGGCCCCGCCGCCTGGCCGTCCGGCGCGAGTGCGGCCCCCGGGCCCCGCGTGTGCCTCGCGTGCCTGTTGCCCATGTTCGTCCTTGTTCGTGAGCGGGAGAAGACTCCCCTCACGAATTCGCACAAACGAGCGACACGGACGCCGCGCC
This sequence comes from Streptomyces sp. NPDC054796, assembly GCF_053611545.1. Lineage (NCBI taxonomy): Bacteria > Bacillati > Actinomycetota > Actinomycetes > Kitasatosporales > Streptomycetaceae > Streptomyces > Streptomyces sp. NPDC054796. The sequence continues at coordinate 76,351 of NZ_JBSHAO010000024.1, read as the reverse complement.
CCTGGGAAACTCACTTCGAGCGGTGAGCGAGCGTTGAGACCGGCGAAAGGCGAACGACCATGGCAGACGGCCCGATCGGCGACCCCAGAGGGGCCATGAGCGAACCGGCGGGCGTGCCGGGCGGCAGCGGCGACAGTGGCGACAGCGGCGTGCCCGGCGGTGAGGGCGCCGGAAGCGATCTGCTCGACCGCGCCCACCCGTACCGCCGCGAGCTGCTCGCGCACTGCTACCGCATGCTCGGCTCGGTGCACGATGCCGAGGACCTCGTCCAGGACACGTATCTGCGGGCCTGGCGCGCGGCGGACCGCTTCGAGGGCCGTTCCTCGCTGCGTACGTGGCTGTACCGCATCGCGACGAACGCCTGCCTGACCGCGATCGAGAGCCGTGGGCGCCGCCCGCTGCCCTCGGGCCTCGGCGCGCCCAGCGACGATCCCGAGCGTCCCGTCGTCGAGGCCCCCGAGGTGCCCTGGCTGGAGCCGATCCCGGACGCGATGTTCGCGACGTCGCAGCCCACCGACCCCGCGTCGGTCGCCGTCTCCCGCTCCAGCATGCGGCTGGCGCTGGTGGCGGCGCTCCAGCATCTGCCCGCGCGTCAGCGCGCCGTGCTGCTGCTGCGCGATGTGCTCAAGTGGCGGGCTGCCGAGGTCGCCGAGCTGCTCGACACCACCACGGCGAGCGTCAACAGCGCGCTCCAGCGGGCGCGGGCCCAGCTCGAGGCGGCGGCGCCCGTCGAGGAGGAGCTGGCCGAGCCGACCGACCCGGACCAGCGCAAGCTGCTGGACCGGTACGCGGCGGCGTTCGAGCACTCCGACGTGAGCGCGATCGTGGAGCTGTTCAAGGAGGACGCGGTCTGGGAGATGCCCCCGTTCCCCGAGTGGTTCTACGGAGCGGAGAACATCGGCCGTCTCATCGGCACCCAGTGCCCGATCGGCCCCGGAGAGGGACTCATGCTGCCCACGGCGGCGAACGGACAGCCAGCCTTCGCGCTCTACAGCCGTCATGAGGGCGGGGACTACCTCCCCTTCCAGGTGCATGTACTCACGCTGGACGGGGACCGTGTGGAGCGGGTCGCGGCGTTCTTCGGGGACGCGCTGTTCCGCGTCTTCGGCCTCCCGGAGTCCCTGCCGGCCGACACACCGCACGGCATGTACGGCGCGAACGGCGGACACGGCGACACCGGCAGCGGCACCAGCACCAGCGGCAGCGGCAGCGGCTGAGCGCGGCCGGGGCCGTGTGTCCCGGGCGGCCCCGGCAACCTTCCCCGCACGGGTGGCGACTGGGAAACGACAGTCGCCACCCAGGGAACGGACGTACCCCCATGAGCCGCACACCTCCCGACTCCCCCGGGCGCCCCACACGCCCCGGGGACCCCACCCCCGTAGGCACGCGGACGCGCCCCCCGCACCGGCGCCGCACCGGTCTGTTCGCCGCGGTACCGCTCGCGCTGACGCTGGCGGGCGGCACGCTGCTCGGCCTCGGGCCCGCCGTCGGCTGGCCCGCCGACTGGCCAGGCGGCGACGGGCGGGCAGACGCCGCCATCGCCAACGCCCCCGCCCACGGGCCCAAGGCATGGGCCGAGGAGGCCGACGGCTTCGCCTCCGTCGACGCGCTCGGCCAGAACGGCACCTACGGCGGGCGGGACGGCAAGACGGTCACCGTCACCACGGAGGAGGAGCTGAAGAAGTACGCGACCGCCGCCGAGCCGTACACGATCCGGGTGGCCGGAGCGATCAAGTACGCCGAGAAGGGCGAGGAGATCAAGGTCGCCTCGGACAAGACGATCGTGGGCGCCGGGAACTCCGGGGAGATCGTCGAGGGCGGCTTCTTCCTCGGCCAGGGCGTCCACAACGTGATCATCCGGAACCTCACCATCCGCGACACCTACGACGGCGACTGGGAGGGCAAGGAACACGACTGGGACGCCATCCAGATGGACGGCGCGCACCATGTGTGGATCGACCACAACGACCTCACGCACATGGAGGACGGCCTCGTCGACAGCCGCAAGGACACCACGAACGTGACGGTGTCCTGGAACCGCTTCCAGCAGCACAACAAGGCGTTCGGCATCGGCTGGACGGAGAACGTCACCGCCGACCTGACGATCCATCACAACTGGTTCCGCGAGACGCAGCAGCGCAACCCGTCGACGGACAACGTCGCCCACGCCCACCTCTACAACAACTACCTGCTGGACGAGCCGGACGGCGAGGTGGCCTCCGCTTACGGCAACTGGTCGCGCGGACACACGAAGATGGTGCTGGAGAACAGCTACTTCGACGGTTTCCACGACCCGTACATGGCCGACGAGACCGCCGAACTCGTGCAGCGCGGCAGCATCACCAGGAACACGTCGGGCCGCACCGACACCCGCGGCGACGCCTTCGACCCGCGCGACTTCTACGACTACACGCTCGACCCGGCCAAGGACGTCCCCGCGCTGCTGCGCGAGAGTTCGGGCCCGCGGCCCGACATCGGCGCCAAGAAGACGGGTGCCAAGAAGACGGGTGCCAAGAAGACGGGTGCCACGAAGGCGGGCGCCAAGGCGGCGAGCGAGATCACCGTGGCCAAGGACGGCAGCGGTGACCACACCACCGTGCAGGGCGCGGTGGACGCCGTGCCGGAGAACAACGGCTCCCCGGTCACCATCTCCGTCGCACCCGGTGTCTACCGCGAGACGGTGAAGGTGCCGCGCACGAAGCCGCACATCCGCCTCCGGGGCACGGGCGGGGACAGGGACGACGTGACCGTGGTCTACGACAACGCCTCCGGGACGCCGAAGCCGGGCGGCGGCACGTACGGCACCAGCGGCAGCGCGACCGTCGCCGTCGAGGCCGACGACTTCCAGGCGCGCGACCTCACCATCGCGAACGACTTCGACGAGTCCAGAACGGACATCACGAACAAGCAGGCGGTCGCACTGCGCACCAACGGCGACAAGATCGTCCTCGACGGCATCGCGGCGCTCGGCAACCAGGACACCCTGCTGCTCGACTCCGCGGCGAAGGGCACCGTGGGGCGGGTCTATATGACCGGTTCCCGCGTCGAGGGCGACGTGGACTTCGTCTTCGGGCGGGCCAGTGCCGTACTCCACGACACGGACATCGTGCTCCTCCCCCGCGACAGCGACCCCGGCGGCTACGTCACCGCGCCCTCGACCGTGGCGGGACAGCACGGGATGCTCATCACGAAGAGCCGGATCGGCGGCGACGTGCCCGCCGACAGCTTCTACCTCGGCCGCCCCTGGCACGCGGGCGGTGACGCCGCGCTCGACCCGCAGACCGTGATCCGCGAGACCGAGCTGAGCGCGGCGGTGAAGGACGCGCCCTGGACGGACATGAGCGGCTTCCCCTGGGAGGAGGACCGCTTCGCCGAGTACCGCAACACGGGTCCCGGCGCCGCCACCGGCGCTTCCTCGGCCGACCGGCCGCAGCTCAGCGACAAGGAGGCCGCCTCGTACGAGGTCGCCGACTGGCTCGACGGCTGGACCCCCGCCGGCTCCTGAGACCACACCCCGCGAGTCCACGGGGGCCGCCGTCCCGTACGCGTACGGGACGGCGGCCCTCTCGCACGAGCCGTCTCATACGGCCCGTCTCACGCGGCCCGTCTCACGCGGCCCTGTTCACACGGCCCGGCTCACACGCCCAGCAGGTGGTCCATCGCGAGCTGGTCGAGCCGCTCGAAGGCCATGCCGCGCGCGGCGGCGGCCTCGACGTCGAAGTCCTCGAAAGCGGACCGGTCGGCGAGCAGCGCCGCCGGGGTCTCGCCCTCGTCGAGGGTGGTCAGCTCCAGCTCGTCGAGCCGCGAGGCGCGCAGCGCCTCCTGGACGGCGGGGTCGGCGCGGAAGGCGGCGGCACGCTCGCGCAGGATCAGGTAGTTGCGCATACAGCCCGCTGCCGAGGCCCACACGCCCTCGTAGTCCTCGGTACGCGGCGGCTTGAAGTCGAAGTGCCGCGGCCCCTCGTACCCCGCGCGCTCCAGCAGGTCCACGGTCCAGAAGGCGGCACGCAGATCGCCGGCGCCGAAGCGCAGGTCCTGGTCGTACTTGATGCCGTTCTGGCCGTTGAGGTCCAGGTGGAAGAGCTTGCCCGACCACAGCGCCTGAGCGATGCCGTGCGGGAAGTTGAGCCCGGCCATCTGCTCGTGGCCGACCTCCGGGTTGACGCCGAACAGCTCCGGGCGCTCCAGGCGCTCGATGAAGGCCAGGGCGTGGCCCACCGTCGGCAGGAGGATGTCGCCGCGCGGCTCGTTGGGCTTGGGCTCGATGGCGAAGCGCAGCCCGTAACCCTGCTCGGTGACGTACTCGGCGAGCAGGTCGAAGGCTTCCTTCATGCGGTCGAGCGCGGCCCGTACGTCCTTCGCCGCACCGGACTCGGCGCCCTCGCGTCCGCCCCAGGCGACATACGTCTCCGCGCCCAGCTCGGCCGCGAGGTCGATGTTGCGCATGGTCTTGCGCAGCGCGTAGCGGCGTACGTCGCGGTCGTTGGCTGTGAAGGCGCCGTCCTTGAAGACGGGGTGCGTGAAGAGGTTGGTGGTCGCCATGGGGACGCTCATGCCGGTGGCGTCCAGCGCCTGCCGGAAGCGCTTGACGTGCGCCTCCCGTTCGCCCTCCGGGGTCGTGAAGGGGATGAGGTCGTCGTCGTGGAAGGTGATCCCGTAGGCGCCCAGTTCGGACAGCCGCCGCACGGCCTCGACCGGGTCGAGCGCCGTCCGGGTCGCGTCTCCGAAGGGGTCCCGTCCCAGCCAGCCCACGGTCCACAGACCGAAGCTGAACTTGTCCTGCGGCGTCGGCTCGTAGCTCATCTCGTCGCCCTTCTCCTCGCGCACGTCCTCGTGCGCACGGGTATTCGTCATGGCCGTTGACAAATTAGTATGCGCTCACGACCTGTAGCGAGGGAAGAGGGAGCCGCGAGGCATGTCCGCACCAGAAGGTCCGCTCGTCATCGGCGTGGACAGTTCCACGCAATCCACCAAGGCACTCGTCGTGGACGCGGCGACCGGCCAGGTCGTCGCACGCGGCCAGGCCCCACACCCCGTGACCTCGGGCTCCGGCCGCGAGACGGACCCCGAGAAGTGGTGGGAGGCGCTGGAGGCGGCGCTCTCCCAGTGCGGGCGCGCGGCCCAGGAGGCCGCCGCCGTCTCCGTCGGCGGCCAGCAGCACGGCCTCGTCACCCTCGACGCCGACGGGCGGCCCGTGCGGCCCGCGCTGCTGTGGAACGACGTGCGGTCGGCGCCGCAGCGCGACGCGCTCGTCGAGCGGCTGGGCGGGCCCGAGGCGTGGGCCGAGCGCGTGGGCAGTGTGCCCGCGACGTCCTTCACCGTCACCAAGTGGGCCTGGCTGCGCGAGCACGAGCCGGACGCCGCGGCGGCCACGCACGCCGTGCGGCTGCCGCACGACTATCTGACGGGGCAGCTCACCGGAGAGGGCACGACGGACCGGGGCGACGTCTCGGGCACGGGCTGGTGGGCCTCCTCCACGGAGGCGTACGACGAGGAGATCCTCGGGCTCGTCGGCCTCTCCCCCGCCCTGCTCCCGCGCGTCCTCGCGCCCGGAGAGGCTGCCGGAACGGTGCGCTCCGGGCTGCCGCTGCCCGCGGGCGCCCTGGTGGCCACGGGCACGGGCGACAACATGGCGGCGGCGCTCGGGCTCGGGCTGCGCGCGGGACAGCCGGTGCTCAGCCTCGGCACCTCCGGCACCGTCTACGCCGCCTCCCCGCACCGCCCCGCCGACCCGACCGGCACGGTCTCCGGCTTCGCCGACGCGCGCGGCGAGTGGCTGCCGCTGGCCTGCACCCTCAACTGCACGCTCGCCGTCGACCGGGTGGCCGCGCTGCTCGGGCTCGACAGGGAGGCCGTCGAGGGCGGCGGCGAGGTCGCGATGCTGCCCTTCCTGGACGGCGAGCGCACGCCCAACCTGCCGTACGCTTCCGGCCTGTTGAACGGCCTGCGGCACGACACGACGGGCGGCCAGGTGCTCCAAGCCGCCTACGACGGCGCGGTCTTCGCACTGCTGCGCGCGCTGGACGAGGTCCTGGACGAGGAGACCGACGCGGACGCGCCCCTGCTCCTGATCGGCGGCGGCGCGAAGGGCACCGCCTGGCGGGAGACGGTCCTGCGCCTGTCGGGGCGCCCCGTGCGGGTGCCGCGGGCCGAGGAACTGGTCGCGCTCGGCGCCGCTGCCCAGGCCGCCGGACTGCTCCTGGGCGAGGACCCGGCGGCGGTGGCCCGGCGCTGGGGCACGGCCGACGGACCCTCCTTCGACGCGGTGAAGCGGGACGACGCGGCGCTCGCGCGCATCGCCGACACGCTCTCGGGCGGGGATACGCTGCTGCGACGGCACTGACGTCCACACTGACGAGGGCGCCTGCCCGCGCCGGTGAGGGGCGGGTGTCCGGGCCGGTCCCGGTGGACGGGCCCGGCACTCGCGGTGTCCGCAGGAGCGGGGTGCGGTGGCGGTTCGTGGTGACGGGTGGCTGGTGTCTGTTGTCTGGTGGCCGTGGGCTGGCGGCGGGGGCCGTTCCGGTTCACGGTCGCGACGATGACGTGCCGGTTTTGGGCCCACGTCAGCACCCTTCCACGTCCGCCCACGTTCACGACTGCTCACGCCTGTTCACGCCTGTTCACGCCTGTTCACGTCGTCGGCGCGTCGCCGCCGCACGAGGAGGAGTCGATTCCCATGGCAGCTCCGGCGCCCACGTCGCAGCGGGAGATGCGCAGGCGCAACCTGTCACGCGTGCTGTACGCGGTCGCCGAGGGCGGCCCGTCCTCCCGTGCGACCGTCGCCGCGCACATCGGCCTGACCCGCGCGGCCGTCTCCACGCTCACCGACGAACTGCTGCGCGCCGGGCTCCTCGTCGAGCTGGGCCCCGGCCGTTCGGGCGGGGTCGGACGCCCTGGCAGCGCGCTGGCCCTCACCGACAGCGGGCCCTGCGGGATCGGCGCGGAGATCGGGGTGGACCACCTCACGGTCTGCGCGGTCGATCTGCGGGGGCGGGTGCGTGCCCGTACGAGCGAGGAGGCGGCCAACCGGGACAGCGAGCCGTCGGCCGTGCTGGCGCGGCTCGGCGAGCTGACGCGACGGGTCACCGAGGACGCCGCAGCCGAGGGGCTGGCCCCCGCGGGGCTCGCGCTGGCGGTTCCCGGGCTCGTCACGCGCGGCACCTCGACCGTCGTCCGTGCCCCCAACCTCGGCTGGCAGAGCACGGACATCGCCGCCCACTTGAATCATCTGGACGGGCCGGGCGGGCCGCTTCCCCTGGCCGTCGACAACGAGGCCAACCTCGGTGCCCTGGCCGAGCTGTGGCTGGGGCGTGGCGAGGGGTCGGCCCGCGACTTCATCCACGTCTCCGCCGAGGTCGGCATCGGCGCGGCCATCGTGCTCGACGGCGAACTCCTGCGCGGCACACGGGGCTTCGCCGGGGAGCTGGGCCATGTTCCGGTGCGCCCGGAGGGGCCCGCGTGCGCGTGCGGCGGGCGCGGCTGCCTGGAGCAGTACGCCGGTGAGGCGGCGCTGCTGCGGGCGGCGGGGATCACGGCGGGGGCCGGGACGGGAGGGCGCGGCGGCACGGGCGGCGGGGCGACTCAGGGTGACGCGCTGGCCGCGCTCGCCGCCAGGGCGGGGGACGGCGACACGGCGGCACTGGATGCGCTGAGCGGCGCGGGCACGGCGCTGGGCATCGCCCTCGCGGGCGCCGTGAACCTGCTGGACCCCCGCGCCGTGGTGCTGGGCGGGGCGCTGGCGGGGCTGGCCCCCTGGCTCCTGCCGTCGCTGGAGGGCGAGTTGGAGCGGCGCACCGCCGTGCCGGACGGTGTACCGGAGGTGTCGGTCTCGGCGCTGGGTCCCGAGGGGCCACTGCTGGGCGCGGCGCACTCGGTGGTACGGGCCGTGCTGGACGACCCCGGCGGGTATGTGCCGGTCCGGCGACGCGGCGCGTAGGGGCGACGGCACACGGGCCCGACCGGGCCTGACCAGGCCGGACGGCGCACCGCGACCGGTCGCCGGTGGTGCGACCAATGGCAGTTCCGAGCAGTGTTGTCAGCGCGTGGCCGGGATGCGACTATCAACGCGCGTCAACTTGTCATGTACGTGCCCCCATTTCACCCCCCACTGGGAGACACGATGAGCCTCGCACGGCACAGCCGCATCTTCAGCCACTCCAGCAGTCACACCAGTCCCTCACGACGCTCCCTGCTGCGTGGCGGGCTCGCCTTCGGGGTGGCCGCCACAGGTACCGTTCTCGCCACCGGGTCCGCGCTCGCCACCGGCAGGGGCAACGGCGCACAGGGCGTCGCCGACATCCCCGGCGCCGAGTGGATCCCGGCCAACAGCGCTAACTTCACGGCCGCCGACCGCCCCACGGAGTACCCGGTCGAGTTCGTCGTCATCCACGTGACCCAGGGCAGCTACGCGGGAACCGTCCAGCACTTCCAGAACGCGTCCGCGCAGGTCTCCGCGCACTACGTGGTGCGCTCCGAAGACGGGCACGTGGCCCAGATGGTCCACGACAAGGACGTCGCCTGGCATGCGGGCAACTGGGACTACAACACCCGCAGCATCGGCATCGAGCACGAGGGCTTCATAGACGACGCGGCGTGGTTCACGGACGCGATGTACCGCTCTTCCGCCGCCGTCACAGCCGCCGTCTGCGACGCCTACGGCATCCCCAAGAACCGCGAGCGCATCATCGCGCACAGCGAGGTCCCCGGCGCGGACCACACGGACCCCGGCCCCCACTGGGACTGGGACCGCTACATCGGCCTCATCAACGGCGGCTAGGCGCCCGTGCGCCCCCCGTCGCGTCGCGTCGCGGCCGACGGGGGAGCGGCGTGCGCGTCAACGCGGCTACGGCCCCGGCGGTTCAGTTCGTGAAGCGCGCCCCACACGGACGCGGCGGTCACTCCCGCGGCCTTCAGCCCATGGAGGCGTTCTAATCAACAGAAGCGGGGAGTTCAGCCGTTCGAGCGATTATCGGGCGAACGGCTTTCCGGGACGCTCCGGAGCCGCGCATGCTCAACCGCGTGACGGGACGACACCGGTGGAGACAGACCTCGGCAACAGCCCTTGCCTGCACGACACTCGCGATGATCTGCGCCGCGCCCGCCGTCGCCGACACGGTGCCCGGCTCTCCCTTCGCCGCCCCGGAGAGCCAGCGGGCACGCGCCGGTGCGAGCGCCGGGCTCTCCGTACGGGCGGGTGAGACCGAGGTCCGCGCGAACGCCCGGCACGGCGGCTGCGGTTCCCTCTCCGTGCGCGTTCCAGGGGTGAGCGTGGATCTGGTGACACGGCACCACTGCTGGTGCCCCCCACCACCTCCACCCCCGCCGCCTCCGCCACCACCACCTCCACCGCCCACTCCCACACTGCCGCCTCCCCCGCCGAGCAGCAGCCCGCCGCCGGAGCCGACTCCCACGCCAACGCCGACGCCCACCCCCACGCCGCCGCCGAGCAGCACGCCGCCCCCCGAACCGAGCAGTCCTCCGGCACGCCCCGAGGCTCCGGCGCCCGAGCCGAAGCCCGTACCGCCGAAGCCGGAACCGGAGCCCGAGCCCAGCGCGTCCTCCCGCGCGCCCGAGCCCGAGTCACCGGAGCCCGAACCGGAGCCGGACGATCCGAAGCCGCCGCACGCCGAGGCCGCGGCCCCCGCACCGGCCCATGTGACGCCCGACAACGAGCGCCCGAGCGGCAGGTTCCCGATGGTCACCCGCACCCTGCTCATCCTGGCCCCTGCCGTGCTGGCCGCCGCCGCGCTGCGCCCGCGCGGGAGCGGCGGTTCGGGCTCGGGCAGCTCCGGCTCCGGGACCGCTTCGGGCGGCGGAGGCCCCGCCTCCTCCGCATAGCCCCGCTCCCTCCCGCTCCCGAGCCGTCACTCCGGTGACCGGCGCCGACCCCGCTCCCGGCCACAGGCCCCGTACACAAGCCCTCTTCCGGGAGGGCGCAGGAGAACACCCATGTCCGACTGGCTGGTTCTGACCCTCGCGGTGCTCGCCGCGTGCGCGTTCGTCGTCGTCATCGTGCTGCTGCGGCAGCGGCGCGTGGGCGAGGACGACGACCCGTCCGAGACGCCCGACGTCATCGAGTACATGACCATGATGATCGGCGTGGTGTACGCGATCGTGCTCGGTCTCGCCATCGCCGGAGTCTGGGAGGCCCGCAACATCGCCGACGACTCGGTGAAGGCCGAGGCCCAGGCGCTGTACGAGGTGCACCAGCGCGCCGAGGTCCTCCCGCAGGCCGACCGTGAGCGCGTCCGCGACGACGTGGACGCCTATGTGCGCTACACGGTCGACAAGGAGTGGCCGTACATGGCGAAGCACGGCAAGGTCACGGAGCACGGCGCGAAGCTGATGGACCGCATCCGGCACGACGTGGTCTCCTTCGAGCCCAGTACCGTCCAGCAGGAGCAGTCCTACCCGTCACTGGTCGACCAGGTCGCCGAGGCCGACGCGGCCCGTACGGACCGCGCGTCGAGCGCGGAGCCGACGATGCCCGGCGTGGTGTGGGTGGGGCTCATCGTGGGGGCCGCGGTGGCGGTCGGGATGCTCTTCACGCTCCAGATCCAGCGCTCGGGGCGGGAATTGCTGCTCGCGGTCCTCTTCACCTCGCTCATCGCCTTCCTCGTCTTCCTCGTGTGGCACTTCGACTCGCCCTTCGCGCGGGGCCTCACGGACGCGACGGAGTCCTTCACGTCGCTCTTCCCGCATGTGAGCTGAGCACCGTGTGACCCGCCCGCCGTACTGCGTGGAGGGGGCGTGTGACAGGTGCGCCGTTGGCCGCATCCCGCTGGGTCTCACACCGCCGCGGGCTTTCACCACGTTCACGCCTCCCCCGACTGCCCGGGGTGGCATCCCCCGCGGCGGAGCAGTGTCATGAACTGACGCCCATACGTGGTCACACGCGTGGAGTCGTGGCCTGGCCCCCGCCCGCAGTCGGTGCGGTATCGGGGTGCCAGCTCCTGCCAAGAGGGAGGGCGGCACAGTGGCCGACAATGAGATCGCGTCACCTTCGCGCCCGCCCCTCCCCGGAACACGCGAGCAACCCGGGCAACAGGGCGAAGTGGCCGTAGTGGGCTCGGGTGCGGCGGGGCTCGCCGCCGCTTTCCGGCTCCGGCAGGCGGGATACCGGGTGCGGCTGTTCGAACAGGGCGACCGGCTCGGCGGCCGGATGCGGACTCTTCACCGCGACGGCTTCCTCATCGAGGAGGGAGCCACCCAGCTCGCCCGGGGCTACGGCAGCTTCATGGGTATCGCGCGCGACGCCGGGCTCGGCGGTGAATTCGTCCCGGCCTCGTCACTTCTCGGAATGCTCGATCGCTTCGGCACGACCCATAACTTCGCGGTCGAGCACCTTCCGCGTGATGTGACGCGGACCGGTCTGATCTCCCCGAGGAACAAACTGGCGCTTGCCAGAATCGCGTATGACCTCATGCGATACCGGAAACAGCGGGATGTCGAGGATCTCTCCAGACTAGCCGGGATCGATCATCTCTCCGCTGAGCAGTACGGCCGACAGCGCGTGGGCGACGAGGTGTTCGACCACTTCATCGATCCCGTCGTCCGTGGTTTCGTCGGCACCGCGCCCTCCGAGATCTCAGCCGCCTGCATGCTGTACGCCTTCGGGCTGTTCATGCGACCTCAGCCCTTTTTGGCCCTCCGCCAGGGCATGTCCTCCTATGCGGACCTCCTCTGCCGCCGCTTCGAGGTCACCCTGGGGGCGCGGGTGACCTGTGTGGAACGACACCGCGACGAGGTCAAGGTGGTCTGGCGCGACGTGGAGACGTCAGAGCACACCGCGTCCTACCAGGGCGCTGTGATCGCTACCTTGCCCGAGCAGGCGGCCCGGATCCACAAAGGACTCGGCTCCTGGCGGAAGGAGTTTCTGGCCGCCAAGGTCGGCAACGCCACCATCACCGCACTCCATGTGGCCATGGACCGGGTTCCCGGCACCACCGCCTCAATGGTGTACGCGACCGAGCACTCACATCACAGCGCGGTGCTCGCCGCCAGTCTGGAGCACAACAAGGTTCCTCACCGCATCCCGGCCGGCAAGGCGCTCGTCACCCTCTACGCCTCTTCGGCCTGGAGCCGACAGCTCATCGATCAGGACGACGGTCTGATCACACGGAAGCTGATCGAGGCGGGCAGCGCGTTGGTCCCGGCCGTGGGAGACCACACGCTGTTCACCCACGTCACCCGGTGGCCCTATTCCTGGATGCAGAGCTACCCCGGCTACTGGACGGCCATGCGGGAGTTCCAAGCCCGCAGCCGACGAGAGGACTCCCTCGTCCGACTGGCCGGGGACTACTTCTGCACCTCCAGCGTCAATGCCGCCTCGGCCTCCGGTGAACGCGCCGCCCGCAACCTCATCGCCGCCATGCGAGGAGACAGAAGTACGTAGAAAGAGCCGCCCGGCGGCACACGCCTTCCGCATCGGGCCGCTCTGCTCTCACCACCTCCTGCCGCATATGGCGAACGCAGAAATACACCGGGCCTCCAGAAAAGGGACAACCGTGCCACAAGACGTCGCGTTGCACATTCCCTTCCTCAGCCGCATCAGCCCGGACTTCGACCGTGCTCGGGACTGCCATCTCGACTGGCCTCGCGCCGTGGGGCTGTTCCCCACCCCCGCCGCTGAACAACGCCATTCCCAAGGCCACTACAGCGAACTGGCCGCACGCTTCCACCCGTCAGCGACCGGCGCCGATCTCGACCTGGCCGTCGACCAGCAGAGCTGGTACTTCCTCTTCGACGACCACTTCGACGGCCCTCGCGGCCGGGACCCCGGCTACGTCACAACGGTCACCACGGCTCTCACCGCGGTGCTCGACGCGTCCACGTGCGGGCCGCCTTCCTCCGACGGCCCACCAACCATCCGCGCCTTCGCCGATCTGTGGGCACGCAGTCGTGACGGGATGTCAGCATCCTGGCGGCACCGCGCCGCGCGGCACTGGCGCGCCTATCTGCGCAGCCACATCACCGAGGCCGTCAATCGGTGTCAGGGCAAAGTCCCCTCGTTCGCCGACCAGCTAGAGCTGCGCATGGACAGCATCGGAGTCGCACCGGTCCTCGACCTAGCCGAAAGGGTCGGCCACTTCGAGATTCCCGAACGCGCCTACCACAGCGCTTTGCTGACCACGATGCGCCGGGTAGCCCATGAGGTGGTCATTTTCGACAACGAAATCGTCTCGGTCGAGAAAGAGGAAACCAACGGGGACTGCAATCTCGTTCTGCAACTCCAACGGGAGAACCACTGCTCCAGGAGCCACGCGATCGGGACGATCAGCGCGATGGTCCGGCAACGCTCCGAGCTGTTCCTCACTCTGGAAAAGCAGCTTCCCGAGCTGTTTCTTCAGCTCGCCCTCGATGAGTACCAGCAAGCGGCCCTCCAGCGATACCGGGCCGATGCTCTGCGGTCCATGATGCGAGGCGCCCATGACTGGGGCCGGCGATCCGAGCGGTACGCCACAAGGCCGGCGGCACCTGTGCCGGGTCCGCTGAATCCGCCGGACAACCGCTCCGATCGGCTGAAGCCACCACCTGATTTCCAAGGAGCCGCAACACATACCTGACCGGGAAGATCCACGGACAGCGAAGGCGGAAACACCATGCGGAAAGCTTCGAGCTACGCGAAAGACCCCGGCCGGCCCATCCTGCTGCCCTTCCCCGACGGCTGGTTCCCCGTCGCCTTCAGCACCGAACTGAAGAAGGGGTCGGTTCTGCGCAAGAGGCTGGCCGGGGAGGACGTCGTCCTCTATAGGACCCGCAGCGGTCTGCTGCGTGCCGTGCGGCCGTACTGCCCCCATCTCGGGGCCCATCTCGGAGTAGGCGGCACCGTAGAGAACGAGAACCTCGTTTGCCCGTTCCACCGCTTCGCATACGACCCCTCGGGGACATGCGTGGCCACCGGATACGGGACACCGCCGCCCAGGACAAGTCTGCGACTGCGGCAATCACACGAGTGCGACGGCGTCATCTGGGTGTGGCGGCATGCCGAGAACGCCTCTCCCGACTGGGTGATCCCCGAAGGCACGAGCACCGGCTACTCGCCCCCGCACCTGCGCACCCATGAATACGACAGCTATCCGCAGGAGTTTGTCGAGAATCTCCACGATCTCGGCCACTTCGCTCCTCTTCACGGGTACCTGAGCCACAGGATGACGGTGCCCACAGAATTCTCCGACCACCACTACCACCTCGCCATGGAGGTTCGACGCTCCTTCCCCGGCTTGGGGCCCGCCACGATGCACTGGGACGTCGACGGCTACGGACTGGGCTTCATCACCGCCCGGATCGCCATTCCTCGCTGGCACCTCCGGATGCTCGGCGAGATGCTCCTCCTGCCGCTGGAACCCGGAAAACTCCGCGTGGTCTCCGTAACCCGGCTCAAGCACCCCGATCTGCGGTGGATCCCCTCATCACACCTGCGGACAGTCCTTCAGGCCGGAATCGAGCAGGCATTCCTCCAGCTCATGCGGCCCGTGTCCACATGGACCAGCCGGGAACTCAACCAGGACAAGTCGATCTGGCAGACCAAGACCTATCTGGAACGCCCCCGCCTGGCCAAGGGCGACGGCCCGATCACTGCCTACCGACGATGGGCCGCACAGTTCTACAGCCACCCCGTCACGGCGCCGAAGCCCGCTGCGGATCCAGGCACTCTTCAAGCGCGTTGACGGGGCGACGGGGGACGAACCACCGCGCGCCCCTGCGGGCCGGAGCCGGGCCTCCGGGCAGGGTCACGGTCAGCCCTTGACCCGCTCGCGGATCCAGATACCGGCCTCCTTGAGGACTCCGGTTCCCGTCCACTGGTCGCCGTCGCAGGTGCCCGGCTTGAAGACGGCGCCCGAGCGCTCGTCGTCCGAGAAGTTCCAGTTGGTCCAGGAGATGCCCTTCTCCGCCATCAGGTCGAGGTACTTCTGCGCCGAGGCGAAGTCATTGGCCCCCTCCCCCGCGTAGTTCTGGGTGCCGAACTCGGTGACGAACACCGGCAGCCGGTCCGCCGCCCTGGAGAGCGCGCCGAGGTACTCCGCGCCGTGCGAGGCGGCGTAGAAGTGGAAGGTGTACATGATGTTGTCGGCGTCGACGGGGTTGTTCACGACTTCCTGCTCGTCGGAGCCCTCGGAGACCCCCAGCGAGGACCAGGCGCGGGTGCCGACGAGGACCACGCCGTCCGGGTCCTGGGCGCGGACCACCGGGATGACCTCCTCGGCGTAGGACTTGATGTCGGCCCACTCGACGCCGTTGGGCTCGTTGGCGATCTCGTAGAAGACATTGGGCTGGTTCGCGTACTTCGCGGCCATGTCCGTGAAGAAGCGCTTGGCCAGGGCGGTGTTCTGGTTCGGGTCGCCCGGGGTGAGCTGGTGCCAGTCGATGACCGCGTACATGCCCCGGGCGATGGCCTGGTCCACGATGCGCTGGGCGAGACGGGTGAAACCCTCGGGGTCGGTCTCGTAGCCGCCCTCCTGGACGTACGTGGACACGCGCAGGACGTCGGCGCCCCAGTCCTGGGACAGCGCGTCGAGGGACCCGTCGGTGGCGCACTGCGCGTACCACTGGGTGCCGTGGGTGCTCATGCCCTTGAGCTGCACCGCCTGGTTCCGCTCGTTGCACAGTCGCTCGCCGCAGACGGAGAGCTGCCCGTTCTCGGCGACGGCCGAGCCCGCGGGCGCGGCGATCCTGGCGGCGGCCCTGTCGGCGTCGGCGGTACGAGCGGTCCGGGCGGTGTCCTCGCCCGCGTCGGCGCTGGACCACGGCGGGAGCGCGAGGAGTAACGCGGCGAGCGCCGCGGCGCACAGGACGGTCCAGATGGTGCGGCGTCTGCTGAGGTGCTGGTGCACGGATGCCTCCTGCGGAAGGTGGGGGGCGAGGCTCGTGAGGGGGACATGTCATCCCCGGGCAATGCGGGAGTGGCGTGAAAGTTAGGGACCCCGCCTATCGGCGTCAAGGGGTTAGGAAAGTTTCCTTACCCTCGACGGCTCCTCCCCCTCCCCCGGCGCGGCCCGTGCGTCAAGTGAGATGCTGACGGCCCGAGAGACGAGATCACGAAGGAGTCCGGGTGTCCCTGCTCTTCCCCGCGCTGCACGCGGCGTCCTCGCGCCCCGCGCTGCGCTTCGGCGACCGCGAGCTCAGCTACCACCAACTCGCCGCCGCAGCGGGCGACGTCGCCGCACGCGTCGAGTCCGCCGGACGCGTGGCGGTGTGGGCCACCCCCGGCCTGGAGACGAGCGTCGGCGTGGTGGGCGCGCTACTCGCCGGAGTGCCCGCGGTCCCGGTCAACCCGAAGAGCGGTGAGCGCGAACTCGCCCACATCGTCACCGACAGCGCACCGAACCTGGTGCTGGCCGAGCCGGGCGCCGAGCTGCCCGACGCGCTGGCCGCGCTCCCCCGCGCCGACGTCGATCTCACCGGCGAGCCCACCGACTCGGTGTGGTCGCTGCCGCCGGAGCCGGGGCCCGAGTCCGCCGCGCTCATCGTCTACACCTCAGGCACCACGGGCCCGCCCAAGGGCGTCGTCCTCTCCCGCCGCGCCATCGCCAGCAGCCTGGACGCGCTGGAGGACGCCTGGCGGTGGACGGAGGACGACACGCTGGTGCACGCGCTGCCGCTCTTCCACGTCCACGGCCTGATCCTCGGCGTCCTGGGCCCGCTGCGGCGCGGCGGCGCCCTGCGCCACCTGGGCCGCTTCACCACGGAAGGCGTCGCGCGGGAGCTGTCCTCGGGCGGCACGATGCTGTTCGGGGTGCCGACGATGTACCACCGGATCGCGGAGGCCCTGGCGTCGGACCCCGCGCTGGTGTCGGCGCTGTCGGGCGCGCGGCTGCTGGTCTCCGGCTCAGCCGCGCTGCCGCTGCCCGACCACGAGCGGATCACCGAGGCCACGGGGCGGCACGTCATCGAGCGGTACGGGATGACCGAGACGCTGATGAACACCAGCGTGCGCGCCGACGGCACACCGCGCCCCGGCACGGTCGGGGTGCCGCTCAAGGACGTGGACGTGCGTCTCGTCGACGACGCGGGCGAGCGCGTCACGGCCCAGGACGGCGAGACGGTCGGCGAACTCCAGGTGCGCGGGCCCAACCTCTTCACCGAGTACCTCAACCGGCCCGACGCCACAGCCGAGGCGTTCGACGGCGGCTGGTTCCGTACGGGCGACATGGCCACGCGGGACGCGGACGGCTACGTACGGATCGTCGGCCGCAAGGCGACCGACCTCATCAAGAGCGGCGGCTACAAGATCGGTGCGGGCGAGATCGAGAACGTGCTGCTCGCCCACCCCGGCGTCGCCGAGGCGGCCGTGGCGGCGGAGCCCGATCCGGACCTGGGCGAGCGGGTCGCCGCCTGGATCGTCCCCGCCGACCCGGCGAACCCGCCCGACACGGAGGAGCTGGCCGCGCTGGTGGCCCGTCAGCTCGCCCCGCACAAGAGGCCGCGCACCGTGCGGTTCCTCGACGCGCTGCCCCGCAACGACATGGGCAAGGTCATGAAGCGCGAGCTGCCCGACCTGCCCGTCCAGGGCGGCTCCAGCCAGGCGCCCTGAGCGCGGGGCAGGACGGGGCGGGACGGGGCTGCCGGGCGACGCCGGGGCGGGCCACAACGCGGTGTCCGCGACCTCCGTGAGGAAGTCGCGGACACCGTTCCTGCGTTCCGTTCGCCGGGGATCTCGCACGGTCGGCGGGCTCACGCTCACCCCGACGGCCGTGCCCTCGTCATCCGGGACCCGGGCCGCCTGGCCCCGGGCCGTGGAAGACACCCGGACCAGGGCCGGGACCACCCGGGCCGCCGGGACCACCGGGGCCGGGACCGTGGAAGACACCCGGACCAGGGCCGGGACCGCCAGGGCCAGGACCGTGGAAGACGGGGCCGGGGCCACCGGGACCGCCAGGACCGGGGCCCATGAAGTGACCGGGCGGGCCGACCGGCTCGGGGACCTTCTCGGGAGCCGGTCCGTCGCCGTTGCCCAGGGTCTGGCGGGAGAACTGCGTGCGGTACAGCTCCGCGTACAGCCCGTCCAGTTCGAGGAGTTCCTCGTGGGTTCCGCGTTCCTTGATCTGCCCCTTGTCGACGACCAGGATCTGGTCGGCGTCCCGGATCGTGGAGAGCCGGTGGGCGATCACCAGGGAGGTCCGGCCCGTGAGCGCGGTCTTGAGAGCCCGCTGAAGGGCCGCCTCGGACTCCGAGTCGAGATGCGCGGTCGCCTCGTCCAGTACGACGACCGGCGGGGCCTTCAGCAGGAGCCGCGCCATGGCGATGCGCTGCTTCTCACCACCGGAGAGCCGGTAGCCGCGGTCGCCGACCATGGTGTCCAGACCGTCGGGCAGCGAATCGACCAGGTCCCAGATCTGCGCGGCCTTGCACGCCTCCTTCATGTCCTGCTCGGTGGCGTCCGGGCGGGCGTAGGCGAGATTCTCGCGGATGGTGGTGTGAAAGAGGTGGGCGTCCTGGGTGACCATGCCGACCGTCTCGTTCAGCGACGCCAGGGTGAGGTCCCGCAGGTCCTTGCCGCCGATGCGCACCGTGCCCTCGTCCGGGTCGTAGAGCCTCGGCACCAGGTGGGTGATGGTCGTCTTGCCCGCGCCCGACGGGCCGACCAGCGCCGTGAGCTTCCCCGCCGGAACGGTGAAGCTCAGGTCCTGGAGGGTCCAGGCGTTGTCGTCGTCGCGCTCCGGCATGGGCGCGGCGATCGATTCCAGGGAGGCCAGCGAGATGTCGGCCGCCTTCGGATAGCGGAAGGACACCCCGTCGAACTCGACCTCCGGTGCCGAGCCGTTGCCCGAGGCCGCGAACGGCAGGGCCACCGCGTCCGGCTTCTCGGCGATCAGCGGCTTGAGGTCGAGCACCTCGAAGAGCCGGTCGAAGCTGACGAGCGCGGTCATCACGTCGGCCTGCGCGTTGGAGAGCTGGCCGACGGGTGCCATCAGCCGGGTGAGCAGCGTGGCGAGCGCCACCAGGGTGCCCACCTGGAAGGCGCCGTTGATGGCGAAGGCGCCGCCCACGCCGTAAACGGCTGCCGTGGCCAGTGAGCCGACGAGCATCGTCGAAAGGAAAAGCATCTTCATGGAGACGGAGTGCCGGACGCCGATGTCGCGTCCGCGGGCCGCCAGTTTCGAGAACTGGCCCGTCTCGGTGTCGGGGCGGCCGTAGAGCTTGGCCAGCAGTGCCCCGGTCACGTTGAACCGCTCATGCATCATCGAGCCCATTTCGGCATTGATCTGCATGTGCTGCCGAACGAGCTGCTGCATTCGCCGTCCGATCAGCCTGCCGGGCAGGATGAAGAACGGCATCAGCGCCAGGGAGAGCAGGGTGATCGACCATGACAGGTAAAGCATCGTGCCCAGGATGAACAGCAGGGTCAGCCCCGCGGAAACCACCGTCGACAACAACTGCGTCACGGCCTGCTGGGCGCCGATCACATCGGTGTTCAGCCTGCTGACCAGTGCGCCGGTCTGCGCGCGGGTGAAGAACGCCAGCGGCTGACGCTGCACATGATTGAAGACCTGCGTACGCAGACTGTAGATGAGCCCTTCGCTGACCTTGGCCGAGTACCACGCCTCCCCGAATCCGATGACGGCGGCGAAGAGAGCCAGCACACCGACGGCCACCGCGATCCACACGACGATGGAGAGGTCCTGGGCAAGGACTCCGCTGTCGATGAGGTACTTGAGCAGAAGAGGCGGAGCAACCGCGCAGCCGGCGTTCAGCGTGGTGATGACCAGGAGAAGGCCGATGCTGCGTCGGTGCGGCCTGGTGTACGGAAGTATCCGCTTGGCAGTACCGGGTTTGACCTTCTGTTTTGTTATCGAGGAGTCCGGCCCGTCCCCTCTTATTATCATCGGCCCTGGGCCACCCATCATGGCCACAGATACCACCTCTGTTTCGTCGTCACCGTCGGGGAGGGGCTCGCCTAGCTGGCGGTCTCTAGCTTGTTCATCTCATCGATGAGGCTCTGCGGACGCATATCCGTCCACTTCTCCTCGATGTACTCCAGGCACGCCTTGCGGGTGTCCTCACCGAAAACGATCTTCCATCCGGCCGGCGTATCGGCGAAGACGGGCCAGAGGGAATGCTGGTTTTCATCGTTCACCAGCACCACGAAAGTCCCGTTTTCATCGTCGAACGGATTTGCCATGACCACTCCCATCATTCCTGTTTTGCGGGATAAGACGTGAAACACGATAACCGAGCGCCTGAACGGCTACAAGGTCAGCAATACGGGACAGCCGCCTGAACACCCGGTCAGAATCGGGCAGTTGACTTTCCCGCCGTGACGGACGGCTCAAGTTCTCCGCATACCGAAGAAATAGGTGATCGCGGCATTCACGGATTCGGGCTTCTCAAGATATCCGTAGTGACCGCATCCGGAAATCTCTGTGTACGTGCCGTCCTGGACGCTCTCTGCGACCTCCCGCGCCAGGTGCGGGCGCACGATCAGATCGTCGCCGAACCCGATGACGAGACAGGGGCAGGAGATCCTGCGGTACGCGGCGAGGCGGTTCCCGAACACCTGAAGCCCCAGCTGGCCCCGGATGGAGCTGAGATCGACCGCCGACATCTCGAAGATGTCGAGCCAGTCCTGAAGCTTCGTCTCGTCGTTGAGCGTCTCCGGGGACAGGTTCTGGAGCGCCTGGATGTAGGCCGCGTAGCGCGGCGGGACCTTGGCCCCGCTGTCGCACAGCTCGATCTCGGCGGCGGACATGGCCGTGATCAGTCCGTCGGCCCGCCCGCAGGTCGCCATCAGCACGGCCTCCCGCACCAGTTCCGGCCTGGCCACCAGCAGCTCCTGCACGATGACCGAGCCCAGCGAGAAGCCCACCACCCGGCAGGGCCCCACTCCGAGGTACTCGATGAGACCGGCGACGTCCGCCGCCATGTCGTCCAGGGTGAAGCCCTCCGGGCACAGGTCGCTCGGCGGGATGCCCCGGTTGTCGAGCGTGATCGCCCGGTATCCCGCCGCCTTCAGCGCGGGCACCTGGTGCGTGCGCCACATCCTTCCCGGTGCCCCGGTGCCGGTGACCATCACCACCGGCTCCCCCGAGCCGTAGTCGTCGTAGCCGAGGCTGATTCCGTTGATCCGCGCCACCGGCATCGGATCGTCCCCCTTCTGCTGCGTGTGCCGTACCCGCGTACGTGTGCTCAGCGGCCGGTCCAGACCGGTTCGCGCTTCTCCGCGAAGGCGCGCGGCCCCTCGACCGCGTCGTCGCTGCGCCTGCGGCGCTCCTCCCAGGTGTAGGTGGCGGTGAACGCCTCCTCGAGCGGCATGTCGACGGACTTGAGCGCGGCCTCCCTGATCGCCCGCACCGACAGCGGCGCGCTGCGGACCAGGTCCGCCACCCACCCGTCGACGCACTCGTCGAGTTCCCCGGCCGGTACGACCTCGTTGACCAGCCCGTACCGCAGTGCCGTCGCGGCATCCATCCGACGGCCCGTCAGCAGATAGCCCATGGCGGCCCGTTGGGGCATCTGGCGGGCGAGCCGGAAGGCGCCGCCCGCGCCCGGGATCAGTCCGAGCCTGGCCTCGGGCAGGCCGAAGACGGCCTGCTCCGAGGCGATGATCAGATCGCAGGCCAGGGCGAGTTCGAAGCCGCCGCCCAGTGCGTAGCCGTGGACGCGCGCGACCACGGGCTTGGAGAGGGTGAACCGGTCGGTGAGCCGTGGCCAGCCGGGCTGGCCGCGGCTGCCGAAGGTCGTCAGGGGCGCGCCCTCCCGGTCGAGGCGGGCGCGCTCCTTCAGGTCCTGTCCGACGGAGAAGGCGCGCTCGCCCGCTCCCGTCAGCACCGCGACCCTGACCGTGTCATCGGCCTCCACGTCGTCCCAGACGCCCGCGAGTTCCTCGTGCGTGCGCAGGTCCATCGCGTTGAGCACCTCGGGACGGTCGAGCGTCACATGCGCGACGTGGTCCTTCTTCTCGTAACGCACCCGGTCGTGGCGCACCCGGTCCTCACGCGTCCGGGCGGCGGCTTCGCTCATGCGGAACGCCCCGCGAACCGGCCGACCTTGGCGATGACGTCCTCCCCGTACAGGCGCAGTGCCTGCTGGAGGGCGAACTCCGACATGTAGCGCCGGAACTCCTCCGGTGGTTCCTCGGCGAGGTTGAGCATCCTGCGGTTGGCGACGACCGCGGGGCTGCGCAGCCGCTCGACGCTCCTGGTGACGGCGGCGTCCATCTCGTCCGGCTCCACCACCTCGTCGATCACCTGGCGCGCGTCCGGCTCGTTCGCCCAGAGCCTGCGGCCCTGGAGGATGACCTGCCGGGAGACGCGCGGCCCCGTGTGCCGGCCGAGCCGGAAGTTCCCCGCACCCGGCACGATGCCCTCGCGGGCCGCCGGCAGGGTGAGGTAGGAGTCCGAGGCGGCCAGCACATGGTCGAAGACGAAGAGCAGCTGCATGCCGCCACCGATGGCGAAGGTGTCGACCGCGGCGATCCAGGGCTTCTCGACCGTACGTGCCTGCCACGCGCCCTCGTGCTCGGTGAGCACTCCCCTGACCAGCTTGTGGATGTACCCCAGCTCGCGGCGTAGCAGGAAGTCCACCAGTGAGATGTCGCCCGCGTGCAGGCTCTTGAGGTTGATGCCCGCGCTGAAGACCCGCTTCCCGCGGTAGCGGGGGTGGGTCATCTCGCCGCCGCGCAGCACTCCCACCTCGATGTCCGGGTCGAGCAGCGCGAGGTCGACGACGGTCTCCATGTCGTCGACCTGCTGGCAGTCCTCGGCGTTGAGGCAGTCGTCGCGGCACATCGTCAGATACGCCGCGCCGTCCCAGCGCTCCAGCCGGACCGACGGCGTCTCCACGACGCCGGTCCTGCGGAACTCGGGCAGCAGCTCCAGTGCGCGCCGCGTCGGCCGCAGCATGGAGTCGAGCAGGTGCGGGCCCGCCACCGGGGAGCCGAGGACCGCCTTGAGGAAGATCCCCTGGTCGATCTCGTACCCCTCCTTGTCGGCCTGGCGGCGGCTCCGGTCGGAGGCCAGCCGCTCGGCCGACGGCACCAGGGAGGGGAACTCGGCCGCCGCGGCCTCGACCAGTTCCTCGACGCGCAGGCTGCGGGTGCGTCCCTCGGTGAGGCGGTCGTAGACCGCCTCGACGTGCTCGGCGAGGAAGCGGACCCGCTGGGTGCGGGCCGCGTCCTTCGCCTCGGTGATCTCGGCGCGCTGTTCCGGCGAGCGTGCGCCGGGCGCGGGCAGTGCGGCGACCAGGCCGTCGACGCGCGCCGCGGCCTCGTACAGACTCGGCCAGACACCCTCGACGGGTGTCTGAGGAGGCTGAACGGTGGTCATGACACCTCCTGGCCGACGCGCAGCGCGCGGTCGCAGGCGGCCAGGTGCGGGCCGAGGGCGTCCTCGAAGCTCGTCGTCGTGGCGTCGAACAGGAGCTGCCTGCGAATGGCCAGCTCCTTGCCCGAGAGACCGCTGACCAGCCCGGCCGCCGCGGCGACCGCCTTCGCCGGGTCGTCGACGAGTTCGTCGACGATGCCGAGCCCCTGCGCCTCGGGCGCCTCGATCGGCAGCCCGAAGAGCACGGCCCTGCGGGTGCGCGCCGCACCGGCGAGCTGGACGAGCCGGAACCCGGCCATCCCCGGCCAGGTGGCCGAGCCGTCGCTCTGGACGAGCAGCCGCGTGCCGAGGGCAGCCACGCGGATGTCGGCGGCCAGGAAGGCGTCGAGCGCCGCGCCGCCGCAGTCCCCGTGCGCCACCGCGAGGGTGGCCATGGGCAGCCGCTCCAGCCTGCGCAGGGCGCGTTCCCACTTGCTGACCAGCATGACGTCGAGCCCGCTGGTCCACGTGCCGTCCGGCGCTCCGGTGACGTGCACGGTGACGACGCCGGAGCCGCCCTGGTCCTCCGCGCTGTCGCAGAGCTGCGCGAGTGCCTTGACCGATGCCGCCGACAGCGGCTCGGTCCCGTCTATCTCCAGCGTGAGCGTGTGCTCCATTGCACCCTCCGGGTTCACCATCGGACCAGCGACGTTTCGAGCGTGGAACCCGGACCCATGGTCATGAGCACTCCGTAGTCACCGGGCTGGGCGACTCCCTCGTCGAGGAGCCGCTCGTAGGAGAAGAGGAACGAACCGCTGGACACGTTGCCGTAGTCCCGCAGTACGCCCGTGGTGTGCCGTACGTCGTGCCGTGTCAGCCCGAGGTTGACGACGACGGCGTCGATCACCTTCTTGCCGCCGGAGTGGACCAGCCAGTGGCTGATGTCGCTGCGGCGCAGTCCGGTGCCGGCGAGCAGCCGGTCGACGACGATCTCGGCGTGCGCTCCGACCACGTACGGGATCAGCGGGTCCAGGAAGAAGCTGAACCTTCCCTGGTCACGGTCCCAGTCGTAGCGCATCGCGTCGGCCGCTTCGGGGATGATGCAGCTCGCGAACTTGAGGATGCTGGGGCCCTCGGACGCCCCCGCCGGGGTGTCCGGGATCTCCGTGAGCTTCGCCGCGGCGCCCGCCGCCCGGTCGGTGAGCGGTTCACCTGCGGTGCCGGGCCCGCCCGCCGTCAGGGACTCGGGCACGGCCGACGGGACCGGGACCGGGGCTGTCATGAGCGCGATGGCGCCCGCGCCGTCGCCGAACAGGCTGTTGACGACCGCGGTCCGCATCGTCGAGTCCATCGCGTACGCGGCGGAGCACGCCTCCACGCAGAGCACGACGGCGAGTTCGCCGGGGTTCGCCGCGGACCAGCCCGCCACCACGTTGAGGGCGTTCAGCCCCGCGTTGCAGCCCATGCCCACGATGTCGGAGCGGCTACAGTGCCGGTCGATGCCCAGCTCGCGGATCAGCAGCGCGCTGATGCCGGGGGTCAGGAACCCGGTGGAGGTCACGCAGCACAGGTGGCGCAGGTCCGAGAGTTCCGCGCCCGCCCGCTTGAGGCAGGCGAACAGCGCCTCGGCGCCCATCTCCAGGGCCATGCGCTTGTGCTTGTCGAGAAGGTCGCCCTGCGGTTCCGAGAGGCGCTCACCGTTGTCGTCCACGTCGGGAAGGGTGAGGTGGCGGCGTTCGATGGCGCTGTTGAGGAAGACCGAGCGGATGCGCGGGTCGCTGATGTTGAAGGCGTCGAGCACTTCTTCCTGGGTGTAGACCGTCGGGCTGGCCGCCGTGCCCACGCCGATGATCCGGGGACGGCCGAGCGCACTCAGGGTGCGACTCTCGGTCGTCAGGCCTGCTGCTTCGAGAGATTCCGGTTCCAGAAACTCCGGATGTTCCACACTGATGGTCATCGGAAAGTCCACCCCCACATACGTCGTCTGCTGCGCGGTTGTTGTGTGCCACTGGCGCTGGTCACTTCAGCCGCCTTTCTCACGAGAACCTGCTTGGCACGGAAGAAGGAATGTGCGTCACTGCTCGCTCTCCGCCTCGATGAAGCGGGCGAGCCTGGCGACGCCCTCCGCGATTTCCGCGTTCGTCAGATAACTGACGGACAGCCGGATTTCACGGAGGCCGCCGCCGCCGGGATAGAAGTACTGCATCGGTGTCCATATGACACCGAAGTTCTCCGCGGAGCGCGTGAGCGCCGCGTTGTCCGCCGGAAAGGGCACCCGCATTCCCAGGAAGAATCCGCCGGTGGGTTCGTTCCAGCGGACTCCCAGGGCCGCACGGCGCTCGGCCGGAAGGCAAGTGTCCAAGTGCCGGAGCGTGGACTGCATGGCCTCGCCGTAGTGCGCGGCCGGTTTCGCGTTCAGCTCCGAGAGCCGCCCGTTGGCGGCCAGCAGCGCGCCCGCCACCGCCGCCTGGCTCAGCGCCGGGGTGTTGACGGTCACCATGCTCTTGATCTTGGCCAGTTCGTCCGCGAGCAGGGTGGTACGGCCCGTCGGCCCGTCCACGACGGGCTGGTCAGCGACCACGAAGCCCAGGCGGGCGCCGGGAAAGACCGTCTTGGCGAAGGAGCCGATGTGCACGACCCGGCGCGCCCGGTCGAGCGACTTCAGCGTCGGCAGCGGCGCGCCGGGGCTGACCAGCCGGTACGGGCTGTCCTCGATGACGAGGATGTCGTGCCGCGCGGCGCAGTCCAGCAGTTCGGCGCGGGCCCGCAGTCCCATCGTGCTGCCCGACGGGTTGGAGTGGTCGGGGATCACGTAGAAGGCGCGGGGACGGCGTCCTCCTGCCTTCTCCCGCTCGATCGCCGCCTCCAGGACCGCGACCGAGAAGCCGTCCTCGCCCTCCTCCACCGGTGTCACCGGGATGTCGAGGAGGCGGGCGGCCCCTGTGATGCCCATGAAGCAGGGGCTGGAGACGAGGATCGCGTCCTCGGGGCCCGTGACCAGCGCGCGCAGCACCAGCAGCATGGCCTCCTGCGCGCCGACGGTCACCACGAGGGACTCGGCCGGCACGTCGATCTGCTCGTCCACCCTGAGCGAGTCGGCGATGATCTCGCGGACCTGCCCCGCGGTGGGCCCGTACTGGTACATGAGCGTGCGGATCTGCTCAGGCGAGCGGCCCTGCTCTGCCTCGTGGTCGAGGTATCTGCGGAGGTAGGCGAAGATCTGCTCGGTGTCGAAGAACCCGTCGTAGGGGCGCCCTGGGGCGAAGGAGATCGCCTCCGGGTACCGCAGGGTGACCTCGTTGAGGAAGTTCATGGTGTCCAGGACCGGATCGGAGACACTCGCGTGCAGATCGGTCCTGTTCAGCCGCGGCACCGCGTCGTCAGACGTCATCCCTGCCCCGACGGGGCTCTCTCCGCTCATGGAATTCCCCCTGCGGCATTGATTAATGGAAATCAGGAATTATCAGTCACTCGGTGCCAGCGCCAAGAATTACACGGATGAACTCCCCCGTACAACGCTGTCCAACCGGCCGATCCATGCAATTGGACGGGGCCTCATTACCCCCATCTTTTCCTTTCCCCGACGCCAGGTCCAGAGAGGCCGGGCCTCTCCCGTCCCGGTGGGGTCGGGATCCGCGTTGTACCGATCTTGCCGTCACGTCGCACGAGCTGTCCGACGTCGGCTGTCCGGCACTGGATGCCACCGGTGGCGGTAACCATGAGAGCAGACCACGCTTCCTCGGGCATCCCTGTCCAACTGGTCGTTCCCCGCACTTGGACAGACGGCGGCACGAGTGGGAATTCGCGAGCACCACGGCGGTGCCGGACAGGGGGTTGCCGACCGGCGGCGGACACAGCGGTGTCCCCGCTGCCGGGGGGAGCAGCGGGGACACCTTTTCTCTGTGGTGCGGTCCTTAAGTGGTGGCCAGCGCCTCGGTGGGAGGGAGCTTGGCGGCCCGTACCGCGGGATAGAAGCCGGCGAGCCCGCCGATGAAGAGGGTGGCGACGATGCCGCCCGCCATGGCCCACAGCGGGACGACGGCGGCCATGTCCTGATAGGTGGCGTAGCCGATGGTCACGCCGATTCCCAGGAGCACTCCGCCGAAGCCTCCCAGTGCCGACAGGAGCAGAGCCTCCGCGAGGAACTGGGTGCGGATCTGCCCGCGGGTGGCGCCGAGGGAACGGCGCAGGCCGATCTCGGCGCGGCGTTCGAGTACCGAGATCACCATGGTGTTGGCGACACCGACACCGCCGACGAGGAGCGCGACGCCACCGAGGCCGAGGAGGAGACCGCTGAGGGTGTCATCGGTGGCTTGCTTGGCGGCGAGCGCGTCGGAGGGGCGGGACACGTCGGCCTCGCTGGGCGATTCGGGGTTGGCCGCGGCTCCCAGAACCTCCTGGACGTCCTCCACGTGGGCTTCCTCGGCACGGGTGTAGATGGTGCTGGGGTAGCCGTCGAAGTCGAGACGCTCCTCGGCGACGTCCCAGCCGACGAGGGCGGCCGAGTCGAGGTCGGGGATCAGCTCGTTGGGGGCGAGGACTCCGACAACGGTGAACCATTCGTCGCCGAGCCAGACCCGGACGTCGGGCCCCGCCTCGTGGATGCCGAGCTTGCTGGCGGCGACGGACCCGAGAACAACAGCCGGGTACTTGCTGTTGGCGTTGTTCAGCCAGCGGCCGTCGACCACCTCGGCACCGACGGAAGCGGGCAGATCCGTACGCGCGGCGCTGACGGTCAGACCGCTCGACTCCTGCGTCGGAATGTGATC
Organism: Streptomyces sp. NPDC054796; assembly: GCF_053611545.1. NCBI lineage: Bacteria > Bacillati > Actinomycetota > Actinomycetes > Kitasatosporales > Streptomycetaceae > Streptomyces > Streptomyces sp. NPDC054796. The sequence continues at coordinate 48,342 of NZ_JBSHAO010000024.1, read as the reverse complement.
GTTGCGGTAGACCTTGGCACTGGTGCCGCCAATGGCGGAGACCGATTCGACATGGGGAAGGTTGCCGATCATCTGCACCGATTCCTTGGGCAGATGGGCGGCGTCCCCGCCGAAGGAGGTACCGGGCAGGACGGTGAGGAGGTTGGTGCCCAGCGCTGCGAGCCTGCGGTTGAGGTCCTCGGTGGAGGAGGTGGAGATCCCTACCACCGAGATCATGGCGGCGATGCCGATGGCGATGCCCAGGGCCGAGAGGAAGACCCTCATCGGGCGCGACCGCAGACCCGAACCTCCCACCCGCAGCACGTCCGCCGGCCCCATGCGGGCCGATTTGGGGCGGGGCGGCGGAGGCAGCGCCGACTGCTCCCTCTCCGCTATCTCCTTCGTCGCCGTCTGCGGCGCGGTCATCGTAAGGCCTCCTCAGGCACAAGAGCAGTAGACGCCGCGCCCAGGGACGAGTCGTGCTCGATCTTGCCGTCCTTGAGCCGGACCTCGCGGGGCAGTGACGCCGCGATGTCACGGTCGTGGGTGATGACCACCACCGTCGTCCCTGACTCGTGCAACTCGTGCAGCAGCTCCATCACCACGGCGCCCGAGCGGGAGTCGAGCGCTCCGGTCGGCTCGTCGGCGAGGAGCAGCGGGGGATCGCCCGCCACGGCCCGCGCGATGGCCACCCGCTGCTTCTCGCCGCCGGACAACTGGTGCGGCTGGTGGTACATCCGGTGGCCGAGGCCGACCCTGCGCAGCGCCCGCTCGGCCACCCTGCGCCGTTCGCTCCTGGGCCGCCCGCTGTAGAGCAGCCCGTCAGCCACGCTGTCCAGTGCCGGTACGCCGGAGGACAGGTGGAACTGCTGGAAGACGAAGCCGATGGTGCCCGCGCGCAACGCGGACAGCTCACGGTCGCTGAGCGCGTCGATGTCGTGCCCCGCGATCCGCACTCTGCCCGCCGACGGCCTGTCGAGGGTGCCCATGATGTTGAGCATCGTGGACTTCCCCGAGCCCGAAGGCCCGACCACGGCGAGGAGTTCGCCCGGCCGGATGAGCAGGTCGGCCGACCTGAGAGCGGTGACATCTCCGTACGTCTTGGACGCCCCGGCCAGATCGACGACCGGGTGGGACTGGACGGTCACTTGGGAACCCCCACGACCAGTCCCTCGGTGATGCCCTTCCCCGACACCTCGACGAGGCTGTTGGCGAACAGGCCGACCTTGACGGGCCGGTACTCCGACCCCTTCGAGGTCACGACCTCCACGGCGTAACCGCCGCCGCCCTCGGCGACCAGTGCGTTGATCGGCACCGCGAGCACGTTCTCACGTGTCTCGTCCTTCAGCTCCACGTCGACGGAAGCGGCCTGGTAGTTGCCCAGCTTCTTCTGGTCGTCGACCTTCAGCTCGACGGGCAGCGTGGGCGTGTCGGAGTCCTCGGACTCGCCGGAGTCACTGGACTCGCTGTCGCTCTTGGGTGTGGTGGGCGTGCCGACGTCGGTCACCTCGGCCTCTGCCGAGGTGTTGTCGGGGAGCGTGATCGACGCCTTCGTCCCCTTCTTCACCGAGTCCTCGTACTCGACGTCCAGGTCGACGGTGATGACCCGCTCGGTGCCGGTCCAGCTCAGCAGCTCGCCGCTGAGCGCACCGCCGGGCGAAGCCTTGGTGTCCGCCACCCGCCTCGCTCCGTCGGCGATCACCGCGTCACCGGACTTCACCGTCCCGGTCTCCTCGCGGCCCAGGTCGTCCTGCCACTCCTGCACGGCTTCCGCCGTACCGGAGGTGAACTCCTCGTCGACGGTGAAGCCGTCGTAGCCGAGCTTGGAGAGGTTCTTCTCCAGGATCTCGACGTCGTCGCCTTCGACCCCCGACTGCAACGTCCGGTAGAGGGGCGTGGAGCCGTAGAGCAGCGGGACCTTCTGCTGGTCGACGCTGTACACGGCGTCGCCGCGCTTGATGGTGTCGCCCTCGCCGGGCATCCAGGTGACGATCCCGGCGCTTCCGCTGTCGCCTGAGCTGTCTCCCTGGGACGCCTGGCCGCTCTGCGGGGACTGCGCGGACTGTCCGCTGTCGCTCCCGCCGCCGCTCTCCGAGCCGGACGAGGCCGGAGCCTGAACGGTGGAGGTGTCGCCGTAGCCGAGGTTGCCGTCCACGGTCTCCGTGCTGCTGAGCGTGGTCCGCTTCACCTTCGTCGTGGCGGGCGGTCCGGAGGGGGCGGCGCTCGCCGAGTCGGTGCTGTCGCCCCCGAGGGCGCCGGTGGCGGCGAGGCCCGCCGCCGCGGCGACGGCGATCGCCACCACCACGAGCAGCGAGGTACGCAGCGGGCGGCGCCTGCGGCGGGCGGGTGACGACGTCTCCGTGCTGTCGCCGTCGCCGTCACCGCCCGCCGCGACCAGGGCACCGGGGCCTTCGGCCGACGTTCCACTCACCACTTCACCGGGTTCGTGAAGTTCGAGTGCGCCGGCCGATGTACCGGCCCGGTGCAGTTCATCGGTCTCGTCCGGGGGAGTCACTCAGAACCGCCCGGCCCCGGGCCCTGAAGGCGCATCATGCCGCCGGGGAACTTGTCCTGGCATGCCTGCTGGGCCTTGGAGAATTCAGGGTCGTTCGGCTTGATGCCCGCTTCGGCGACGTTGATCGTCAGCTCGTTGCCCTTGACCTCGGGGTCGGGGAACTTCGGCAGGCCGTTCTCGCGCATGCACTTGGCCCACTCGGAGACCTTGGCCGGGTCGATGTCGCCGCCGCCGTTCTGCCCGCCCTGTCCCTGCGGTGCCAGGTCACGGCACGCCTGCATGGCGTCCTTGAAGTCCTGGGAGCTGGGGTCGACACCCTGGCCGGGGCTGATGTTGACGCGCCCGTTGGCGTCCTGCTTCGGGTCCGGGTAATCCGGAACGCCGTTCTCCCGCATGCACTTCGCGTGCTCCAGTGCCTGGTCGAAGCCGCTCTTCGGAGACGCGGACTTCTTGTCCGAATCCGATGACGCCGCCGAGGAGTCGTCCGAGCAGCCCGTGAGGAGGGCGCCGACGAAGACAGCCGAGACGGCGAGGAGGGTCTTTGCGCTACCGCGCTTGCTTGTGGTGAACATGGGACCAAGTTCTACGCGGCTCGCGGTCACACGACGGATACAAGCGCCGGTGTCCAGCACGAGATCGGCGAGGGTGCCGCACGGTGGGCCCCGGGCGCCCCTCGGCAGCACCTTCCGCGGTGTCTCCGTGAGCCGCTGACCAGGCACGAAGGGCGCACGGAGCGGGCCGGGACGGCGCAGGACACAGCAACGTCACGATGACGGCACAGCGATGCCCCGGCGGCCGTCCACCGGCTGCCGGGGCGTTCACTTCCCGTACGTGTCGCTGTTCCCGTGTCCTCGCGCGGGTGCGGGGTTACTCGGGTGCGGGGTTACGCCGTCACACCGCTGTCCCGCGGGCGCAGGCTGATCGCACCGGAGGGGCACCTCATGACGGCGGTACGCAGCGCGGCGGCCGGCGCGGGGTCCGTCGCGGCGGTGTCGAGGAGGACGACCTTTCCGTCGTCGTCCGACTGGTCGAAGACACCGGGCAGGAACAGCGTGCACTGTCCCGACCCCATGCATCTGTCGCGGTCCACCCTGATGCCCGTGTCCCCCACGGTGGTCTCCGCGTCTCCCACCGGGTTCTCGGCGTCTCCCACGGGCACCTCACCAGGTAACCGGCAGCGTTTCGACCCCGTACTGGGGCGCGAACAGCCGGAAGCGCAGTTCCTCGACGGGTACCGCCAGCTCCAGGCCGGGGAAACGCTCCAGGAGCCCCGCGAAGGCCATACGTAGCTGCATCCTGGCGAGCGAGGCTCCGACGCAGAAGTGGATGCCGTGCCCGAAGGCCATGTGCGTGGTGTTCTCGCGGGTGATGTCGAGGGTGTCCCGTGGCTCGCCGGGTGTCTCGGCGCGGTTGGCCGCCAGGAGCGAACAGGCGACGACCTCGCCCGCCTTGATGACACGGCCCGCGAGCGGCACGTCCTCCAGCGCGGTACGGGGTGAGGCACTGGAGACGACGGCCACATAGCGGAGCAGTTCCTCGACCGCCTGGTCCATCAGCTCAGGACGCTCCCTGAGCAGCGCCAGCTGGTCCGGGTGCTGCAACAGGGCCAGTGTGCCCAGCCCGAGCATCTGGGTGGAGCCTTCGAGGGCCGCGGCCATGAAGGAGGAGCAGATCCCGGCCAGTTCCTGGTCGGTGATGTCCGTTCCGTGGTCGCGGATGAGCATGCTGAGGAGATCGTCCCCCGGATCGGCCCGCTTCTGCTCCACGATCTTGACCAGGTAACGGTCGAACGCCTTGATGGCCACCATCTTCTTCTTGCTGCGGCTGGTGGCACGCACGTCGAGGATGCGGGCCAGCTCCGCCAGATCGTCGCGGGGGATGCCGAGCAGTCCGCAGGCGACCAGGCCGGGGACGGGCCAGGCGAAGTGCCGCATCAGATCGGCGGGCCGGCCTGCGCGCTCCATGACGTCGAGCTGATCCGCCACGATCTTCTCGATGATGGGTTCCATCCGGCGCATCCGGCGCACCGTGAACTCCGGTGTCAGCATCTTCCGGAGGCGGCCGTGCTCGGGCGGGTCGTACTGCAACAGATTGCCGGGCTCCACCAGTTGCTGGGAGTCCACCGCGCTCGCCGTGGGCGGCCGGGTGCTGAACCGCTCGGAGTCGCCGAGGATCGCGCGGACCTCGTCACGCCCGGTGGCGATCCAGTCGGAGAATCCGGGCTCCGGATCTTCGGTCAGCGGGGTCTCCACACTCATCCGGCTCAGCTCAGGCAGCGGGTCCAATCCGATCCGGCGCTTGTGCACGGGAATTTCTGATGCCTTCGACATGCGTCGACCTTTCACCCTTTCCGCCCGGCGGGGAAACACCGCGCCCGCCGAACCCTCCCACCCGGAATTCACATCACAGATGAGTGTGAAATCGCGCCGAACCCCTGTCAAGAACACCATTTCCGGGGCAGCGGCGGCCTTTTCCGGGCACGCTGAAGAATTCCCACTACGGGCTCTCCCCTGCTGCTCGCGCGCTCGCCGGAGCGTTCACCAGGTGACGGGCAGCGCCTCCACCCCGCGCTGGGGAGCGGACACGAAGAGCAGTTCCTCCGGTGGAACCGCCAGCCGCAGGCCGGGGAAGCGGTCCACCAGCCTCGCGAAGGCGATCCGCAGCTCCGACCTCACCAGCGCTGCACCTACGCAGAAGTGGATGCCGTGCCCGAAGGCCACGTGCGTCGCGTTCTCACGGGTGATGTCGAAGTCCTGCGGCTCCGCACTGTGCGCCCTGGAGCCGTTGGCCGCGGCCAGGGCGCAGGCCACGATCTCTCCCTTCCCGACCACTTGCCCCGCGACCGGCACGTCCGCGAGGGCCGTGCGCGGCGAGGCGATGGGCACGGGGGTCGCGTAGCGGAGGATCTCCTCGACGGCCTGGTCCATCAGCTCAGGGCGTCGACGGAGGAGGTCGAGCTGGTCCCGGTGCCGCAGCAGTGCCAGGGTGCCCAGGCCCAGCGTCCCGGACATGTTCTCCAGGCCGGCGGCCAGCAGGGCGGCGCAGAAGCCGACCAGTTCCGCGTCGTCGACCTCGGCGCCGTGCTCCCGTATCAGCGTGCTGATCAGGTCCTCGGCCGAAGGGGCGCGGCGCTTCCGCGCGACGAAGCGGGCGAGATATCCGTCGAACGCGTTCCCCGCGGCGACCATCAGCTTCCGGGGGCGGCCCGGGCGGCGGCTGAGGATCATGTTGCGGGTCAGGCCGGCCTGGTCGTCACGGGGGATCCCCAGCAGCGAGCAGCCGACCAGTCCCGGCACGGGCCAGGCGAAGTGGCGCACCAGGTCGGCGGGCCGCCCTGCCCGCTCCATGACGTCCAGCCGCTCCTCCACGATCCGCTCGATCATGGGCTCCATGCCGCGGGCGCGCCGCAGCGTGAACTCCGGCGTCAGCATCCTGCGGAGCCGGGTGTGTTCGGGCGGATCGCACTGGAGGGGGTTGCCCGGCTGGGAGAGCCCTCGGGCGTCGTCGTCGTTGTCCGCGGGAGGGCGCGTGCTGAACCGCTCGTCGGCGAGGACCGCCCGCACCTCGTCACGCCCTGTGGCCACCCAGTCGTGGCGCCCCGGTCCGTCGGCGCCGTCGAGGGGCACTCGGCGGCCGTCCGCCGGGACGCGGGCGAAGGGCGACGTGCGCCCGTCCGCGTCCCGGCGTCCTTCCAGCGGGTCCGGCATGTGACGTTCCCCCTTCGGCAGTCTCCGCGCCGTTGCCCGTTGCCCGTCGTCAGCCCTCCGCCGTCCGCCGTCCGCTACCAGGCGAGGGGGAGCTTCTCGACGCCGTAGGCGGCGAGCGTGAGCGGCCGGAAGCGGAGTTCCTCCGGCGGCACGGCCAGCCTCAGCTCCGGGAACCGGTCCAGCAGCGCGGACACGGCCAGCCGCATCTCCATCCTGGCCAGTGCCGCTCCCGTGCAGAAGTGGACTCCGTGCCCGAACGCCATGTGGTTGTTGTTCTCGCGGGTGATGTCGAAGTCGTCCGCCGGTGCGTCGGGGTCCTGGGCGCGGTTCACCGCGAGCAGGGAGCAGGAGACGATTTCCCCGGCCTTGATCACACGGTCCCCGACCGGCACGTCCTCCAGCGCGGTACGGGGTGAGGCGATGGGGACGACGGCCACGTAGCGGAACATCTCCTCGACGGCCTGGTCCATCAGCTCAGGGCGCTCCCTGAGCAGCGCGAGCTGATCGGGGTGCTCCAGCAGCGCCAGCATGCCCAGGCCCAGCATCCCCGCCATGTTCTCCAGGCCGGCGGCCAGCAGGGAGGCGCAGAAGCCGACCAGTTCCTTGTTCTCGACCTCCTCGCCGTAGTTCCTGATGAGCGTGCTGATCAGGTCGTCGGCTGAGGGGTCGCGGCGCTTCTGCGCGATGAAGCGGGTGAGGTACCCGTCGAACGCGTTCGCCGCGGCCAGCACCAGTTTGCGCGGGCGGTCGGTGCGACGGCTCAGGTCCATGTTGCGCGCCAGGTCCGGCTGGTCGTCGCGGGGGATGCCCAGCAGCGAGCAGCCGACCAGGCCCGGCACGGGCCAGGCGAAGTGCCGCATCAGGTCGGCGGGCTGACCGGCCCGCTCCATGACGTCCAGCCGGTCCCCCACGATCTTCTCGATCAGGGGCTCCATCCTGCGTATCCGTCGCAGGGTGAACTCCGGGCGCAGCATCTTGTGGATTCTGGTGTGCTCGGGCGGGTCGTACTGGAGGGGGTTGCCGATCTGGGTCAACTGCCGCGAGTCCTCGTCGGAGTCCGCGGGAGGGCGCGTGCTGAACCGCTCGTCGGCGAGGATGGCCCGGACCTCGTCACGCCCTGTGGCCACCCAGTCGTTGATGCCGGGGCCGGAGTCCCCGGTGAGCGGGGTCTCCACGCTCATCCGGCTCAGCTCGGGCAAGGGGTCCTGTCTGATCCGCTGTTGGTGCACGGGAAGGTCCGACGGTTTGACGCCGCCCCGGTGCCTGCGCGTAGGAGGGTCTGCTGGTCTTGTCATTCGTGGGCCCCTTTCGGCCTTTCTTCGCGTCCGTGGCCACCGGCAGGGGAATCACCGCACTCCCGGGCCGTTCGACGTGGAATAACCAGGCCACGAACGATTCTCAGATCGCGCCCTGAGCCTGTCAACGGCGTCCATCCGAAGCGGTCCCGGACGCTTTTCCCCGGCATATGGAATTTCGCGCTCCATTCCTCGCGCGCGCTTCCTCGCGTGCGTGAAGAGCGGAGAACCAGAGGAAAGAATTCCGGCTCCGCTTCTCACGGACCGCGCCCGGCGGGTGCGGTGGACACCGCACCCGCCGGGCCGCTTCACGACCGGCCGGACCCCCGCAGGGCCTCCGCCACGATGCGGCCGATGCCCGACAGGTGAGCCGCCTGAAGCATGTCGTTGTGGTTGACGGCCACTTCGTGCGTGATGATCTCCCCGTCCGTGTAGGGCTTCCAGGTGGCGACGGCCTCCGGCACCGGCAGGTCAGCGGGCCGGTCCTCCGTCGCGACGAACAGTGTGATGTCGCCCCGCGACTTGCGCGGTGTGTGGTCCTGTGCGAGGGAGACCGTGTTCCGCATGATCTCCTGCATGTTCGACACGACGGGACCGCTCACCCCCATCGGGAAGGGCGCGCCCTCGCCAGGTGAGGTCTGGAAGTCGCGGATCTCCCCTGCGGTGTCGTCCCCGGCTCCGGCCCCGGCCCCGACCCCGGCTCCCCCGGTGGGGTCCTCGGCCCCGGTGAAGGTGGACCTGCCCAGGACTCCGGGGTAGCCGTCGAGCAGCGCGAGGAGTGCCACCTCTTCGCCCAGTTCCTCCAGCCTGGTGGCCAGTGCCTGGGCGATCACTCCGCCCACGGACCACCCGAGGAGGTGGTACGGGCCGGAAGGCTGGACCGAACGGATCTGCTCCGCGTAGTCGGCCACCATCTCCTCGACCGTCCCCGGCAGGTGCTCAGGGCCGCCCAGCCCGCGGGCCTGGATTCCGTAGACCGGCTGGTCCGCTGGCAGGTGCGGGAGGATCGCGGCGTAGCCCCAGCTCAGGCCGGTGCTGTGGTGCAGGCAGAACAGCGGGGGGCGGCTGCCCTCGGAGCGCAGCGGCAGCAGCACTTCGAGGTCGTCGCGGTTCCTGACGGTCCGCAGTCCTGTCCCCGCCTGCTCGTCGTGGTGCGCGGCGCCGCGCACCGTCAGCAGACCGGCGGTGGTCCGCTTCGCCCGCTCGCCGGTGCGCAGCATCCGGTCCCCGTCCGGGCCGAAGGGGCAGGCGACGAACAGCTCGCCGGTCCGCCCTGGCGCGTCCAGGTAGCCGCGTGCCAGCGGGGACCCGGCGACGTAGAGGTCGCCGACGACGCCGGGCGGCACCGGGCGCAGGAGGTCGTCCAGGACGTAGGCGCGGGTGTTCCGCACCGGCCGCCCCGTAGGTGTCTCCGTCGGCAGGAGCTGCCCGGCCCCGCTCCGCTGGTCGAGCCACGCCGTCGCGGTCTCCGCTGTTCCGTAGCCGCTCACGAGGGGCACGTCCGGACGGTGGCGCTGCCACTCGGCCAGGTCGTCCACGGTCACCTGTGCGCCGTCCGCGACCAGGACCTCCGCGTACGGCAGCGGTCCTGCCGGGTGCTCTTCGAGGGCCGCCAGCCGGTCGCGCGTGGTGACGAGCAGGGACGTGGTGGCGGACGTGGTGGCCTGCGCGGAGGAGTCCGCGGTCTCCTGGCCCGGCACGCCGAACCGCACTCCGCCACCGGCGCACAGTGCCGCCAGCAGGGGTGTGATCAGCTCGGGAACAGGGGCCCGTGCGTCCAGGGTCGCCGCCCGGCCCGCCGGGAGGCTGTGCATCCGGTGCGCCACCTGGCTCGTCAGCGTGGTGTGCTCGACGACGGCGCCGGCCGTGCCGCCGGCCGGTGTCGTCGCGTCGTACACGAGAGCCGCGTTGCCGGGGAGCGGGGCCTGTCCCGCGCCCTGCCCGTGCCCTGCGGTCTTCTGCCGCGGCGAACCGCTGACGACGGCGCCGTCCGGTCCGTCGAGCAGGACCACGGGGACCGTGCTTCCCGAGGGCAGCAGGGCGGCCGTGGCCGCCGTGCACAGCAGTGCGGCCGGCCGGCCCGGGGCTGAGAGGACGCTCTCCAACGACCCTTCCGGGTCGGCGGGGAGGAACGCGGCGCCCGACTTGAGCACGCCGAGCAGCCCTGTGACCAGTGCCGTGGTGGGTGGCAGCGCCACTGCCACGGTGTCCTCCGCACCGGCTCCCAGCGCGTTCAGGTGGCGGGCGATCCGGCCGGTCACGGCCTCCAGTTCCCGGTAGTCGAGCGTCCCCTCGGCCGAGGTGACCGCGACGGCACCGGGGGTGCGGGCCGCCTGCTGGGACAGCAGCTCGACGACCGTGCCCTCCGGAGTCCCGGCCGCCGTGTCGTCGACGGTTTCCACCAGCCGACGGTGTTCGTCCTCGCCCAGCAGGACATCGACCTGGCTCAGCCGGAGCTGCGGGTCTTCCGCCACCTGCTCCAGCACACGGACGAGACGCTGCGCGAGCGCGGCAGCGGTGTCGCGGTCGAACAGCTCCGTCGCATACCGCAGGGTTCCGTCCATGCCGTCCGGACTGCCGTCGTCCTCCTGCCGCTCGGTGAGGTGGAAGGAGAGATCCGTCGGAGAGACGTCGGCCTCCATGGGCAGCCGGGTGGTGTCCAGTCCCGGCAGCTCCGAGGTGTCCCACTTCTCCGCGACATCGTCCTGCACCTCCAGCGTGACCTGGAACACCGGGTGTGCCGAGGTGGTCGGCGGGAGCGGCAGCTCCTCCACCACCCGTTCAAAGGGGACGTCCTGGTACGCGTAGGCGGACAGGGTGGTCTCCCTGACCCGGCCGAGCAGCTCGACGAAGGTGGGGTCGCCCGTGGTGTCCGTACGCAGTGCCAGCCGGTCGGTGAAGGGACCGACCAGTCCGTCGAGCCCTTCCTCGTCGTCCTGGCGCAGCAGCGGGGTGCCCAGCGTGAGATCGGTTCCCGCACCGAGCCGCGTCAGCAGGACGGCGAGCGCGGTGTGGACCGCCATGAAGGCGGAGGCGCCGTGCTCTTCGGCGGTCTCCATCAGCCGGTCGTGCGCCTCGGCGCCCAGTGCCAGCGGTACGGAGTCCGCGCGGTGCGAGGGACGCACGGGCCGCGGGCGGTCCGTGGGCAGCGGGGTCTCGGGGGCGAGGCCGCCCAGGGTGTTGCGCCAGTAGGTGAGCTGATCGCTGATCAGGCTGTCCGTGTCCTCCTCGCCCTGGAGCAGCTCCCGCTCCCACAGCGCGTAGTCGGCGAACTGGAGCGGCAGCGGCGCCCGCTCCGACACCCGGCCCTCGCTCCTGGCCCCGTACGCCGCGGCCAGGTCGCGCACCAGCAGGTCAAGCGACGCCTCGTCAGTGGCGATCCTGTGCACCACCAGGGACAGCACGTGGTCCGTCTCCGAGAGCGTGAACAGACGCTGGCTCCACGGGGTGTCCGTGGTCAGGTCGAACCGGTGCCTGGCGTGGGCGGCCAGCAGCTCCGGAAGTTCGTCCTCGGTCGCCGGTGTGACGGTCAGCGCGGGGCGTGCTCCCTCGGCGTCGGCGTCCAGTACGTGCTGACGCGGGCCCGCGTCGCCGTTGGTGCCGTCGCTGCCATCGCTGCCGTCGCTGTCCTCGGTGAAGGTGGTCCGCAGGATCTCGTGGCGTGCCGCCACGTCGCCGAGAGCGGCTTCCAGTGCCGCCGCGTCCAGGCCGCCGCCCAGCCGCAGGGCGAGCGGGAGCTGCTGGGCACCGGCCTCCGGCGACGTACGGTCGAGTTGCCAGGTACGCCGCTGGCTCGCGGTGAGAGGAACCTCGCCCGAGTGCTCGACGGGACGCAGCTCCGGACGCACCTTCGCTTCCAGCAGCCGGGCCACGCCGAGCGGCGTCGAGGAGCCGAAGAACTGACGCATGCTCAGCTCGGCGCCCAGCTCCGTCCTGATCCGCCCGGCCAGTCGCATCGCCAGGGTGGAGTTGCCGCCCACGTCGAAGAAGTTGTCGTCGACGCCGACCCGTTCGAGGTCGAGCACCTCCGCGAACAGCGCGCACAGCGCCTTCTCCGTCTCGGTCTCCGGGGCCCGGCCCGAAACCCGTTCGCCGAGATCGGGCACCGGCAGAGCGGTCCGGTCGAGCTTGCCGTTGGCCGTCAGCGGCAAGGCATCCAGAACCATGACCGCGGACGGAACCATGTAGTCGGGCAGCGTCTTGGCGACGTGCTCCCGGAGCTGCTGCTGGTCGATCTCCTGTGCCTCGGGGACGACGTAACCGATCAGCCGCCTGTCGCCCGGACGCTCCTCGCGGACCACGACGGCGGCCTGGCCGACATCGGGGTGCGAGGCGAGCACGGACTCGATCTCACCGGGCTCGACACGGAAGCCGCGGATCTTGACCTGTTCGTCCGCACGGCCCGCGAACTCCAGCAGACCGTCGGCCGTCCAACGGGCCAGGTCACCCGAGCGGTACATGCGGGCGCCCGGCACGAACGGGTTGGCCACGAACCGCTCCGCCGTCAGATCCGGGCGGCCGTTGTAACCGCGCGCGAGTCCCGCACCCGAGACATACAGCTCACCCACCGCACCCACGGGAGCGGGCTTGAGGAAGTCGTCCAGGACGAAGACCTGCGCGTTGCCGATCGGGGCGCCGATCGCGGGCGGGGCATCGTCCGGGGTGATGCCCTCCTCCAGCAACGTCGCCGTGGTGATGACGGTGGCCTCGGTCGGACCGTAGGTGTTCCACACCCGCGACTGGGCCCGCCACTTCGCCGCCAGGTCGGCGCTGAGACGTTCCGCGCCCAGCACCCAGTTCTCCACACCAGGAACCGATCCCGGCTCCAGCACCCCGAGCAGGGACGGTACGACGCTTGCGACGCTCACACCGGCGTCGCGGATCATCGCGGCCAGCGCTTGGGGCTCCAACCGCTCCTCGTTGGACGCGACGGCAAGCGTGCCGCCCCCGCCCAGTGTGACGGCCACATCCAGCACCGCAGCGTCGAAGGAGAACGAGGCGAACTGGAGCGCCACTGTTCCCTGGCTCACGCCGAGGACGGGACGCATCACCTCCGCCAGGTTCGCCACACCACCATGCGCGACCGCCACGCCCTTGGGACGGCCCGTCGAACCCGACGTGTAGATGACGTACGCCAACTGCTCCGGTGAGAGAGACACCTCAAGCGGCTCGGACGCCTTCGACCCGATCGTCGCCGCGATGTCCCGGTCGTCCAGCAGCACCACATCCGCGACCCCGGCCGGGACCCGGTCCTCGGTACCGGACACGGCCAGAACCACCGACGCCGCACTGTCGGACACCATGTACGCGAGCCGGTCGGCGGGGTAATCGGGGTCGAGGGGGACGTAGGCGCCCCCGGCCTTCCACACACCCAGCATCCCCACGACCATGTCCACACCACGCGGCAAGCACAGACCCACCCGCGACTCACGCCCCACACCCAGGCCCCTCAGATACCGGCCCAACCGGTTGGCACGCGCCTCCAACTCCCCGTACGACAGCACCTGATCGCCGGACCACACCGCGACCGCGTCGGCAGCCGAAGCAGCCCACCCGGCAAACAGCTCCGGCACGGAACCCGCCGACACCGGTCGCACCGTGTCGTTCCACTCCTTCACCACCCGCGCGCGTTCGGCCTCGTCCAGCACCTCGACATCCGCCAAGCGCACATCGGGGTCGGCGGCCACCTGCTCCAGCACCCTGGCCAAACGGCCGGAGAGGGCCTGAACGGTGGCCTCGTCGAACAGGTCGGCCGCGTACAGGATGCCGCCGCCAAGCCCCGCCGGAGCACCCTCCGCGTCGTAACGCTCGGCGAAGGTCACCGACAGGTCGAACCTCGCCGGGGGTGCCTCCGAAGGCGGCACTGCGCTCACTTCCAGGCCCGGCAGCTCCCACCGTGCCTCGGGCACGTTCTGGAGGGCGAGCATGACCTGGAAGAAGGGGTTGCGCGACATCGACCGGGCGGGGTTCAGCTCGTCCACCAGGCGCTCGAACGGCACGTCCTGGTGCGCGTACGCCGCCAGATCCGTGTCCCGCATCCGCGCCAGCAGATCCACGAACGACGGATCGCCGCTCAGATCCGCGCGCAGGACAAGGGTGTTGACGAAGAACCCGGCCAGGTCCTCCAGCTCCGCGTCGTTGCGGCCCGCGATCGGGGTGCCCATCGGGATGTCCTCGCCCGCACCCATGCGGGCCAGCAGCACCGACATGGCAGCGTGGACGACCATGAACATGGTGGCCCGGCCGCGCCCCGCCACCTCCACCAGCCGCGCATGCGTCTCCGCGTCCACTCCGACCGGCACCGAACCGCTGCGGAAGGAGGGGACGGCTCGACGAGGACGGTCGGCGGGCAGCACCAGTTCCTGCGGCGCACCGGCCAGTGCCTCACGCCAGTAGCCGAGCTGGCTGCTGACGACGCTCTCCTCGTCCTCCAGCTCGCCCAGCACCTCACGCTGCCACAGCGCGTAGTCCGCGTACTGCACCGGGAGCGGCGCCCAGTCCGGTTCCCTGCCTGCGTCGCGGGCGGCGAACGCCGTCTCCAGATCACGGGCGAGTACGCCCATCGACCAGCCGTCGGAGGCGATGTGGTGCGTCACGATCAGTAGCACATGGTCCGTCGGCGTGATCCGCAGCAGCGTCACACGCCAGGGAAGGTCCGTGCTCACGTCGAAGCCCCGGCCTGCCTCAGCGGCCAGTGCCTCCTGCCACGTGGCCTCGTCGGTATCCACCACGGTCAGCGGAGGATGTGCGGCCTCGCCCTCCAGAATCCGCTGATGCGGCACCCCTTCCACGTCGGGGAAGACCGTCCGCAGCGTTTCGTGCCGCTCCGCCACGTCGCCCAGGGCCGCAGTGAGGACGGACACGTCCAGGTCCCCGGAAATCCGCAGCGCCAGAGGCAAGTTGTAGGCGGCTGCCGCCTCGGGGCTCTCCTGCATCCGGTTGAGGAGCCACATCCGGTGCTGCGCGAACGACAGCGGAAGCACCTCGGGACGGTTCTGCCGGACGAGCTTGATCCGGCTGCCGCCCTCCGCGTCCGCGATCGCCCGTGCGACGCCGGCGACCGTCGGCGCACCGAACAGTTCTCGGATGCTCACCTCCGTGTCCAGCACAGAGCGCACTCGCGCGATCAGGCGCATCGCCAGCAGCGAGTCACCGCCCAGTTCGAAGAAGGACTCCTCCGCTCCCACCCGCTCCAGCCCCAGTACCTCGCCGAACAGCCCGGCCAGCACGACTTCGGTGGGCGTTTCGGGGCCGCGCCCCTCGGCTCGGCCGGACAGCTCGGGGGCGGGCAGGACGGCGCGGTCGAGCTTGCCGTTGACCGTCAACGGCAGCGCGTCGAGCGTGAGCACCGACGTCGGGACCATGTAGTCCGGAAGCCGCTCACCTGCGAACTCCAGCAGCCCCGTGGTGTCCAGCTCATCATTCACCGCGGGGACCACGTAGGCCGTCAGCCGCTTGTCGCCGGGCCGGTCCTCGCGGACCATGACGGCGGCCTGGCCGACGTCGGGGTGCGAGGCGAGCACGGACTCGATCTCGCCGGGCTCGACGCGGAAGCCGCGGATCTTGACCTGTTCGTCCGCACGGCCCGCGAACTCCAGCAGACCGTCCGCAGTCCAGCGGGCCAGGTCGCCCGAGCGGTACATCCGGGCGCCCGGCACGAACGGGTTGGCCACGAACCGCTCCGCCGTCAGATCCGGGCGGCCGTTGTAACCACGTGCCAGACCCGCACCCGAGACATACAGCTCACCCACCGCACCCACGGGAGCGGGCTTGAGGAAGTCGTCCAGGACGAAGACCTGTGCGTTGCCGATCGGGGCGCCGATCGCGGGCGGGGCATCGTCCGGGGTGATGCCCTCCTCCAGCAACGTCGCCGTGGTGATGACGGTCGCCTCGGTCGGACCGTAGGTGTTCCACACCCGCGACTGGGCCCGCCACTTGGCCGCCAAGTCCGCGCTCAGGCGTTCCGCGCCCAGCACCCAGTTCCCCACACCGGGAACCGATCCCGGCTCCAGCACCCCGAGCAGGGACGGCACCACACTCGCGACGCTCACACCGGCCTCGCGAATCATGGTCGCCAGCGCCTGGGGCTCCAACCGCTCCTCACTGGACGCGACGGCAAGCGTGCCGCCCCCGCCCAGTGTGACGGCCACATCCAGCACCGCCGCATCGAACGAGAACGACGCGAACTGCAACGCCACCGTCCCCTCCTCCACACCGAGGACGGGACGCATCACCTCCGCCAGATTCGCCACACCACCATGCGCGACCGCCACACCCTTCGGACGGCCCGTCGAACCCGACGTATAAATCACATACGCCAACTGCTCCGGTGAGAGAGACACCTCGGGCCGCGCGGACGACTCCGACGCGACGGCCGCCGCCACCTCCCCGTCATCCAGCACCACTACAGATGCCGCGCCGCCCTCAAGCTGCGCCACCGTCTCCCCAGTGGCCAGCACAACCGTGGCCGCGCTGTCGGACACCATGTACGCGAGCCGGTCGGCGGGGTAATCGGGGTCGAGGGGGACGTAGGCGCCCCCGGCCTTCCACACGCCCAACAGTCCGACGATCATGTCGACGCCACGCGGCAGACACAGACCCACCCGCGACTCACGCCCCACACCCAGGCCCCTCAGATACCGGCCCAACCGGTTGGCACGTGCCTCCAACTCCCCATACGACAGCACCTGATCGCCCGACCGCACCGCGACCGCGTCGGCAGCCGAAGCAGCCCACCCGGCAAACAGCTCCGGCACGGAACCCGCCGACACCGGCCGCGTCGTGTCGTTCCACAGTTCGACGACGGAGGACCGTTCGGACGGGCTCAGTACGTCGATGTCGCTGAGGCGGATCTTCGGGTTGGCGGCCACCTGCTCCAGCACCCTGGCCAGTCGGTCGGACAGGGCCTGGGCAGTCGCCTCGTCGAACAGGTCGGCCGCGTACAGGATGCCGCCGCCGAGACCGGCCGGTGCGCCTTCCGCGTCGTAACGCTCACCCAGGGTCACCGACAGGTCGAACCTCGCCGGGGGCTCCGATACCGAGCGCACGGGCTGTACGCGAAGGTTCGACAGCTCCCACTCAGCCTCCGGCACATTCGCCAGCGCGAGCATGACCTGGAAGAGGGGGTTGCGCGACATCGTACGGGTCGGGTTCAGCTCGTCCACCAGGCGCTCGAACGGCACGTCCTGATGCGCGTACGCCGCCAGATCCGTCTCCCGCACCCGCTCCAGGAGGTCAACGAACGACGGATCGCCGCTCAGATCCGCGCGCAGGACAAGGGTGTTGACGAAGAACCCGGCCAGGTCCTCCAGCTTCGCGTCCCCACGACCGGCGATCGGCGTGCCCAGCGGGATGTCCTCGCCCGCGCCCATGCGCGAGAGAAGCACCGACATGGCAGCGTGCACGACCATGAACATGGTGGCCCGGCCACGCCCCGCCACGTCCACCAGCCGCGCATGTGTACGGGCATCCACTCCCATCGGCACGGAACCGCTGCGGAAGGAGGGGACGGCGGGGCGGGGCCGGTCGGCGGGCAGGGTCAGCTCCTGCGGCGCGTCCGCCAGTGCCTCACGCCAGTACCCCAACTGGGCGCTGGCCAGGCTCTCCTCGTCCTCCAGCTCGCCCAGAACCTCGCGCTGCCACAGCGCGTAGTCCGCGTACTGCACCGGCAGGGCGTCCCAGCCGGGTTCCGTGTCCGCGCTCCGTGCGGCGTAGGCGGCTTCCATGTCGCGGGCGAGTACGCCCATCGACCAGCCGTCGGAGGCGATGTGGTGTGCCACGATCAGCAGCACATGGTCCGTCGGCGTGATCCGCAGCAGCGTCACACGCCAGGGAAGGTCCGTGCTCACGTCGAACGGGCGGCGCGCACGCTCGGCGAGGCTCTCCTCCACGTGGTCCTCGTCGGTGTCCACCACGGTCAGCGGAGGATGCGCGGCCTCGCCCTCCAGGATCCGCTGGCGTGGCACCCCTTCCACGTCGGGGAAGACCGTCCGCAGTGTCTCGTGGCGGTCCGCCACGTCGTTCAGCGCCGCTTCGAGCGCCGCCACGTTCAGCTCGCCCGAGATCCGCAGCGCCATGGGCAGGTTGTAGGCAGCGGCGGCTCCAGGGCCCGTCTCCTGCATCCGGTTGAGGAGCCACATCCGCTGCTGGGCGAACGACAGCGGAAGCACCTCGGGACGCGTCCTGGGTTGCAGGACGACCCGGCCCCGGGTCTCTGTGCCGTCGATCAGGCGGGCGACGCCGGCGACCGTCGGCGCGCCGAACAGCTCCCGGATGCTCACCTCCGTGTCCAGCACAGAGCGCAACCGCGCGATCAGCCGCATCGCCAGCAGCGAGTCACCGCCCAGTTCGAAGAAGGACTCCTCCGCGTTGACGCGCTCCAGGCCCAGCACCTCGCCGAACAGCCCGGCCAGCACTTCTTCGGTGGGCGTCGCGGGTGCGCGGCCTTCCCTCGTGGCGAGGTCGGGAGCGGGCAGGACGGCGCGGTCGAGCTTGCCGTTGACCGTCAGCGGCAGCGCGTCGAGCGTCAGCACAGACGTCGGGACCATGTACTCCGGAAGCCGCTCACCGGCGAACTCCAGCAGTTTCGCGGTGTCCAGCGCCCCCTCTGTGACGGGGACGACGTAGGCGACGAGCCGCTTGTCGCCGAGCCGGTCCTCGCGCACGACGACGGCGGCCTGGGACACCTCCGGATGCGAGGCGACAACCGACTCCACCTCGCCGGGCTCGACCCGGAAGCCGCGGATCTTCACCTGCTCGTCCGCACGGCCCGCGAACTCCAGCAGACCGTCCGCGGTCCAGCGGGCCAGGTCACCCGAGCGGTACATCCGGGCACCCGACACGAACGGGTTGGCCACGAACCGCTCCGCCGTCAGATCCGGGCGGCCGTTGTAACCACGTGCGAGCCCAGCGCCCGACACATACAGCTCACCCGTCACACCAGGAGGCACCGGCCGCAGGAACCCGTCCAGGACAAAGACCTGCGCGTTCCCGATCGGGGCGCCGATCGCGGGCGGGGCATCGTCGGAGGCGATGCCCTCGTTCAGGAGGGTGGCGGTGGTGATGACGGTCGCCTCGGTCGGGCCATACGTGTTCCACACCCTGGACTGGGCCCGCCAGCGCGCGGCCAGATCGGCACTGAGGCGTTCCGCGCCCAGCACCCAGTTCTCCACACCCGGCACCGACGTCGGTTCCAGCACCCCGAGCAGGGACGGCACCACACTCGCGACGCTCACCCCGGCCTCGCGGATCATGGCCGCCAGCGCCTCGGGCTCCAACCGCTCCTCACTCGACGCGACGGCAAGAGTGCCGCCCCCACCCAGCGTGACGGCCACATCCAGCACCGCCGCATCGAACGAGAACGACGCGAACTGAAGCGCCGTCACGCCCTCCTCCACACCGAGGACAGGACGCATCACCTCCGCCAGATTCGCCACACCACCATGCGCGACCGCCACACCCTTCGGCCGCCCCGTCGAACCCGACGTATAAATCACATACGCCAACTGCTCCGGCGCAACAGACACCGACAACGGCTCAGACGACCCCGATGCGACGGCCGCCGCGACCTCCCCGTCATCCAGCACCACCACAGATGCCGCGCCGCCCTCAAGCTGCGCCACCGTCTCCCCAGTGGCCAGCACAACCGTGGCCGCACTGTCGGCCACCATGTACGCGAGCCGGTCGGCGGGGTACTCGGGGTCGAGCGGCACATACGCGCCCCCCGCCTTCCACACACCCAGCATCCCCACGACCATGTCCACACCACGCGGCAGACACAGCCCCACCCGCGACTCACGCCCCACACCCAGACCCGACAAATACCGGCCCAGACGATTCGCCCGCTCCTCCAACTCCCCATACGACAGCACCTGATCGCCCGACCGCACCGCCACCGCACCCGGAGCCGAAGCAGCCCACCCGGCGAACAGCTCCGGCACGGAACCCGCCGACACCGGCCGCGCCGTGTCGTTCCACTCCCCCACCACCAACGCACGCTCGGCCTCGTCCAGCACCTCGACATCCGCCAAGCGCGCCGCAGGATCAGCGACCATCTGTTCCAGCACCCGCACCAGACGGTCGAGGACCGACTGGATGGTGTCACGGTCGAACAGGTCGGGCCGGTAGTCGATCTTGCAGGGCATACGCTCGCCGGGAGCGACAAGAAGGGTGAGCGGATAGTGCGCCGACTCCTGCCCGCCGGCGAAGGTGATGGCGAAGGTGTCCGGGCTGGGAGCCGCGGCCGGGGGCCGGGGGTAGTTCTCGTAGACGACGAGCGTGTCGAAGGTCGCTCCGGGGCCGGAGATCCGCTGCACCTCGGGGAGCCCGATGTGCTGGTGTGCCATCAGGGCCGACTGGCGTGCCTGAAGCTCCGTCAGCATCTCCAGCACCGACTGACCGCCCTGGAGGCGGACCCGCACCGGAAGGGTGTTCATCGTCAGGCCGACCATCGACTCGACGCCCGGCAGCTCCGTCGGCCGCCCGGCCGAGGTGGCGCCGAACACGACGTCGTCGCGTCCGGTCAGCCGTGACAGCACGAGCGCCCAGGCGCCCTGGATCACCGAGTTGACCGTCAGGTCATTGCCCCGTGCCATCCGGACCAGGTCCTGGGACAGCCTCGGGGGGATCTCATCGGTGAGCCCTTCGAGCGCCACCGTCGACCGGGCCGGGTCCGCGGGGGCCACGAGTGTCGGCTCGTCGACGCCCGCCAGTTCCGCGCGCCACGCGTCCCGCGCCGCGTCCTTGTCCTGTCGGCTCAACCACGCCAGATAGTCACGGTAGGAAGTCGTCCGCGGCAGACCCGAGGTGTCGCCGCCCGCCACGTAAACGGTGAACATCTCATTGATCAGAATCGGCAGTGACCAGCCGTCCATCAGGATGTGATGGCTCGTGATCATCAGCCGGTGCCGCTCCTCGCCCAGCCGGACGAGCCGCATGCGCAGCAGTGGCGCGACGGTGAGGTCGAGCCGCTCCGTGCGCTCCTGCCCGGCCAGGCGGTCCAGCTCGGTCAGGGCATCGGCCTCCGGCATCCCGGAGAGGTCCGTCTCCCGCCACGGCAGTGCCACCTGGCGCGCGATGACCTGGACCGCCTCACCGGACTTGCGTCGGCGGAAGCTCGCCCGCAGCACGGCATGCCGGGCCAGCAGCCCTTCCCATGACCTCCGCAGGCGGGCCACGTCCAGGGGGCCGATCAGTTCAAGTGTCCGCTGTCCCTGGTAGACGTCAGGTCCCTCGTCATCGAAGGTCGCGTGGAACAGCATCCCCTCCTGCAACGGCGACAGAGGCCACACGTCTTCGACACGGGATCGGGTCATCGCTCTTTCTCCTCACAACGGCTTGAATACAGCGAGTCACATGTGGTCGTCGGCGAACTCGTCCTCAAGATCGTCGACTTCGTCCTGTGCGAGGTCGATGAGGAGGAAGTCGGAGGGTGTGTGACCACCGGCATCGGGGTCGGTGGTGTGGGCGGCCAGGCCGGCCAGCATCTCCAGCCAGACCTGGCCGAGTCGCTCGACCTCGGCCTCCTCCCACAACTGGCCGGGCCAGCTCAGCGAGACCGTCAGTTCTGTTCCTTCGGGGGTGTCCCGGACCACCGCGCCCGCCTCCAGCGCGTGCAGTACGGGCAGATCCGGGTCCGCCGAGCCTCCGACGCCCGACTCCCCCACCATCTGCCAGGGGGCGGTCTGCCCTGTCCGCGCGCCGGCGGCGAACCGTCCCAGGTAGTTGAACCCGATCTCCGGTGCGGGCAGCGCGGCCAGCACCGGCTCCGTCTCGGGGTTGAGGTGGCGCAGCATGCCGTATCCCAGCCCGTCGCCAGGTACCGCCTGCACCTGCTCCTTCACGGTCTTCAGCAGTTCACCGGCAGCCCTGCCGCCGCCGCGTGCCTGGTGCAGGTCGACATGGTTCACCGCCATCCGGACCGGGTGCGAGCTGGCGAACCAGCCCACGGTGCGGTTCAGGTCGACGCCCGCTACCGGCTCACGTCCGTGGCCCTCGATGGCCACCAGGACCCCGGCGCCCGTTCCCGGCCGCCACTGTGCGACCGCGCCGGCGAGGGTGGCGAGCAGTACCTCGTGGACACCGCAGTGGAAGACGGCGGGTGTGCGTCCCGCCAGGGTGACCGCACGGTCCGGCGACACCGACCACGAACGGGACCGCAGAGTGCTGACGGTGTCCAGCGCGGGGTCGAGCGCACGCCCCGTCAGGGAGGGCTTCGCCGCGCCCGGCCCCTCAGCGCTGCGGGACGACGCGGCTGCGCCGGGTCCGCCGACGAGGGCGACCCAGTCGTCCAGCTCGGCGACCCGTTCCTTGCTGCGGGCCTGAGTGGCGAGCAGACCGGACCAGCGCCGGAAGGACGTTCCCACGGGGTCGAGTACGGGTTCGCGCCCGGCCGCGACCGCCTCGCACGCCGCCTGGAGGTCGGGCAGCAGGATCCGCCAGGACACACCGTCCACCGCCAGGTGGTGCACCACGACCGCCACCCGTCCGGTCCTGTCGGGTCCCGCGTCCAGCCACACCACCTGTGCCAGGACACCGGCCGCGGGGTCCAGGCGCTCCACCGCTTCGTGTGCCGCGTCGCCCGCGGCCCTGTCCAGTGCCTCGGCCGCCAGGCCGCTCGCGTCGATCCGTGTGACCAGACCGGCGGCGTCCACCGAGCCTCGCTCGCCGACGACAAGTGCCGAGGTGTCTCCCTCGCGCACCACCCGTGCGCGCAGCATGTCGTGTGTGTCCACCACAGCGCCCACTCCGGCGGTGAGGGTGCTCAGGTCGAGGCCGGGAGGGGCGCCCACCACCATCCACTGGGTGAACCGCGAGCCCGTGACCCGCTCGCCCTGCTCCCGCATCACGGGTGTCCAGCCGACCTCGCCCACACCGACGTCGCTGACGGACTCCTCCTTCGCGCCCACGGCTTCCACCACGAGCGCGAGCCGCTCGGCGGTCTTCTCCTCGAATATCTGCCGAGGTGTGACCACCCAGCCCTCGCGCCGGGCCCGCGACGCGAGCTGCATCGACATGATCGAGTCGCCGCCCAGCTCGAAGAAGCTGTCCTCGGCGCTCACCCGCTCCAGTCCCAGCACGTCGGCGAACAGCGCGCACAGTGCCTCTTCGAGCGGGCCCTGGGGCGCCCGTCCGGTGACGCGTTCGGCGAAGTCCGGTGCGGGCAGCGCGGCCCGGTCGAGCTTGCCGTTGACCGTCAGCGGCAGCCGCTCCAGGACGACGACCGCGGACGGGACCATGTAGTCGGGCAGCGTCTTGGCCATGTGCTCGCGGAGCAGGTCCTGGTCGACTTCGTGGACGTCGGGGATGACGTAGGCGACAAGCCGCCTGTCGCCGGGGCGGTCCTCGCGGACCACCACAGCGGCCTGACTCACCGTCACATGGGCGGCGAGCACGGACTCGATCTCTCCCAGCTCGACGCGGAAGCCGCGGATCTTCACCTGCTCGTCCGCACGGCCCGCGAACTCCAGCAGGCCCTGCTCGGTCCAGCGGGCCAGGTCACCCGAGCGGTACATGCGACCGCCCGGCACGAAGGGGTTGGCCACGAACCGCTCGGCGGTCAGGTCCGGGCGGCCCACGTATCCGCGTGCGAGTCCCGCGCCCGAGACATACAGCTCACCCGTCACACCGGGGGGCACCGGCCGTAAGAATCCGTCCAGAACGAAGACCTGTGCGTTGCCGATGGGAGCGCCGATCGCGGGCGGGGCGTCGTCCGGGGTGATGCCCTCGTCCAGCAACGTCGCCGTGGTGATGACGGTCGCCTCGGTCGGGCCATACGTGTTCCACACCCGGGACTGGGCCCGCCACTTCGCCGCCAGATCGGCGCTGAGACGTTCCGCGCCCAGCACCCAGTTCTCCACACCCGGCACCGACCCCGGCTCCAGCACCCCGAGGAGCGAGGGAACCACGCTGGCCACCTGGACCCCGGCATCGCGGATCATCGCCGAGAGAGCCTCGGACTCGGTCCGCTCCGCGCTGGACGCAATGGCGAGGGTGCCGCCCCCACCCAGGGTGACGGCCACATCGAGCACCGCAGCGTCGAAGGAGAACGAGGCGAACTGAAGCGCCGTCACACCCTCCTCCACACCGAGGACGGAACGCATCACCTCCGCCAGATTCGCCACACCACCATGCGCGACCGCCACACCCTTCGGCCGCCCCGTCGAACCCGACGTATAGATCACATAGGCAAGCTGCTCAGGCGCGACAGACACCGACAACGGCTCAGACGACCCCGACGCGATCGCCGCCGCCACCTCCCCGTCATCCAGCACCACCACATCCGCCACCCCGGCCGGGACCCGGTCCTCGGTACCGGAAACGGCCAGAACCACCGATGCCCCGCTGTCGGACACCATGTAACCCAGCCGGTCCGCCGGATGCTCGGGGTCGAGCGGCACATACGCGCCCCCGGCCTTCCACACACCCAACAGTCCGACGATCATGTCGACGCCACGCGGCAGGCACAGCCCCACCCGCGACTCACGCCCCACACCCAGACCCGTCAAATACCGGCCCAGACGGTTGGCGCGTGCCTCCAACTCCCCGTACGACACCGCCTCGTCACCGCACCGCACCGCCACCGCGTCCGGAGCCGAAGCGGCCCACCCGGCGAAGCGCTCGACGGTCGTTCCCGAGGGGACCGGGCGGCCGGTGTCGTTCCACTCCTCCACCAGCCGTGCGCGTTCGGCCTCGTCCAGTACCTCGATGTCACCCACCCGTGCCGACGGGTCGGCGACCACCTGTTCCAGCACCCGCGTCAGGCGGCGCCCCATGCGGATCGCCGCCTGCTCGTCGAACAGGTCGGGCCGGTAGGTCACCAGGATCTGTAGGTTCCGGTCCGGGATGACGCCCATGGTCAGCGGAAAGTTGGTCGCCTCGTGGGTCTCCATGC
Organism: Streptomyces sp. NPDC054796; assembly: GCF_053611545.1. Lineage (NCBI taxonomy): Bacteria > Bacillati > Actinomycetota > Actinomycetes > Kitasatosporales > Streptomycetaceae > Streptomyces > Streptomyces sp. NPDC054796. Next base: position 23,955 of record NZ_JBSHAO010000024.1, on the reverse strand, counting down.
CCCCGAAGAAGAGCCTTTCGGCGGCTTCGGGCGAGTCGGGCGCGGCCGGGGGCCGGGGGTAGTTCTCGTACACCATGAGCGTGTCGAAGGTCGCTCCGGGGCCCGCGAGCCGCTGGATCTCCGGCAGCCCTATGTGCTGGTGGCTGATCAGTGCGGACTGGCGTTCCTGAAGCTCCGTCAGCATCCGCAGCACCGGCTGACCCGCTTCGAGACCGACTCGCACCGGCAGTGTGTTGATGAGCAGGCCGACCATCGACTCGACGCCCGGCAGCTCGGGCGGACGCCCCGCGACGGTGGCGCCGAACACGACGTCCTTGCGCCCGGTCAGCCCCGCCAGTACGAGCGCCCAGGCGCCCTGCACCACGGAGTTCATCGTCAGCCCCTGGCCGCGGGCCAGCTCCGAGAGCTTCCCCGTGGTCTCCTCGGAGAGCGCCACCAGGGTCTCCTTCGGCAGCACCGCGTCCCTTCCAGGGTCGTCGGGTGCGAGGAGTGTGGGTTCTTCGACGCCCGCCAGCTCGGCCTGCCAGGCGGCCCGGCCCGCCGCCTTGTCCTGCCGGTTCAGCCACGCCAGGTAGTCCCGGTAGGAGGCGACCGGGGGCAGTACCCGTACGTCACCGCCCGCCGCGTAGACCGTGGACAGCTCGTCGAGGAGGACGGGCATCGACCAGCCGTCCATGAGGATGTGATGCGTCGTCACTACGAGCCGGTGGTTGCGCTCACCGAGCCGGACGAGGACGAGCCGGAGCAGCGGCGCCGCCCCCAGGTCCAGCCGCCCCTCCCGTTCGCGGGCCGCCAGCTCGGTGACCCGGGCCGACTGGCTGTCCTCGTCCAGGCCGGAGAGGGCGACCTCCCGCCACGGCAGGGCGACCTCCCGCGTGATGAGCTGCACCGACTCGCCCGACTTGCGCTGGTGGAAGCTGGCCCGGAGTGCCGCGTGACGTTCGAGCAGCGCTTCCCACGAGGCGCGGAAACGGTCGGCGTCGAGCGGTCCCTCGACGGTCAGCACGCACTGCATCGCGTAGATGTCGGGGCCCTGGTCGTCGTAGGCCGCGTGGAACAGCATCCCCTCCTGCAAAGGCGACAGCGGCCACACTTCCGCCAACGCTGAGCCCTTGACGGGGGCTGGTTTCTTCACAGGGACCGTCCTCCTTCGAGTTCTGCTGCTATCGCTTCGAGTTCGTCGACCTCGTCCTGGGCGAGGTCGAGGAGGGGGAAGTCGGACGGGGTGTGTCCGCCTGCCGCCGGAGCGGTGGTGTGGTCGGCGAGGCCGGTCAGCATCTCCAGCCAGAGCCGGCCGAGCCGCTCCACCTCGTCCGCCGTCAGCAGTTCGCCGGGCCAGCTCAGCGTGAGCGACAGTTCGGGCCCTTCCGGGGTGTCCCGTACCACCGCGCCCGCGTCGAGCACGTGCATCGCCGGCATGTCCGGGTCGACCGAGCCGCCGATCGCCGATTCCCCGGCGGGCTGCCATGGACCGACCGGTCCCGTGTCCGTGCCGGCGGCGAACCGGCCCAGGTAGTTGAATCCGATCTGCGGCGCCGGCAGGGCCGCCAGCCTCGGTCCCGTCTCCGGGTTGAGGTAGCGGAGCAGTTCGTATCCGAGCCCGTCGCCGGGCACCGACTGCGCCTGCTCCTTGACCGTCTTCAGCAGCTCGCCCGCCGCCTCGCCGCCCGACAGCGCGTCGGCGAGGTCGGTGGTTCCTGCCGCGAGCCTGACGGGGTGTGAACTGGTGAACCACCCCACCGTGCGGGAAAGGTCCACCCCCTCCACCGGCTCACGGCCGTGCCCCTCGATGTTTACCAGCACCCCGGCATCAGCCCCCGGTCGCCAGTGTGCGACGGCCCCGGCCAGTGTGGCCAGCAATACTTCGTGGACACCGCAGTGGAAGACGGACGGTGTCCTGCCGGTCAGGGTGGCGGCGTGTGCGACGGGGACCGTCCAGCTTCGGACGTCCAGGGTCCGGGCCGTGTCGCGCTGGGGGTCCAGTGCGCGCCGCCCCAGCAGCGGCTCGGACACACCCTCGCCCCCACCACCGCCTCCGGCCAGCGCGGCCCACGCCTCCAGCTCCGCCACCCGCTCCGCACCGCGCGCCTGCCGCGCCAACTCCAACGACCAGCCACGGAACGACGTACCCACCGGATCCAACACCGGCACCCGACCCGCAGCCACCTCACCACACGCCAACTCCAGATCCGGCAACAGCACACGCCACGACACACCATCCACAGCCAAGTGATGCACCAGCAACACCACCCGACCCACACGCCCAGGGCCCGCATCCACCCACACCGCACGCACCATCACACCCGCCACCGGATCCAGCCGCTCCACCACCGCACGAGCCGCCTCCCCCGCCACCCGGTCCAACTCACCCTCAGCCACACCGGCCGCATCGACCCGGCTCACCAACGCACCCACATCGACCGAACCCCGCTCACCCACCACCAACACCGGATCCGCACCCCCACCCGCACCGAGCACGGCACGCGCACGCAGCATGTCGTGCGCATCCACCAACGCACCCAACCCCGCCCGCAACGTCTCCAGCCCGAGCGCGGCCGGGGCGCCCGCCACCATCCACTGGGCGAACCGCGGACCGGCTGCGGCCTCTCCGAACGCCCGCATCACCGGAGTCCAGGCGATCTCGCCCACTCCCGTGTCGTCCACGCCGGTGCGTTCGGCGGCGTCGGCCGCCTCGGCCACGAGTGCCAGCCGCTCCGCCGTCTTCTCCTCGAAGACCTGACGCGGGGTCACCACCAGTCCGGCGCGACGGGAACGGGAGGCGAGCTGCATCGAGGTGATCGAGTCGCCGCCCAGTGCGAAGAAGTCGTCGTCGACACCGACCCGTTCCAGTCCCAGCACCTCGGCGAACAGGCCGCACAGCGCCTCCTCGGCCGCCGTACGGGGCTCACGCCCCGAGACCAGCCCACCGAAGTCCGGCGCGGGCAGCGCCGCCCTGTCCACCTTCCCGTTCACCGTCATCGGCAGCCGGTCCAGGGGCATGACCACCGTGGGCACCATGTACTCGGGCAGGACGCCCGCCAGGTGCGTGCGCAGGGCCTCGGGCAGTGCGTCACGGGCGGCCTCGGGGGTGTCCGCGACGACGTAGCCGACGATCCGCTTGTCGCCGGGGCCGTCGCCACGTACGACGACCACGGCCTGTGTCACCTCCGGGTGCGCGGCCAGCGCCGCCTCGATCTCTTCCAGCTCGATGCGGTACCCGCGCACCTTGACCTGTGTGTCCGCGCGGCCGACGAACACCAGCTGTCCTTCGGCGGTCCAGCGCACCACGTCCCCTGTCCGGTACATCCGCGCACCGGGCACGAAGGGGCAGGCCACGAACCGCTCCGCCGTCAGGCCCGTACGGCCCGCGTAGCCGCGGGCCAGACCGGGCCCTGCGACGTACAGCTCACCGTCGGCACCGACCGGGACCGGCTGGAGGAACGCGTCCAGCACGAAGGTCCGCGCGTTGGCCAGGGGGCGGCCGATCGGCACGACGTCGCCGCCGCCCGGTGTCAGGGGCAGGCTCATGGCCGCGCACACGGTCACCTCGGTCGGCCCGTACGCGTTGACCATCCGACGGCCGCCCGACCACCGGTCGACCAGGCCCGGCGGGCACGCCTCACCCGCGACGACCACCGTCTCCAGCGCGTCCGGCAGTGTGTCCTCGACGGCCAGCACGCTGGGGGGCACGGTCACATGTGTCGCTCCTGTGGCGCGCACCGCTTCGCTGAGCGACACCCGGGGCGGCAGCGCGTCCGTGCCGACCACCGCGAGCGAGGCGCCCGAGAGGAAGGTCATGCACAGCTCGGAGACGGCGGCGTCGAAGCTCAGCGAGGCGAACTGGAGCACCCGCGCGTCCGGGTGGACGCCGAAGCGCTCGATCTGGGCGTGTGCCAGGTTCGCCAGTCCCGTGTGGGAGACGACGACGCCCTTCGGACGACCGGTGGATCCCGAGGTGTAGATCACGTATGCCGCGTTGCCGGTGCGCAGCCGTCCGAGCCGCTCGCTGTCCGTGACCGGGCCGGGTTCCCGGCCGTCCAGCGCCTCGACGACCGCCGGGTCGTCCAGCGCCATGGACCGGTGTGCGAACTCCTCGGGCACCACGTCGCGGGTGGCCGAGGTGCACATCACCACGGCGGGGTCCGCGTCCTGGAGCACGAAGGCGATCCGGTCCGCCGGATAGTTCGGGTCGACGGGGACAAAGACACCGCCCGCCATGGAAATCGCCAGCAGGGTGACGACCATCGCCGCCGACCGCTCCACCACCGCCGCCACCCGGCACTCGGGACCCACACCCGAGGCGATGAGGTGCCGGGCCAGCCGACCGGCGCGCGCCTCCAACTCGCCGTAGGTGAGGGTCTGTCCGGCCGATGTCACGGCGACCGCGTGCCGCCACCGCTCCACACTCCGGCCGAACAGCTCGGGCAGCGTCCCGGCCGTGACCGGGTGCGCCGTGTCGTGCCACTCCTCGGTGAGCATCGCGCGCCGGCGCTCGTCCAGCACGCTCACCTGGGCGACGGGCGCCGACGGGTCGGCCGCGATCTGTTCCAGCACCCGCAGCAGCGATTCGAGGATCTCCTCAGCCTCGGCCCGTACGAACACGTCGGGCCGGTAGTCGAGCTGGGCTTCCAGCCGTTCCCCCGGGCCCACGATCAGACCCAGCGGGTAGTGGCTCGCGTCCTGTGTCTCTCCTGCGGGACGGATGGTGAGGCTGTCGGGCCCCGCGGGCTCGTCGGCGGGGCGCGGGTAGTTCTCGTAGACCATCAGCGTGTCGAACTCGGCGCCGGGGCCCGCCAGTTGGTTGATCTCCGCGAGTCCGGCGTGCTGGTGGCCCATCAGGCCGATCTGACGCTGCTGAAGTGCGGTGAGCATCTCGGCGACCGACTGCCGGGCCTTCAGATCCACCCGCACGGGGAGCGTGTTGATGAACAGGCCGACGGCCGACTCCGCTCCCGGAAGGTCCGTGGGACGGCCCGCGACGGTGCTGCCGAACACCACGTCCGTGCGTCCGGCGAGTCGCGCGAGCACCAGCGCCCAGGCGCCCTGCACCACCGTCGCCACCGTCAGCCCATGGTCGCGGGCCAGGTCGGCCAGGGTGGCCGTCAGCTCGACGGTGCACTCCCTGCGCACCAGCTCGGGGCGCACCGGCACCCTGACCGTCTCCGCGGGGACCACACGGGTCGGCTCGTCGGCTCCGGCCAGCTCAGCGCGCCAGGCGGCACGTGTCGCTTCCTTGTCCTGCCGGTCCAGCCACGCCAGGTAGTCCCGGTAGGAGGGGGCCACGGGCAGTTCGCGGGCTTCGCCGCCCGCCGCGTACACCGCCGACAGCTCGTTGAGCAGCACGGGCAGGGACCAGCCGTCCACGATGATGTGGTGCGTGGTCATCACCAGACGGTGCCGCCGCTCGCCGAGCCGGACGAGGAGGAGCCGCAGCAGCGGGCCCCTGGTCAGGTCGAACCGTGCCGACAGCTCGCTCGCGGACAGCCGTGCCATCTCGGCCGCCGCCTCCTGCTCCGTGAGCCCCGAAAGGTCGGCGGTGCGCCACGGCAGCTCCACATCGCGGGCGATCACCTGGAGTGCCTCGCCGGAGACGCCGCGGTGGAAGCTCGCCCGCAGGATCGGGTGCCGTTGCAGCATCGCGTCCCAGGACGCGCGCAGCCTTGCGACGTCCAGTGGCCCGTCGAGGGCGAGTGCACGCTGGCCCCCGTACACGTCCGCCTCGCCGTCGTCGTAGGCGGAGTGGAACAGCATCCCCTCCTGCAACGGCGACAGCGGCCAGATGTCCACGAGTCCGGGGACGGTGGTCTCCAGGTTCTCGACGTCCTCCTGCGTGAGGGTGAGGAGGGGGAAGTCGGACGGGGTGTGTCCGCCCGCTTCCGTGTCGCCCGTGGTGTGGTCGGCGAGGCCGGTCAGCATCTCCAGCCATGCCCTGCCCAGGCGCTCCGCCTCGTCGTCGTCCAGCAGTTCGCCGGGCCAGCTCAGTGTGATCGTCAGCTCGGGGCCCTCCGGGGTGTCCCGTACCGAGGCGCCCGCGTCCAGCGCGTGTGTCGCCGGGGCGTCCGGGTCGGCGGAGCCGCCGACGGCGGACTCGCCGGCCATCTGCCACGCTCCGGGCGGGCCCGACCTGGTGCCGGTGGCGAACCGGCCCAGGTAGTTGAATCCGATCTGCGGCGCCGGCAGGGCCGCCAGCCGCGGGCCCGTCTCCGGGTTGAGGTAGCGCAGCAGACCGTGGCCGAGCCCGTCGCCGGGCACCGCCCGCACCTGCTCCTTGACCGCCTTCAGCAGCTCGCCCGCCGCCTCACCGCCCGACAGCGCGTCGGCGAGGTCGGTGGTTCCGGCGTCGAGCCGGAGGGGGTGCACGTTGGTGAACCAGCCGACCGTGCGGGAGAGGTCCAGGCCGTTCAGGGGTTCGCGGCCGTGACCCTCGACGTCCAGGAGGACACCGGTTTCTCCGGCTCCGGCTCCAGCTGCGGTGTCCTGGCGCCACTGGGTGACGGCCCCGGTGAGGGTGGCCAGGAGGACGTCGTGGACACCGCAGTGGAAGACCGCGGGCGTCCTGCCGGTCAGGGTGGCCGCCTGCGCCACCGGGACGGTCCAGGAGCGGTGGCGCAGTGTGCGCACCGTGTCGCGCTGGGGGTCCAGTGCGCGCCGTCCCAGCAGCGGCTCGGACACACCCTCGCCCCCACCACCGCCTCCGGCCAGCGCGGCCCACGCCTCCAGCTCCGCCACCCGCTCCGCACCGCGCGCCTGCCGCGCCAACTCCAACGACCAGCCACGGAACGACGTACCCACCGGATCCAACACCGGCACCCGACCCGCAGCCACCTCACCACACGCCAACTCCAGATCCGGCAACAGCACACGCCACGACACACCATCCACAGCCAAGTGATGCACCAGCAACACCACCCGACCCACACGCCCAGGGCCCGCATCCACCCACACCGCACGCACCATCACACTCGCCACCGGATCCAGCCGCTCCACCACCGCACGAGCCGCCTCCCCCGCCACCCGGTCCAACTCACCCTCAGCCACACCGGCCGCATCGACCCGGCTCACCAACGAACCCACATCGACCGAACCCCGCTCACCCACCACCAACACCGGATCCGCACCCCCACCCGCACCGAGCACGGCACGCGCACGCAGCATGTCGTGCGCATCCACCAACGCACCCAACCCCGCCCGCAACGTCTCCAGCCCCAGGCCCTCGGGGGCACCCAGCACCGTCCACTGGGCGAATCCGGGGCGGGTCGCCCCGTCGCCCAGCCATCGCATCACCGGTGTCATCGCCAGCTCGCCCGCGTTCTCGGCGGTGGTGCCCGTGCCCTCGGTCTCCGTCGTTTCGACGGGTTCCACGACGAGTGCCAGCCGCTCCGTGGTCTTCTCCTCGAAGACCTGACGCGGGGTCACCACCCAGCCCGCGCGGCGGGCGCGGGAGGCGAGCTGCATCGACATGATCGAGTCGCCGCCCAGCTCGAAGAAGCTGTCCTCGACGCCGACCCGTTCCAGTCCCAGCACCTCGGCGAACAGGCCGCACAGCGCCTCCTCGGCCGCCGTACGGGGCTCACGCCCCGAGACCAGCCCACCGAAGTCCGGCGCGGGCAACGCCGCCCTGTCCACCTTCCCGTTCACCGTCATCGGCAGCGCGTCGAGGACCAGCACCACTGCGGGAACCATGTGTTCGGGGAGTATCCCGGCGACGTGGTCGCGCACCTGCTGGCCGTCCACCTCCCGCCCGTCGGGTACGACGTAGCCGACCACCCGCTTCTCGCCCGGCCTGTCCTCGCGGACCACCACGGCGGCCTGTCCGACGTCCGGGTGGTCGGCGACGACCGCCTCGATCTCACCGGGTTCCACGCGGAAGCCGCGCAGCTTCACCTGGGCGTCCACCCGGCCGACGAACACCAGCTCGCCGTTGTCGTTCCAGCGCACCAGGTCCCCGGTCCGGTACATCCGCGCACCGGACACGAAGGGGCAGGGCACGAACCGCTCGGCGGTCAGTCCCGGCCGGTCCGCGTAGCCGCGGGCCAGACCGGCTCCGGCGATGTACAGCTCGCCGGAGATGCCCTGGGGCGCGGGGCGCAGGAACTCGTCGAGGACGTAGAGCCGCATGTTGTCCAGCGGCCTGCCGATCGGCACGACGGCCGGGACCGGCGCGTCCACCTCGATCCGGTGGGAGGTGGCGAAGGTGGTGGTCTCGGTCGGCCCGTAGCCGTCCACGACGACCAGCCGGGGGCATGCCTCCCGCACCCTGCGCACCGCGTCGGCCTGCACCGCGTCACCGCCGGTCCACACCTCGCGCAGCCCGCTCAGGCACTCCGGGTCGTCCTGCGCGAAGAGGTGGAACAGCGCGGCCGTCAGCCACATCGCGGTGATGCCGTGCCGGGTGACCAGTTCCCGCACGAGTGGTGCGGTGACCACGCCGGGCGGGGCGATGACGATCCGGCCGCCGCTCAGCAGGGGCGCCCACAGTTCGTAGGTGGAGGCGTCGAAGGTCTGCGGCGAGTGGAGCAGGACGCACTCGTGTCCGCGCGCGAACCGGCTGTCCTGGGCCAGCGCGGTCACATCGCCCTGGGTGACCTCCACACCCTTCGGCACACCGGTCGAACCGGACGTGTACATCACGTACGCCACGTCGTCGGGCGACACCGCGACCCCCGGGGTGCCGTCGGGCCCAGCGAACAGTTCGTCGGCGGACACCACGTCAACGGGCTGTGCTTCGACCGTGTCGCCGTCAGCGACGATCAGCGCGGACCGCTCCAGCACCAGCCGTGTCCGGGCGGCGGGCCAGTCCGGGTCCACGGGCACATAGCCCGCGCCCGCCTTGGCCACACCGAGCAGCACCGCCACCATGCCCGCCGACCGTTCCATGACCACGCCGACGAGCTGCCCGCGCCGCACACCGCGTGCGATGAGCCCGCAGGCCACCCGGTCGGCGGTGCGGTTCAGCTCCGCGTACGACCATTCCCGGTCGCCGTCGGTCATCGCCACTGCGTCGGGTGTGCGGTCCGCCTGTGCCTGGAACAGCTCGGGCAGCGCGCCCTCGGTGACGGTGCGCGAGGTGTCGTTCCAGTCACCGGTGACGCGTGCGTGCTCGGCGTCGTCCAGGAGGCCGATGCGGCCGATGCGTGCCTGCGGGTCGGCTGCCATCCGCTCCAGCAGCCGCAGCAGGCGACCGACGAGCGCCTCGGCGGCGCGGTCTTCGAGGACGTCGGAGCGGTACGTCAGCTGGACGCGCAGTCCGCCCATGGGGTCGACCACCAGCCACAGCGGGTAGTTGACCGACTCCTGTGTCCTGGCCTCGGTTACCGTCACTCCGCCCGAGCCGAACTCCTGCATATCGCCACGCGAGGGGTCCGACGTGTGCGTTCCGGTGGGGAAGTTCTCGTAGGCGAGGAGGGTGTCGAAGGTGGCGCCGGGCCCTGCGAGCCGCTGGATCTCGGTGAGGCTCAGATGCTGGTGATCGAGCAGCGCCGACTGCTGGGCCTGGAGCCCGGCCAGCAGTGCGGTCACGGTCTGGGCCGGATCGAGCCGCACGCGCACGGGCACGGTGTTGATGAACAGGCCGAGCATGTTCTCCATGCCGGGCAGATCGGCGGGACGCCCGGCCACCGTGGCGCCGAAGACCACGTCACGACGCCCGACGAGCTGGCCTAGGACCACGGCCCACGCCACCTGCACGACCGTGTTCAGCGTCACCCCATGGCCACGGGCCAACTCATCTAGTGCCCCGGTCAGTTGGGCGTCCGCGTGACGGGACACCGCCTCCGACGCGGTTTCGGTGTCCGGGTCACCCGGTGCGACGAGGGTGGGTTCCTCCGCGCCTGTGAACTCCTGCTGCCAGGCGTCGCGCGCTGCTTGCTTGTCCTGACGGGTCAGCCAGGCCAGATAGTCACGGTACGGAGCCACGGCGGGAAGGCCCGACGCACTGCCACCGGCCGCGTAGCAGGCCCACAACTCCCGCATCAGCACAGGCAGCGACCAGCCGTCCAACAGGATGTGATGCAACGTCACCAGCATCCGATACCGCTCCGGAGCCACCCTGACCAACGCCACCCTCAGCAACGGCGGCCTCGCCAGATCAAACCGCCGGGCCCGGTCCTCGCCGCTGATCCGCTCCGCCTCCGCCCAGGCCGCCTCCTCCCCCAGCCCGGACACATCCTCCTCACGCCACGGGAGAACCGCGTGGCGGACAACCATCTGGACGGGCTGCTCCATCCCGGCGAGCTGACGGAACCCCGACCGCAGCACACCATGCCGCTCCAGCAGCGCCTCCCACGACGACCGCAACACCCCCGCATCAACACGCCCCTCAAGCGTGAGCACCATCTGCTCCACATACACATCCCTGCCCTCCTCATCGAAGAGAGCATGGAAGAGCAACCCCTCCTGGAGCGGGGAGACCGGCAACACCTCCACCAGTTCGGGGATGTCCGCCTCCAGCTCCTCCACCCGCTCCTGATCCAGGGTGACGAGAGGGAAGTCGGAGGGGGTGTGCCCGCCGCTTCCGGGACGCGTGACGTGAGTGGCCAGGCCGGACAGCATCGCCGCCCACGCATCAAGGAGGGCCTGCGCGGAGGTCTCCTCCAGCAGCCGCTCGGGCCAGGACAGCGTGAGGGTCAGCTCAGGACCGTCGACGCGGTCCTGGACCGCGCCCAGCACCTCCAGCGCATGCATCACCGGGAACGTCCCGGTCGCCTCATCGTCCCCGGGCCCGGCCTCACCGGTGGGCGTCCACTCCGGGAGCACACCGCTGTCCATGGAACCGGCGGACGATGCGGCGGGGACGCGGCCGAGGTAGTTGAACCCGATCTGCGAGACCGGCAGCTCCGCCATGGTGGGCGCGGTCTCGGGGTTGAGGTAGCGCAGCATGCCGTAGCCGAGCCCGTCACCGGGCACAGCGCGCACCTGCTCCTTCACCCGCTTCAACACCTGCCCGGCCGCCGGGCCGCCGGCACGCAGGTCGGCCGGGTCAAACCCACCCGCCGCCAACCGCACCGGCTGCGCACTGGTGAACCACCCCACCGTCCGGGACAGGTCCACACCCTCACTCAACGGGACACGGCCATGCCCCTCCACATCCACCAGAAACCCGTCAGCAGCCTGGACCTGGCCCTGGTTCCGGCTGTCGGCCCACTCCGCGACCGCAGCCGCCAGCCCCGCCAGCAGCACATCATCGACACCCGCATGGAACGCGGCAGGAACCGCCGTCAACAGGGCCGACGTCACCCCGGACGGCACCGACACCGACACCCGACGCACCGACGCCTCAACATCACGCACCGGATCCACCGGCCCATCCGTCAACAACGAACCCGCATCCCCAAGCAGCGCCCGCCACCCCGGCAGCTCCGCCACACGCCCCGCACCCACCGCCTGCGCCGACAACTCACGCGCCCAATGCCGGAACGACGTCGACACCGAACCCAGCACCGGTCGCCGTCCCGCCGCCAACTCCTCGTAAGCGGAGGTCAGATCAGGCAGCAGCGCCTGCCACGACACCGTGTCCACCGCCAAGTGGTCCACGACGAGGACGAGCCGCCCCTGCACCTCGGGCCCGGCATCCAGCCACACCACCTGAAGCATCACACCGGCCAACGGATCCAGCCGCGCCGTCGCGGCCCGCACCTGCTCGCCGACCGCCGCCGCAAGGTCCTGACCCGTGACGTCCACCCGTCGCACCAGCGGCTCGACCAGCACAGCTCCCTGCTCGGGAACCACCAGCCGCGCCTGGGGCGCCGTCTCCAGCCGCGCCCGAAGCACATCGTGCTGGTCCACCACCGCCTGCACGGCACCGACCAACACCGCAAAGTCCATATCGGCCGGAGTCACCACCGCACTCGACTGCGCGACCCCGCCGACACCCTCCACACCCACCCGGCCCAGCAACTCCCACATCACCGGAGTCAACGGCACCTCACCCACGCCGGAGTCACCGCCGCGTATGACGACGCCCTCCGCCGTCACGGCGACGGTGGCCAGGCCCGCGGGGGTCCGGTGCTCGAAGACCTGCCGGGAGGTGATCACCAGGCCCGCGCGTCGGGCGTTGGAGACCAGCAGCATCGACATGATCGAGTCGCCGCCCAGCTCGAAGAAGCTGTCCTCCGCGCCCACCTGGTCCAGGCCCAGCACCTCACCGAACAGCCCGCACAGCACCGCTTCCAGCGGCGTTTCGGCGTCCCGGCCCTCACTGCGGCTCTCCTGGTCGGGCGCGGGCAGGGCGTGGCGATCGACCTTGCCGTTCGCCGTCAGCGGCATGGCGTCGAGCGCCACCGTCGCACTCGGGACCATGTACTCCGGCAGATGCACACCGGCGAACTCCCGCAGCGCCTCGCTGTCGAAGTCGCTGCCCCCGGCCGGGACGACATACGCCACCAGCCGCTTCTCACCCGGACGGTCCTCACGGACGACGACGGCGACCTGGCCGACGCTCTCATGCGCGGCGAGGACCGACTCGATCTCGCCGGGCTCGACGCGGAAGCCGCGGATCTTCACCTGCTCGTCCGCTCGGCCCGCGAACTCCAGTTGCCCGTCGACCGTCCAGCGGGCCAGGTCACCCGAGCGGTACATGCGCCCGCCCGGCACGAAGGGGCTGGCGACGAAGCGGTCGGCGGTCAGGTCCGGGCGGCCCACATAGCCTCGGGCCAGGCCGGGGCCCGCGACATACAGCTCACCCGTGACACCGGGAGGCAGGGGTCGCAGGTACTCGTCCAGGACGAAGACCTGCGCGTTGTCGATGGGCCGGCCGATGGCCGGGGGCGCGTCCTCCGGGGTGATCGCTTCGTCGAGCGGCACGGCGGTGGTGATGACGGTGGCCTCGGTCGGGCCGTAGGTGTTCCACACCCGCGCCCCGGCCCGCCACTTCGCCGCCAGGTCGGCGCTCAGGCGCTCCGCCCCCAGCACCCAGTTCTCGACACCAGGCACCGACTCCGGGTCCAGGACCCCGAGCAGGGACGGCACGACGCTGGCGACCTTCACCCCGGCGTCGCGGATCATCGCCGCCAGTGCCTCGGGCTCGGTGCGCTCCTCGCTGGAGGCGATGGCGAGGGTGCCGCCCGCCGCGAGGGTGACGGCCACGTCCAGCACTGCCGCGTCGAAGGAGAACGACGCGAACTGAAGCGCCGTCACCCCCTGGCCCACACCGAGCACGGGGCGCATCGCCTCGGCCAGGTTCACCACACCCCGGTGACCGACCGCCACGCCCTTCGGCCGCCCCGTCGAACCCGACGTGTAGATGATGTAGGCCAACTGCTCTGTCGTGAGGGACAGTTCGAGCGGTCCGGGCGACTCGGCCCCGATCTCGCCCACCGTGTCGGCTCCGTCCAGCAGCACCACATGCTCGGGACCCGACGGCACGTGGGCCGTGGTCTCCGCCGTGGCCAGGACCACCGATGCCTCGCTGTCGGCCACCATGTACGCGAGCCGGTCGGCCGGGTACTCGGGGTCGAGCGGCACATACGCGCCCCCGGCCTTCCACACACCCAGCAGTCCGACGACCATCTCCACACCGCGCGGCAGGCACAGGCCCACCCGCGACTCACGCCGCACACCGAGGCTCGCCAGATACCGGCCCAGTTGGTTGGCGCGTGCCTCCAACTCCCCGTACGACAACACCTGACCGCCGGAGCGCACCGCGACGGCGTCGGGTGAACGCTCCACGCAGGACTGGAACAGCTCCAGCAGGGTCCCTTCCGAGACCTGCTTCTTGGTGTCGTTCCACCGCTCTATCACGAGGGCCCGCTCCTCGGGGCCCAGTACGTCGAGGTCGCTGACCCGTGCCTGCGGTGCGGCCGCGATCTGCTCCAGCACCCGCACCAGGCGCTCGGCGACGGCCCGGACGGCGTTCGCGTCGAACAGGTCGGGACGGTAGTCGAGCCGGAGGCTCAGGTCCTCGGCCGGGTTGACGCCCAGGGCGAGCGCGAAGTTGGTCGACTCGCGCATACCGGTGCCGGTGAGCGTGAGCCCGTCGACGGACGGCGGTACCGCCGGGTCACCGGGGTAGTTCTCGAACGCCATCATCGTGTCGAAGGTCGCGCCGGGGCCGGTCTGGCGCTGAATGGCGCTCAGGCTCAGATGCTGGTGGTCCAGCAGCACCGACTGCTGCTCCTGCAAGTCCGTCAGCAGCTCGGCCAGGGTCTGCGCCGAGTCGAAACGCACCCGCACGGGGACGGTGTTGATGAACAGGCCGAGCATGTCCTCCATGCCGGGCAGATCGGCGGGACGCCCCGCGACCGAGGCACCGAAGACCACGTCACGACGCCCGGCCAACTGACCGACCACGAGGGCCCAGGCGGTCTGCACCACGGTGTTCAGCGTCACTCCGTGGGCGCGTGCCGTCTCCCGCAGTGCCTCGGCGAGTTGCTCGCCCGCGGTGACGGTGAGCATACGGGTCAGGGACGAGGAGGCGTTCGGCACGAGCGGTGCGACGAGGGTGGGTTCCTCCAGCCCGGCGAGTGCGTCCTGCCACGCGTCGCGGGCCGCCTGCTTGTCCTGACGGGTCAGCCAGGCCAGATAGTCACGGTACGGAGCCACGGCGGGAAGGGCGGACGCGCTGCCGCCGACGGCATAGCACTCCCACAGCTCCCGCATCAGGATCGGCAACGACCAGCCGTCCAGCAGGATGTGATGCAGCGTGATCATCATCCGGTAGCGGTCGGGACCGACCTTGACCAGCAGGATCTTCAGCAGTGGCGGCGTCGCGAGGTCGAAGCGGCGGGCTCGTTCCTCGATACCGATCCGCTCCGACTCCGCCCAGGCCGCCTCTTCCTCCAGCCCGGACACGTCCTCCTCGCGCCACGGGAGAGTCGCGTGGCGGACGACCATCTGGACGGGCTGTTCCATCCCGGCGAGCTGACGGAAGCCGACGCGCAGGCTGGCGTGGCGGTCCAGCAGTGCCTGCCAGGACGCACGCAGTACGCCGGTGTCGAGGCGTCCCGCCAGGTCGAGGATGATCTGCTCCACATAGGTGTCCTCGGCCTCCTCGTCGAAGAGGGCGTGGAAGAGCAGCCCTTCCTGGAGCGGGGAGACCGGCAGCACCTCCACCAGCCCGGGGATGTCCGCCTCCAGCTCCTCCACCTGCTCCTGATCCAGGGTGACGAGGGGGAAGTCGGAGGGGGTGTGCCCGCCGCTTCCGGGGCGCGTGACGTGAGTGGCCAGGCCGGACAGCATCGCCGCCCACGCATCGAGCAGGGCCTGCGCGGAGGTCTCCTCCAGCAGCCGCTCGGGCCAGGAGAGCGTGAGGGTCAGCTCAGGACCGTCCGCCAGGTCCTGCACCGCGCCCAGCACCTCCAGCGCATGCATCACCGGGAACGTCCCGGTCGCCTCGACGTCACCGGGCCCGGCCTCGCCCGTGGGCGCCCACTCCGGGAGCACACCGCTGTCCATGGAACCGGCGGACGATGCGGCGGGGACGCGGCCGAGGTAGTTGAACCCGATCTGCGAGACCGGCAGATCCGCTATGGCGGGCGCGGTCTCAGGGTTGAGGTAGCGGAGCATGCCGTAGCCGAGCCCGTCACCGGGAACAGCGCGCACCTGCTCCTTCACCCGCTTCAACACCTGCCCGGCCGCCGGGCCGCCGGCACGCACACCCGACACGTCGATCGTGCCGACGGCCAGCCGCACCGGGTGCGCACTGGTGAACCAGCCCACCGTGCGCGACAGATCCACACCCTCACTCAGCGGAACACGGCCATGCCCCTCCACGTCCACCAGAAACCCGTCAGCAGCCTGGACCTGGCCCTGGTTCCGGCTGTCGGCCCACTCCGCGACCGCAGCCGCCAGCCCCGCCAGCAGCACATCATCGACACCCGCATGGAACGCGGCAGGAACCGCCGTCAGCAGCGCCGACGTCACCCCGGACGGCACCGACACCGACACCCGACGCACCGACGCCTCAACATCACGCACCGGATCCACCGGCCCATCCGTCAACAGTGGGCCAGCACCCTCCAACAGCGCCTGCCACTCCGGCAGCTCCGCCACACGCCCCGCACCCACCGCCTGCGCCGACAACTCACGCGCCCAATGCCGGAACGACGTCGACACCGAACCCAGCACCGGCTCACGGCCTGCGGCCAGGTCCCCGTACGCCTCCGCCAGGTCGGGCACCAGCGCCTGCCACGACACCGTGTCCACCGCCAAGTGGTCCACGACGAGGACGAGCCGACCCTGCACCTCGGGCCCGGCATCCAGCCACACCGCCTGGAGCATCACACCGGCCAACGGATCCAGCCGCTCTGCCGCGGCCCGCACCTGCTCGGGCACCAGCAGTTGAAGGTCCTGCCCGGCAGCGTCCACCCGGCGCAGCAGTTCCTCTACAGCAACGGTGCTTGCCTCGGGAACCACCAGCCGCGCCTGGGGCACCATCTCCAGCCGCGCCCGCAGCACATCGTGGTGGGTCAGCACCGCGCGTACGGCTTCGGTCAGCACCGCGAAGTCCAGGTCGGCGGGGGTCGCCACCAGCGCGGGCTGGAAGACCTCGGCCAGGCTCTCCGGCGGCACCCGGTCCAGAAGTTCGTGCATCACGGGGGTCAGCGGCACCTCACCCACGCCCGAGTCGCCGCCGCCCACGGTGGCACCGTCCGCCGTCTCGGCGACGGTGGCCAGGCCCGCGGGGGTCCGGTGCTCGAAGACCTGCCGGGAGGTGATCACCAGGCCCGCGCGTCGGGCGTTGGAGACCAGCAGCATGGAGAGGATGGAGTCGCCGCCCAGCTCGAAGAAGCTGTCCTCGGCGCTCACCTGGTCCAGGCCCAGTACCTCACCGAACAGGTCGCACAACACCGCCTCAACGGGAGTCTCGGCCGCACGTCCCTCCACACCGCCGGCCACCTCGGGCGCCGGAAGCGCGGCCCGGTCAACCTTCCCGTTGACCGTCAGAGGCATGGCCTCCAACACCATCACCGTCGACGGGATCATGTACTCCGGCAGCACCAGCGCCACATGATCCCTCAGCGCCTGAGACTCCACCTCTCCCTCGACAACGACATACGCCACCAGCCGCTTCTCACCCGGACGGTCCTCACGCACGACGACGGCGGCCTGGGACACCTCCGGATGCGAGGCGACAACCGACTCCACCTCGCCGGGCTCGACCCGGAAGCCGCGGATCTTCACCTGCTCATCCGCTCGGCCCGCGAACTCCAGCAGACCGTCCGCCGTCCAGCGGGCCAGGTCACCCGACCGGTACATCCGGGCGCCCGACACGAACGGGTTGGCCACGAACCGCTCCGCCGTCAGATCCGGGCGGCCCACATAGCCGCGCGCGAGTCCCGCACCCGACACATACAGCTCACCCGTCACACCTGGAGGCACCGGCCGCAGGAACCCGTCCAGGACAAAGACCTGCGCATTGCCGATCGGGGCGCCGATCGCGGGCGGAGCGTCGTCGGAGGCGATGCCCTCGTCCAGGAGGGTGGCCGTGGTGATGACGGTCGCCTCGGTCGGGCCATACGTGTTCCACACCCTGGACTGAGCCCGCCAGCGCGCGGCCAGATCGGCACTGAGGCGTTCCGCGCCCAGCACCCAGTTCCCCACACCCGGCACCGACGTCGGTTCCAGCACCCCGAGCAGGGACGGCACCACACTCGCGACGCTCACCCCGGCCTCGCGAATCATGGTCGCCAGCGCCTCGGGCTCCAACCGCTCCTCGCTGGACGCGACGGCAAGCGTGCCGCCCCCACCCAGCGTGACGGCCACATCCAGCACCGCCGCATCGAACGAGAACGACGCGAACTGAAGCGCCGTCACGCCCTCCTCCACGCCGAGGACGGGACGCATCACCTCCGCCAGATTCGCCACACCACCATGCGCGACCGCCACACCCTTCGGCCGCCCCGTCGAACCCGACGTATAGATCACATAGGCAAGCTGCTCCGGTGAGAGAGGCACCTCGGGCGGCTCGGACGACTCCGACGCGACGGCCGCCGCGATGTCCGGGGCATCCAACGCAACCACGGGCACCGTGTCACCCGCGACCTGCGCCACCGTCTCCCCGACGGCCAGCACAACCGTGGCCGCGCTGTCGGACACCATGTACGCAAGACGGTCCGCCGGGTACTCCGGGTCGAGCGGCACATACGCACCCCCGGCCTTCCACACACCCAACATCCCCACAACCATGTCCACACCACGCGGCAGACACAGACCCACCCGTGATTCGCGCCCCACACCCAGACCCGTCAAATACCGGCCCAGACGATTCGCACGCGCCTCCAACTCCCCATACGACAGCACCTGATCGCCCGACCGCACCGCCACCGCGTCGGGAGCCGAAGCGGCCCAACCGGCGAACAGCTCCGGCACGGTACGCGCCGACACCGGCCGCGCCGTGTCGTTCCACTCCCCCACCACCAACGCACGCTCGGATCCCCTCAGCACCTCGATCTCAGCGAGCTTGAGATGGGGAGTCGCCACGATCTGCGCGAGTACCCGCGTGAGGCGGTCGGAGACCGCCTGGGCGGTGGATGCCTCGAACAGGTCGGGGCGGTAGTCCAGCCGCAGGCCCAGATCGTCGTCCTCCGGGACGACGCCCAGGGCGAGGGCGAAGTTGGTCGACTCCCGGAGTTCGACGTCCGCCAGCGAGAGTGCCTCGATGGACGGGGGAACGGCGGGGTCGCCGGGGTAGTTCTCGAAGGCCATCAGGGTGTCGAAGGTGGCGCCGGGCCCAGCCTGTCGCTGGATCTCGGTGAGGCCCAGGTGCTGGTGTTCCAGCAGCTCAGACTGCTGGAGCTGCAACTCCGTCAGCATCCCGACGACGGTCTGCGCCGGGTCGAAGCCGACCCGCACCGGCACCGTGTTGATGAACAGGCCCAGCATGTTCTCCATGCCCGGAAGGTCTGCGGGCCGACCCGAGACCGTCGCGCCGAAGACGACGTCACGGCGTCCGGCCAACTGTCCGATCACGATCGCCCAGGCCGCCTGCACGACGGTGTTCAGCGTCACCCCGTGTGTACGGGCCAGCTCGCCCAACGCACCGGCCAGCTCCGCGCCGGTGCGGGTGTTCACCCTGCCGAGGGAGGTGGCCTCCGCCACGGCCGGGGCGGCCGGAGCCACCTGCGTGGGCTCTTCCAGACCGGCGAGTGCGTTTTGCCAGGCGTCGCGGGCCGCCTGCTTGTCCTGACGGGTCAGCCAGGCCAGATAGTCGCGGTGCGGGGTCACCGTGGGCAGGGCGTGTGCGGATCCGTCGGCCGCGTAGCAGTCCCACAGCTCCCGCAGCAGGATCGGCAACGACCAGCCGTCGAGCAGCAGGTGATGGAGCGTCACCATCATCCGGTAGCGCTCGGCACCGACACGCACCAGCGCGATCCTCAGCAACGGGGGCCGCGCCAGCTCAAAGCGCTGCGCGCGCTCCTCGCCGCTGATCCGCTCCGACTCCGTCCAGGCGGCCTCCGCGTCGAGCCCGGAGAAGTCCTCCTCGCGCCAGGGCAGAGACACCTGCCGGGCGACCGTCTGTACGGGCTGCTCGCGCCCCGCCAGATGACGGAAGCCCACCCGCAGGGCGGCGTGCCGGTTCAGCAGTGCCTGCCACGATGCTCTCAGCACCCCGGCGTCCACCGTGCCCCGCAGATCGAGCACCATCTGCTCGAC
Source organism: Streptomyces sp. NPDC054796 (assembly GCF_053611545.1). Classification (NCBI taxonomy): domain Bacteria; kingdom Bacillati; phylum Actinomycetota; class Actinomycetes; order Kitasatosporales; family Streptomycetaceae; genus Streptomyces; species Streptomyces sp. NPDC054796. Next base: position 4,365 of record NZ_JBSHAO010000024.1, on the reverse strand, counting down.
GTAGATGTCCTCCACCTGCTCGTCGAAGAGCGCGTGGAAGAGAAGCCCCTCTTGGAGGGGCGAGACGGGCAGCACGTCGACCAGTTCGGGGACGTCCGCCTCCAGCTCCTCCACCTGCTCCTGGTCCAGGGCGACGAGGGGAAAGTCGGAGGGGGTGTGTCCGCCGTGCCCGGGGCGTGCCGCATGCGTGGCCAGCCCGGACAGCATCGCGGCCCATGTATCGAGGAGGGCCTGCGCTGAGGTCTCGTCCAGCAGCCGTTCGGGCCAGGAGAGGGTGAGGGTCAGCTCGGGTCCTTCGGCGCGGTCGTGCACCGCGCCCAGCACTTCGAGGGGGCGCATCACCTGGGCGCGGGCGGCGCTTCCTGCGCCCAGCCCACCGTCGGTCAGCTCCCACTGTCCGTCGCGCCCGGCGAAACGGCCGAGGTAGTTGAATCCGATCTGGGCCGAGGGCAGCTCCGCCATGGTGGGCGCGGTCTCGGGGTTGAGGTAGCGGAGCATGCCGTAGCCGAGCCCGTCACCGGGCACAGCGCGCACCTGCTCCTTCACCCGCTTCAACACCTGCCCGGCCGCCGAACCACCAGCACGCAGATCCGCCGGGTCAAACCCACCCGCCGCCAACCGCACCGGCTGCGCACTGGTGAACCACCCCACCGTCCGGGACAGGTCCACACCCTCACTCAACGGGACACGGCCATGCCCCTCCACATCCACCAGAAACCCGTCAGCCGCAGCCTGGACCTGGCCCTGGTTCCGGCTCTGGGCCCACTCCGCGACCGCAGCCGCCAGCCCCGCCAGCAGCACATCATCGACACCCGCATGGAAGGCGGCAGGAACCGCCGTCAACAGGGCCGACGTCACCCCGGACGGCACCGACACCGACACCCGACGCACCGACGCCTCAACATCACGCACCGGATCCACCGGCCCATCCGTCAACAGTGGGCCAGCACCCTCCAACAGGGTCTGCCACCCCGGCAGCTCAGCAACACGCTCCGCACCCACCGCCTGCGCGGACAACTCACGCGCCCAATGCCGGAACGACGTCGACACCGGACCCAGCACCGGCTCACGGCCTGCGGCCAGGTCCCCGTACGCCTCCGCCAAGTCGGGCAGCAGTACGCGCCAGGTGACGCCGTCCACCACCAGGTGGTCGGCCACGAGGAGCAGCTTTCCCTGTGCGTCGGGGCCCGCGTCCAGCCACACCGCCTGAAGCATCACACCGGCCAACGGGTCCAGCCGGTGTGTCGCAGCGCGTAGCTGCTCGTCCACCACACCGCTCAGCGCACGGCCCGACAGGTCGGCCGTGTCCACCCGCCGCACCCACCCTGCTGCCTCGACGGCGCCCGCCTCGGGAACCACCAGCCGCGCCTGGGGCACCATCTCGATCCGCGCCCTCAGCACATCGTGACGATCCACCACGACCTGCAACGCCTGCGTCAGCAACGCGAATTCCAGGCCCGCCGGGACCGTGACCAGGGCCGACTGGAACACCTCGCCAAGGTCCTCCGGTGCCACCCGGTCCAGCAGCTCCCACATCACCGGAGTGAGCGGGACCTCGCCGGTGGGCGCGTCGACGGTCGCGCCGGCGGCAGGGCTGAAGTCTTCGAGAAGGGGGACGGCGACGGAGGCGAGTCCGGCTGGTGTCCGGTGCTCGAAGACCTCACGAGTGGTGATCACCAACCCCGCACGGCGGGCTCCGGACACCAGCAGCATCGACAGGATCGAGTCGCCGCCGAGTTCGAAGAAGCTGTCCTCGGCCCCCACCTCGGCCAGCCCGAGCACCTGGCCGAACAGGCCGCACAGCAACGCCTCCACCGGTGTGGCAGCGGCCCGGCCCGTCGGGCGGCTCTCCGGCTCGGGTGCGGGCAGTGCTCCACGGTCCACCTTGCCGTTGACGGTCAGCGGCAGCCGCTCCAGCAGCACCACCGACGGCACCATGTACTCCGGCAACCGCTCTCCCGCGTACTCCCGCAGCACACCAGCGTCGAAGTCGTCGTCACCGGCCGGGACGACATACGCCACCAGCCGCTTCTCACCCGGACGGTCCTCACGCACGACAACGGCGGCCTGGCCGACACGTTCGTGGGAGGCGACAACCGACTCGATCTCGCCGGGCTCGACGCGGAAGCCGCGGATCTTCACCTGCTCGTCCGCACGGCCCGCGAACTCCAGCAGACCGTCCGCAGTCCAGCGGGCCAGGTCACCCGAGCGGTACATGCGGGTGCCCGATACGAAGGGGTTGGCCACGAACCGCTCGGCGGTCAGGTCCGGGCGGCCCACGTATCCGCGTGCGAGTCCCGCGCCCGATACATACAGCTCACCCGTCACACCAGGAGGCACCGGTCGCAGGAACCCGTCCAGGACGAAGACCTGCGCGTTGCCGATCGGGGCGCCGATCGCGGGCGGGGCATCCTCCGAGGTGATGCCCTCGGGCAGAAGCACGGTCGTGGTGATGACGGTCGCCTCGGTCGGCCCGTAGCTGTTCCACACCCGCGCCCCGGCCCGCCACTTCGCCGCCAGGTCGGCGCTGAGGCGCTCCGCACCCAGCACCCAGTTCTCCACACCAGGAACAGACCCCGGCTCCAGCACCCCAAGGAGCGAAGGAACCACGCTGGCCACCTTCACACCAGCCTCGCGGATCATCACGGCCAGCGCCTCGGGCTCCAACCGCTCCTCGCTGGACGCGATAGCGAGCGTGCCACCCCCGCCCAACGTGACGGCCACATCCAGCACCGCCGCATCGAACGAGAACGAGGCGAACTGAAGCGCCGTCACACCCTCCTCCACACCGAGGACGGGACGCATCACCTCCGCCAGATTCGCCACACCACCATGCGCGACCGCCACACCCTTCGGCCGCCCCGTCGAACCCGACGTATAAATCACATACGCCAACTGCTCAGGCGCGACAGACACCGACAACGGCTCAGACGACTCCGCCGCGATCGCCGCCCCGGCCCTGTCCAGCAAAAGTGTCCGCGTGGCGCCCATGGGCACCCCGGTCACCGTTTCCTCCGTGCCCAGAACGACCGTGGCACCGCTGTCGGACACCATGTAGGCCAGCCGGTCCACCGGGTACTCGGGATCGAGCGGCACATACGCGCCCCCCGCCTTCCACACACCCAACATCCCCACAACCATGTCCACACCACGTGGCAGACACAGACCCACCCGCGACTCACGCCCCACACCCAGACCCGTCAAATACCGGCCCAGACGATTCGCACGCGCCTCCAACTCCCCGTACGAGACCGCCTCGTCACCACACCGCACCGCCACCGCACCCGGAGCCGAAGCAGCCCACCCGGCGAAGCGGTCGATGACCGTCCCTGCGGCAATGGGCTGGTGGGCGTCGTTCCAGTCCCCGATCACGCGGCCGTGCTCGTCCTCGTCCAGCACATCGAAACGTCCGACGGGCGCCGTGGGTTCGGCCGCCGACCGCTCCAGGAAACGCAGGAAGGACCGGTGCACACCTCGTACCCACTCGCGGTCGTACAGCTCGGCGTTGGCCTCGAGGACGATGCGCAGGCCCTCCTCCTCCGAGGAGCCGTCCACCAGCACACCGAAGTCCTCGACGCGCCGACTCGACAGGTCGCGCACCACACCACGGGCCTCGCCGAACAGGAGCTGCCCGCCCGTGGGAACGATGTTCACGTACGGTCCGAAATGCCAGCGCTCGCCCTCCGGCCAGCTCAGCTCACGCCGCAGCCGCTCACCACGGAAACGCTGGTGTTCCAGCAGCGCACCGACCTCCCGCGCGGCGTCCGCCGCCAGCTCCGCCGGGCTGGACTCCGCCCGTACCGGCAACCGCAGCGGCAGCATGTTCGCCATGGTGCAGGGCGTCCGCCGCTCCGCCTCGCTGAGCCTGCCGGTCACCGGCAGGCTCAGGACCACCTCGCCCGCGCCCGTCAGCCGGGCCACGTAGGCTCCCACGGCCGCGATGACGAACCGTGTCCACGTCACCCCCGCTTCCTCGGCCGCCGCGCGCACGGCTGCCACGACGGAGGGCGGGACATGGCCCGACTCACGCAGTACCCCGCTCGCGCCGGTTTCCTCAGCGGAGGCCGTCGAACGGTGGCCGGGAATGCTTACCAATTCGGGCCGGTCAGCGAAATGTTCGTGCCAATACCGCTGGTCCTCCGCATACACATCTGAATCCCGGTATGCGGTCTGCTGCTCCGTCAGCTCGCGCAGCGGGGTGTGCGAAACCTCGCCCACCGCCCCGGAATCGGCGCTCCCACCGTGGAGCGCCGTATAAACCTCCGCCACTCGGCGCGCCACCAGGGAACAGGCGAAGCCGTCCATCAGAAGGTGGTTGTAGCACTGGAACCACAGAAAACGATCAGCAGCGAGCCGGATGAGGAA